>JAJZCB010000003.1 GCA_021846285.1 Bacillota bacterium
TTCGGCTAACGATGGCGTGCCCGGAGAGATTCGAACTCCCGGCCTTTTGATTCGTAGTCAAACGCTCTATCCAGCTGAGCTACGGGCACAAAAAGGAGAACACGAGTAGAATAGCAAAAATCGACTACCCACGTCAAGGCATTTCAGGGTAAAACTTTTATGGAGAAGATTTGCATCTGCTGCCAACAGTCGCGCCGCGTTGTACAGGAATGCCTGAAACCGCCTTATCCCCGCGGCGGTAGCCGGGGGTTTGCGGCTGGATTTTTGGTTAGTCTCTGCGGTTTGCCTGTTCGTTCTCGTCCTTAATTTCCTGACGGAACCCTTCTATGCTGTTCCGCCTGCGCTCATTTTTGGCCTCAATATCAGCCTTGTCGCGGTCGCTCATTTCATGTTCGTGGGCGCGCAGTTTCATTTCAGCATGGCGTAAGTTATCCTGTGTGTCCGCAATGTGGTTCTGCAGTTTTTCTACATTGTCACGACGGTCGTCTGGATTGGCCAATGGTATCACTCCTCGCTGCTCGTCTAAGTGGCGCAGGAGTAGTATGAAACAACAGTCACGGGCCTATGCGTCAACACTCACGTCCGCGTTGCCATTGAGTTATTCGAGGCGTATGACGTGAACCTCTTCCTGCTCCAGGGCGGCGGCTTCCAATACAGTGTCGTGGCAAGTCAAGTAGATCATCTGTCGCGCACGCGCTTCTTGCGCCAATATATGCATGTACTCCCGGAGACGTTTCTGATCAAAGTTAACCATTGGATCGTCAAGAACAATCGGTAAAATCAGTTCTCGTTGCGCGTAGTCGCGAATCAAAGCCAACCGCATCGCAAGATAGATCTGTTCCTTCGTACCGCGCGACAATTGACTCACATTCCACTCTCGTTGAAAACGATCCGTACAGATCAGTTCAGGTTTGTCTGCATTGGCGACGTTGATGCCCAACTGAGTGTATTTCCCTTGTGTCACGCGCGTAAAGATCTCCGTGGTTTCCCTGATCGCCTGCGGTTGGCGCTCACGCTCAAAAGTCTCCCTGGCGCTTCGCATTAGCGCTTCCGCAGTTCTGTACACTGCCCAGGATCTGGCCAGTCGCTGCCGTTCCGTTTCAAGGGTTGCAACGGTCCAGGCCGCATCCATGGCTCCCACTCCGTCATTCCAGGATCGCAGTTCGGCCTCCAGAGTGGTAATATCCTGAATGCACGCTTCTTCTTCCTGGCGGCATTGCCGCCAGTCTGCCTCTGCAGACACGAGCGCAGCATCGAGATCTTCTTTCGTCACACCACGGAGAGATTCCACACGTAAATCGTAGGCGTCATGCCCCCCACAAATGCCATACGCCCGCATCCGCTCACCTTGCAGCTCCTTGTCGAGTCTCTCGCGGTCAAGATGGATCGCATCAAGTTGATCAAATTCTTCCCGAGTCGTAACGCCCAAAGCTAAAAACACTTGCTCTCTGCGCTCTTTATGGATTCCCAGGGCACTTCGGTCGGCCTCGATGACTCGTTCGCTGTCGGCCAGCTTGTCCAGTAAGGTCAACCTATTTCTATCTGCCTCCTGAGCTTCCTGCGCGGCTCGCAGAGCCAACTCCAGCTCTGTCTTCAAACGTGTAAAAACAGCGTCCAGTTCACGTCCATCAGGATTAGCCGCGTTTGCCGCAGCAACCTCCACTCCCTCACTGTCGGTGTCTGACAGAAGGGCCAAGACTCGCTGGACCGACTCGTTGAAGCCAATCACTCGTTGTGTGTCAATCTCCTGAACCTGCTGTTTGTGTTCAATATCATCGCGATTCTCCCGCCACTGTTTCACCAATCGCGCTTCTTCCAGGAATGGTTGCACAGCACAGGGAAAGCCGTGCAGACTGAATCTCTCCAAAAAGGCGCGCCACGATTCACATACATCCTCGTAGTTCCGCAAGGTCCGTTGCTGCTTGTCCAAAGCCTCCCGGTATTCGTTGGTCCGCGAAAGCCACTGGGCATGTCTGCCCCTGGTGTCATCGATATTTTTTCGCTCCGCCTCTACAGAACGGATCTTGACTGCAAGTTCAGTCTGAGCCCGTACGAATTCAGCCGCGCCCAGAAGCTCAACAACTACATGAACCAGGGCTTTCTGCAGTTTTCCAATCTCCGTGTTAACCAGAGCCAATTCACTGTCACAGCGCGCCAATTCACGCTGCGCCTCGGCTGCCGAGTCGACGGCGGCCCTGGGCTGCACTCTTTGCACCCACACGAAACCGCTGACAAACAGGGCCAACCCCACGACAATGGTGCCTAGACCCGAGACCACAGCGTTGTGCAGCAGCGCCGCAACTCCCAATACGATCAGCAGACACGAGGCGATCGCCAGTACCGAGAGGGCCGCGCCGCGACCTGAGTTACCGTGCTCAAGCAGGACAGCGACGTGTTTTTCCCGACCATCCCTGTCTGACAGAAGGCGATCACGCGCCATCATCCGTTCCCGCAGTTCACTCAGACGCGTGGCGTCATCTTGAAGATCAGTCAGATCTGCCTCCAACTGAGTACTCTGAAGTTCCAAATCCGCAGCACTTTCCGTTTGCCAGGAATCGGGCAGGTCGCTCCTTGCCGGCGCGGCCAATTCCCGACAGCGATTCGCCTCTTGCGCCGCATTGTCCCGATTATTGACAGCTGCCTGCAATTGTTCACCGAAACGCTTGGCCTTGTCGATCGCAACAGAGCCGAAATCGGCGTTGTTGACAGTTTCATCCGTCATGTGCGCAGACATTTGGCCCCGCAGTGAGCGCGAAGCGCGATGAAGTTCCGCCAGTTCCTGATCGCGTGCGGCGATATGGCGCAACTGCTCTTCCACGCCGCTGGCCTGCCTGTAGAGCGCCTGTAATTCCGTCGCGAGCGCGAGCGCCGGCTGATCGATGACAATTCCGTCATGTTCCCGTCTGCGCGCCTCAAATGTTTCGACATGCTGGTTGAGCTGTCGCTCGACCTGTTCGAGCGCGGCCGTTGAAGCGCTGACGATCTCACGTTGTGCGCCGGTGATTCTTGGCACTCCAGCGAATGGCGCCAGCTCTTCCGTGAGCAGGACGATATGTTGGTGGATGGGATACAGCTCCACATCTCTTCGCAAGCGGAGCCGTCGGGCGTCGATCTCTACTTCCCGAGTCCTTATCTCGCGCGCAAGGTTGTCACGAGCGAGCGCGAGTTTCCTGGTAAGCTCCATGTAAGCCTCTGGCGTATCCGAACGGTTTGCTTCCTGTGATCGCGCCTCCGCCAATTTTGCCAGACATTGACGCAGTCGGGCGTTGCGAGCCCGTCCGTCAGAACTGAAGATGTCGCGCGCCTTCGCTGCAAATATCTGTTCGATTTCCACTGGGGAATGTGACCCGAGCAGGCCAACCGTGTAGATGCGTCGATGCAGACTTTGATTCAGTTGCTCGATCCCTTCCAATTCAGCGAGCTGGAAGGTAAATACCGAACGATAGATGAGGTCCTCTACAAGTCCGAGCACTGGCACTGCTTCCCTGATGGCCGGATCGCCCACATAGCTCTCTCCGGTCGGCGACGTGAGCATCGGTCGACCGCGTCCGGCTGTCGTCAATGCGCGTTCGAGACGCCACAGACCCTGTATCCCGTCCAGTTCAAAGGAGGCCGTTCCCCGCGCCGCCTGACCAAGCAGCGCAGTATTCTCCGCAATGATCGCCTTTCCAAACAACACCCCTCGAAGTCCGGCCAAAATGGTGCTCTTTCCCGCCTCATTGGGTCCAAACACGATTGTCATGCCGTCAGGCAGATGGTCCAGAACCGGACCATTGTGTTTGCCGACATTGTACAGTGAGAGAGCGCGCAGTTTCACCCGTTTACCCCTCCTTCCCCCACGTATTGCAACACGAGACTCTGAGCGGCTTCCAGGAGTTCCCGGATCTCTTCGTCTGACAGACGATCGAGAGAGAGGTCGTGGCCATCATGAAACACCTCATTCAACACCGGCTTCAAAAATCGTCTGGCTGCCTGTGCATCCTCCCGATACACTCGCACACTGCGCAAGAACTCCCCGATGAATTCACTGCTCCCGGCCAATACGTCGATGTCGACAGGCGGCCTCGTTTTAATCTCCACACCCTCAAGCAGCACGGGGAGCGATGCGTTCATCACTTCCTGCTCGAGCGTTGACTCGAACTCAGTCTGCGCCCCCAGATCCCTGTGCAGCGCGGTTACACCCTTCACGATCACTCTGACCACATAGGCGGCGCCCGCCCCGGCAGCCGCTTCCCGCACACTGCGCAAAACACTCTGAACCGCCTGGCCCAAGTCGTGGATCCCGGAAATATCCGTCTCCAGTACGCGCCAGACTACCGTGCTCGTCACGCGCGTTTTCATCTCCACGCGCCCCGATCTGTCAACCGAGACGATGAGGCACCCGCGTTCTCCCTCCTCTTTCACATGTCTCCCCTGTGGATTCCCCGGATACACCACCGCAGGACTGTGCGGCCGCAGCACAGCGGGTTTATGAATATGCCCCAGACCCCAAAAGTCAAAGTTCCTGCGCATCAGGTCCTCCAGGCGCGTGGCGCAGTAATTGGCGTGGTCGCCCGCCTGGCCCACCGCTCCATGGTACAATCCGAGCGCAAAATCAGCTGTCGCGTCACGTTCAAAATGGGCCGCCAGCGATTGGTATATTTCTGACTGTCCATAGCTGAATCCGCTGACCTGAACGCGCGTATCGCGTATCGTGAACACTGTCGACGGCACTCGATAATCAGGTGCGGGAACGGGAGGCATAGCCGCAAACACAGTGACGTTGTCAGGCCACGCGAGTGGACGCACGCGACCAAGCGGATCGTGGTTTCCATGACTCACGAACACCCGAATGTCCGCATCCCGAAGCCGCTCAAATCCTCTTGCCAACTCAAACTGAACGGCCATCGGCACACGGGTTGAATCAAACAGATCGCCCGCCACTGTGACAAAATCCACTCTCTCTTCAAGCGCAATGTCAACGATTCGGTCAAACGCTTTATAAGACGCCGTCTGAACCCGGCGCAACCACTCCTGGGGCAGCTGTTTCGCCAGCCCGCTAAAGGGGGTGCCCAGATGCAAATCCGCAGTGTGCAAGAATCGAAATGCGTTCACGTGCCACCTCCAGATCTGGGTGTATCCTGTATACACCTACTTCGACAAGGCGTCTGCGGTTCCTGCATCGCCCTATGGTCGCCCGATCAGGTCGCAAGAACACGGCATGCTGGTAGACACCGAAAACTCCGGAACGGCGATTTGCGTTCGCTCTCCCGGAGTCTCTGTTGCAGTCTGGCGGCGCGATCGCCCCAAGCGGGCGATGACCATTTTTCGTGTCTGAACCTCCCTATGGGTAAAACTCCACCTCGTCAGCAAACAGAGGGCGCGACGCGTCTAACGATTCTCACAGACCAAAAGATAATGAGCATCGTTTGGTTTTCGTTCTTTGACCACCGTCATTCCAAGTTTCTCCAGAGCCGTCTTTAGGTCATGCTTGGCAAGGCGGTCAGCAACCGGAGGCCCAAACGATGTCTCCTGCTTTTCCCACTCTACCACGCAGAGCAAGCCGTCAGCCTTAGTGATCCTGCGCAGTTCGCGCAACGCCTTGTCCAAATCCGGCACCTCGTGCAATACGAAGGCGCACAGCGTGCGATCCACAGCCCTGTCAGGCAGCGGAATCGTCTCCGCCGCGCCCTCAAGGGTCTCAACGTTGGTCAGACCTTCTTCTGCCGCACGCTGTTGCAGGGCCGCGAGCATCTTTGGTTCTACATCAATCCCGTATACGATGCCCTTCGTCTTGCGGGCCGCCGGAATTGCAAAATAACCCGGACCCACCCCCACATCGGCCACACTGGTCAGAAATCCAACAGACAACTCAGTCAATACAGTTTCGGGGGGCAGCAAGCGGTGGCGCTCAGGCGATAGCAAACGTTGCATGTGTTCGGGGCCAAAACGATGACTCAAAATGAGTTGCTCCTCTCCGGTGCTCGAATCAGCTGCTCATCTGCAAAAATCCACATCATAGTCTAGCTTATCCCATCCGGTCGCCTGGAGCAATGCTGGCCCGCTGGATCGTTGCACCATCGCCCTGGAGAGATCTCTCATACCGAACGGATCACCATACAACGCATAAAACGCATAAAACGACAGAAACCAAGGCGCGACACAGACGCCTTGGTCCATATATCAATCATTTACCACCACAGAAATGCCAGCGCGAAAATCCAGGCGAACACATGGTGTTCGAAAAAGACCCCCTGTTATACAGCGTCGTCAAACCATATTGTCCGGTTCGACCAGCACATGAACCAGGGTTTGCAGGAACCTCGCTGCTGGTCCGCCATCCAGAACCCGATGGTCAAAGGTGAGACTGAGCGGCAGTCTCTGCCGCACTTCGAAATTACCAATGTCGAGAACTATCTGCTCCTCCACTTTTCCGACGCCAAGAATGCCCGCCTCTGGCGGATTCAAGACGGGAGTAAAGAATCCAATTCCATATCCACCAAGATTGGTTACCGTGAAAGTACTTCCAGTAAACTCATGCGCGGACAGTCTGTGCAGCCGCGCCTGCTCTGCCAGACGACTCGACTCTTGGTGGATTTCCTGCAATGTCAATTGATCGGCATGCCGAATCACTGGAACAAACAGCCCTTCATCCGTGTCGACCGCCAGTCCGAGGTTCACGTCTGGATGATGGACAATTCCCGTATCCGTCCAACTCGCGTTGACATGTGGATGCTCGCGAAGAGCCATGCAGACACCTCGCAAAACCCAATCATTCCAACTCGCCTTCGCAGCGAGCAACTTGCGTTTTTGAGCCAGGACCGTGACGTCCGCCCAGGTGGTGATTGTCAACTGGGCGCTTTGCTGCAGGCTTTGCAGCATTCGATCCGCTATGGTTCGACGTACCGCGCTGATGCCGATGACATCTTCAGTTTGCCTCCCGGCAGTCTCCAGCGAGTCGCTCAGGGAACCCAAGGCTGAGCCGCTCGATGCCGCGGCGGCCGAGCGGCTCGACGCCGAGGCGCGAATGTCCTCCTCAGTCACGCGGCTGTTTGCACCCGTTCCCACCACCATTGCGGGGTTCACGCCCAACTGCTGTGCCAGCCGTCGCAGACGGGGTGTCATCGGCACAAAATCACCGCGCGTTCCGGAGGCTTCCGCAAAAGGCGCTGGCTCGTGAACCTCCTCGCCTTGCGCAATCTCATGGACAGACTCACTACGCACGTCCGCACCATGAGTCAGATCCGTTTCAATCAACGCCAGAACATCTCCGACCACAGCAACCTCCGCTCGTTTGATCAAAATTTCCTTGACCATGCCGGCGACAGGAGCTTCCAATTCGAAGGTGGCCTTTTCCGTCTGAACCTCAACCAGGGTTTCCCCCGCCTGAACATACTCCCCCTCAGATTTATACCAAATGACAATCAAGCTTTCGGCAATGTCTTCTGACGTTTGCGGCAGTTTGAACTCAAGCACTGCTTCGTCCTCCGTCTGCAGCATATTTAATGGCGCACAAGTTGTTCAACCGCTTTGCGAATCTCCTTGACACCTGGAACAATCGCCTGCTCCAGTGGACGACTGTACGGAATCGGCACATCCGGCACGGCGAGACGCAAAATGGGATCTTCCAGGTCATACAGGGCTTCCTCCGCTACTATCGCCGCAATTTCTGCTGTCATCCCATAAGATCGATAGTCCTCATCCACGACCAATAGGCGGTGAGTTTTACGCACTGAGTTCAAGATAGTCTCCTTGTCCAGCGGCACAAGAGACCGCAAATCAATCACTTCCGCTTCAATACCCTCTACCGCCAGTTGGTTGGCGGCTTCAACAGCGTGATGCATGGTCATCTGGATACCTACTATGGTGACATCTTTGCCCTCCCGGACTACATTAGCCTTCCCAAGCGGCACCGTGTACTCTTCCTCTGGAACATGGCCGACCGAGTAGTCGAGTTGATCCATCCAGCCGAGACCCTGCAGGGTCTTGTGAAACATGAAGATCACCGGGTTGTCGTCCCGGATGGCGGAAACCATCATTCCCTTCAGATCATAAGGAGTCGCTGGAGCCACCACCTTGAGCCCTGGCATGTGCGCAAATGTGGCGTACAGAGTTTGCGAGTGTTGAGCGGCGTCGCTGTACCCCCCGCCGACGGCCGTCATCAGCACCATGGGAAGTTTGACATTACCCCCCGACATGTAATGAATTTTCGCCATATGGTTGTAAATCTGGTCCATACAAACACCAAAGAAATCAACAAACATAAGTTCTACAATGGGTCGCATGCCTTCAGCCGCCGCTCCGATGGCCGCGCCAATAAAGGCTGTCTCCGAAATCGGCGTATCGCGCACGCGTTCCGCCCCAAATCTTTGATGGAGGCCTTCAGCGGATCCAAATATACCGCCATACGCTCCGACATCTTCCCCCATGACAAAAACGTTCTCGTCGCGCTCCATTTCCTGGGCAATCGCTTCTGCCATGGCCTTGTTGCCGGTCAACAACCGTCTATGAACCGTACTCACGACGTGACTCCTCCTTTATCTGGAACCCATATTCCGCAAATAGTCTGTGTCCACGGCAATAACCGAGCGCCCTACTGAGCTGACAGATCAAACACATCTTCCAGCGCAGCCCCAGGATGCGGGTATGCGCTTTCACGGGCAAACTGGTAGGCCTCGTCGACCGCACGGCGCGCGCGCGTCTCCATGGCGTTCAGTTCGCCTTGCGCAACCCCCTCTTCCACCAACAGTGATTTCACCCGTACGATCGGATCTTTTTCACGCAACGCGGGAACCTCATCTCTGCCACGATAGACTTCGGGGTCACCCTGAAAGTGTCCGAGATAGCGATAGGTTTCAATCTCGATCAAGGCTGGTCCTTCACCAAGTCTTGCCCGTTTGACAGCGTCTTCGGAAACGCGGTACATCTCTACGGGATCGTTGTTACGAACGTAATAACCCGCGATGCCGTATGCACTGGCCCTTTCCGCGTTAAAAGGCACGGCCGTGGAAACCGCCTTGGGAACGGAGATCCCATACGAATTATCCTCGACAACCACAATCAGCGGAAGTTTCCAGACGGCCGCCAGATTCAGGGACTCGTGAAAGGCGCCGGCATTGGCTGCTCCCTCGCCAATGAACGCGACCGCCACCCAGTCCTTCCCTTTCATCTTGGCGGCCAGCGCGGCGCCCACCGCATGCGGAATACCGGCAGCTACTATGCCCCCACAGGAGAATTTGACATCCGTATCAAACAGATGCATGTGCCCCCCTTTTCCCTTACCAAGTCCAGTCTCCTTGCCAAATATCTCAGCCGTCATCCTGTTTAGATCAACGCCCTTGGCGATGGCGTTATGATGCGGCCGATGAGGCGCCGTAACCGTGTCTTCCTTTCGGAGATGAGCGCCGATGCCAACCGCCGCCGGCTCCTGCCCAGCGGCCAGATGCATTTCTCCCGGCACCGTGCCCGCCCCGATGTTAAACACAGGATTCTTTCCTTCCATGTACACCTGCACCATGGTTTCCTCATAGAGACGAATCTTGACCATCGTTTCGTACATCCACTTCAACTTCTCAAGCGGTATGGACAATCTCTTCTCCTCCTTCAATATTGTGTTCAGGACAGAATGCACCCTCCACGCAGTTTCTATGCAAGGTTCGTACCATGACTGCAAAGGCTGCCCCAGCGCCAATGATGGGAACAGCCCAACAGAAAAAGTGTTCCACCCCGGAACACTTTGGTACACGCTATTCCGTTACAGACACAAAACAGTACACAGTCTAACGCAACCCAAACTTGTCCATCTGCCGATACAAGGTACTTCGTGAAATTCCAAGGTATTTGGCCGCTTCCTTGAGATTGCCACGGCAGTACTGAATCGATCGAACGAGCGCGTCCTTTTTGATTTCTTCCCTTAGCGGAGTGTGTGTAGCCTCCACTGGCGTAGTCGTGTTCACACCGCGCAGGTCCGCTGGCAAGTTTTCCGCCAGCAACTCTGGTCCATTGGTCTTTAGAACCGCCCTTTCAAGGACATTTTGCAACTCCCGAACGTTTCCCGGCCACTCGGCGTGAGTGAGGATCTGCACTGCCGTTGGAGACACCGCGCGGACATCGCGTCCGAGTCGCACACTAAACTGTCTGGTAAAATGCTCAATCAACGGTGGGATGTCCTGCCTGCGCTGACGCAAACTCGGAATTTGGATGGGCATGACATTCAATCGATAATACAGATCAGCGCGAAAGTGCCCCTGCAACACTTCATTGCGAAGATCCTGGTTCGTGGCTGCGACAATGCGCACGTCAACCGGGATCACCTCATGTCCACCGATGCGGACCACTTCCCGGTTTTGTAAAACCCGAAGCAACAACACCTGCATCTCAAGCGACATTTCGCCCACCTCATCAAGGAAGAGCGTTCCGCCGTCTGCGAGTTCAAATTTCCCTGCGCTGCCCCCTTTACGCGCGCCTGTAAAAGCGCCCTCCACGTAACCAAACAACTCACTGCCAAGCAGGTCTCGCGGAATGGCTCCACAGTTGATGGCGATAAATGGTCTGTCCCTCCTCTCACTCTCGCAGTGAATCGCCTGTGCAAACAAGTCCTTGCCCGTACCGCTTTCCCCCATGAGCACAATCGTCGCATCGGTTTTGGCCGCCAGTTTAGCCTCTCGCACACAGTCCATAAACTCGCGACTGTCGCCAAGAATGTCAGCGAAAGTCACCTTCGCATGACTGTTGATCATCTGATTGACAAATTGTCGAACCTGTTTCATTTGCTTAAAGATCACGAGAAACCCCATTTTTTCTCCCTGTGATCCGAAAATCGGTTGACTGGTTGCCAGCACATGCACGGTTTTCCCCGTTGGCCTCACGGAGAGGTTTAATTCTCGATGTGTAAAAGACCCCTGCACAGACCAGCGACTGTTCTGGCCCTGATCATCGACGAGTTGACCAAGCGTCAGGTCCATCACCTGCTCTTCCCTCAATCCCAGCAATTGCAGGAATAGATCATTCACTTTCAATACAAGCCCGGAGGCGTCAAGGATCGCCACGCCATCGGTCAAAGCGTTCACTGTAGCTTCCAGGTAACGCTGCATCATCTCATTCTTGCGATTCCTTTCTCCCAGACTAAGCTGATTCTCAATGGCTTTGACAGCGGATACAACCATGCCAAGCGTGTGAGCGTGAACCTTTTCGAATGGCCCGGACATGTTCAGGACCCCGACAATCTCGCCCGCCGGATTGTGAACAGGGGATGCGGAGCAGGTCCATGACTGGCAAGCGAAGGTGTAATGTTCTGCGGCATAAATCTGCAGAGGACGGTTTAAGGAAATGCAGGTGCCGATGGCGTTTGTGCCCATGACAGGTTCGCTCCAGTCGGCGCCTTCCACAAACCGAATGCGCTCCGCATCCTGTAATGTCTGGGAGTCCCCAATCACCCGGAGCAAAATTCCAGACTCATTGCACAGTGTCACCATAAACCCCGAGCCCTGCAACAACTCGTACAGATGATGCATGAGCGGCATGGAAATGGAGATGAAGTCAGCACGTTGCCGTATGCACGCCTCCAAGTCAGTTGCAGACAAACACTTTGCCCCCACCGTTCGCAGAGGATTCACTCCAAAAGCGCTCGATCTGGCCCAGGATTCGCCAACCAGAGCATCCACGTCCGGATTGAGAACCCCATGTTGAACAAAACGTTCCCACGACAGCTTGAGGGATCTCTCCTCTTTCATACCTTCACCCGCTATCAGTCTTGAATCTTCAGACAGCACCAGTATACAACAAAGGACCTCCACATCTCCCCGTGCATGGGCATACTGTGTACCCTGCAATCGAGTGCTTCGTTCTGACTCTCATTCCCCACACCCTATATGAACAATTACGCATATACTATATTATAACGATAAAGATTGGGTGTGGACACTGGGGGGCGGTCGCGCCCTGTTCATGACCTGGCTCAGTGGCAGCGGAGCAGCCATTTTGTCCGCTTCGAGTTTTCATACAGTCAGCCTGACGCATCGTGAATAGAGGATGGTGTTATGTTGTCCACTCAGGTCGTGAACTTGAGAAAAGGCGTTACTATTGAAATTCTCAGCATCCTGTGGATGATTGTGGAGGCCGCCGTCGCCACTTCATCCGGTCTCCAGGCGCACTCGCTCGCTCTCGTCGCATTTGGAGCCGACAGCATCATTGAACTGATTGCAGGCGTGATCCTGTTATGGCGACTGCTGGTTGAGATGAACGGCGGAAGTTTGAGCCAGGTGAAACGGGCTGAGAGAACATCGTCGTGGGTTGTTGGGGTGGCGCTCCTACTCTTGGCGGTATATATTGTGACCTCCGCCGCCCATGGCCTACTCACGCACAGCAGCGCTGATGCGAGCCTGTCGGGTCTGGCATTGGCTGTGGCGTCGGGTCTCCTGATGCCCATTCTTGCTCGGGCGAAGAAACGCATTGGATCCGAGATTGGCAGTAAGGCTCTGAAGGCAGACGGTTCATGCAGCATCGTGTGTGCGTACATGGCCTGGACCCTGCTCGTCGGGCTGGTTTTGACCACCCTGTTTGGCTGGTGGTGGTTGAATGCTGTCGCAGGTTTGGCGCTGGTCTATTTCGTTGTGAAAGAAGGCATCGAAGCCATTCAGGAGGCGCGCGGCGTTCCTGACACCTGAGGATGCCATTGATGGAGTCCCGGTGGGACGTTTTTCCCGCACACTTTATAGGAAAAAATGATGGAGAGAGGCATACAAAGTCACTGATTAGGCTCAAAAGTGCAGGAGACGCATAGGGGAACTTCAGCATACGGGGAGGTTCCCCTGCATATGTTCATGACAATGACCACCACAATACTTCACTCGTAGTTGGGCAAGACATTGGCCCACGCTTCGCAAATGGAGAGGCCTACGCCCCTCTGTCCACACTCGCCGCATCAGTCGTTGTATGGTTTGCCGTGGAACGACCTTCCGATAATGCGCGACTCACGATGCTGAGAACTATCTCATTGAACCGTTCCAGAATTTCACGAGATGGCGCATTGTCTACGATTACCTTGATGCTGGGCCGAGTCTTCAAACCACCACCCCCAATGTCTAACGTATGCCGATAACGCTTGGCCAGGTGACTCGGGCGGCAATGTCAAATATCCCTTGGTCTCCATTTCCATTGAGGAAGCGACACTCATGTGGCAGGCAGGGTCACAATCGTTCCGTCTCGGGTAACCCTTGCTAAAGAATCCAAGCGAAACGGGGAATTCGCCGTGACACAAGAGGGTATATCTGTTAGATCATACATTCGGGTGTCAACGGAAGAGCAGGCGGACGAAGGATTCTCCATATCCGCTCAGAAGGATCGCCTTGATGCATTCGTCAAATCTCAGGGGTGGATCTTGCAGGAATCGTACATCGAGGAGGGTGCAAGCGCCAAAAATATGGATCGGCCTCAACTGCGCCGATTGCTCACAGATCTAGCATCCAAAGAGAAGCAGACTGACGTCGTGCTTGTGTACCGCTTGGACAGGTTAACCAGATCTGTCGTAGATCTGTACACACTCTTGAGTTACTTTGATCGCCATAACGTTAAATTTCGCAGCGCGACAGAAGTATATGATACAACCACGGCGATCGGGCGGCTCTTCATAACCCTGGTCGGCGCACTCGCTCAATGGGAACGAGAGAACTTGGGGGAACGAACCAAACTTGGACAGATTGAAATGACGAGACAGGGCAAATGGAGCGGAGGACACCGCCCATTCGGATACATTTACGAAAACGGGCAGTTGGTTGTCCAGCCTGAAGAAGCTGACCTGATCACAAGCATATTTGAGCGCTACACCTCCGGTGGACAGGGAACTCATAGGCTCTTGCGATGGTTGAACGACCCGGCTCAACCCCAAATTTCCAGAGGAAGACACTGGACGCTCACCGCCCTCCGATATGTTCTGGATAACCCTTTATATGCCGGGTTTGTAAGATATAACTATAGAACTCCTTCAGGCAGACGCCAAAAATCGGCCATCATAGAGCCGGGGCAACATGAGGCCATTATTACTGAAGAGACATTTAGGGCGGCACAGGAACTTCGCTGTAGCAGATCAGCCCAGCCCAGGCGCTCCGGAACGGGAACATTCAGTTTGACGGGTCTTCTTCGGTGTGCACTATGCGGCGCCACACTAGTGGGAGAAACCAAGTATCGCACAAACAAAAACGAAGGCTCTCCGCGCCGTTACTATGTCTGCGTCAATCGCGCACACTCCGGCGCGTGTCGACTACCCATCATTCAGGCGCAGACCCTTGAAGAAACCGCGCTTAGTGAAATAGACAGATACTATAACGACATGTCCTCCCTGGCAGGCAACGTAATCGCCAATCACCAGACACTCGAAGAACAGATACAACAACTCAGCGACCAACTTGCGACAATCGAGGCAAAACAGCGCAGATGGCTCAATGCGTATGAGGAAGGGGTCATATCTGCGGGGCAACTGCGCCAACGCCTTGACGGACTGCGGCGCAACGAGCAGAGCATTGAACAGAAACGGGCATCTTTACAAGAGAAACAGTATGAGACCGTGGACATGGAGTTCCTTAGGTCGGTCCTGAGCTCCTTTCGGGGCGTGTGGGGCATCTCCACCAACGCAGAACGTAAAGAACTCGCGCGATTGATCATTGAACGGATCATTGTATTTGAAGGGCCCGAAATCAGATTGACTTTTCGACAGCACCTGAATCGGAGTATGGACCAGGGATCGCACCCATGTCAGATTCCCGACGCGTAATAAAAAATCATGTCAACAGATTCGATGCCTTCTATGGATAGATAGGTGTTTATCGACGCCAAGGCGAACGCCAGCCACCACCACCACCAGCCGCCGGCCCACCAGCCACCGTAACCACGTCCGGCTCCATAACCTGGAGCCCCTCCCCATGGACCATATCGTGGAACTCCATAGCCAGGTCCGTAAGCGGGACCGTAGCCCCACTGCGCCAGAGCCAAATCCAACCTCTCTTGGTCACTGCCTTGCAGTTGCTGACCACCTGCCGGTGCTGCCGGTGCGTATTGACGGGGTACGCGCATCAGTACACTTTGACAGTCGAAACTACCCCATCCTGGTTGCGCGGGCTCAGTTCTCTTTTGAGCATTATGTGACCGCCTGGGAGGTTTGGCAGCGTTGCTCTGCCCGTGCTTCGGGGTTGTCCACTATGCGTGAACGAGTCAGGTGTCGACCGAGCCATATGGACGGACGTTCGAGGTAGCGATAGCCTAAAGTTGCGACGCCTAAACTGAGTGCCACAGTACCGGCCAAGATCAAGTAGGGGGGCACCTCGTGGACGAGGAGGTTCATTAGCGTCAGCAAGACGACGAGATGCACCAGATACAGGCTGTACGAGATATGCCCAATGAAGACAAGTGGCCTCATTCGAAGAAACTCTTGGAACCTCGCCGACGACAAGGCTGCCAAAAGGAAGTAGCACGCTGCAAACATTGTGAACCAATCCGATATCAGATCCCCAGCAAGTCCCCAAGTCCAGGAAATGCTGTTCCCCCACGTATAGAGGACGAATGCTACCGCCCCCGCAACAACTTTTGTGGTCGTTGCGCGCGTGCGAAGAAACTCGGTCAGCCCAATGCGGTGCTTGGCCAGCAGTGCCCCCGCGATAAACATGAGCGCGTAGTGCGCGGTATCGAAATAATTCGTGAAGAAATCCACATTGCTCTGATACCGCAAATGCAGGACAATTCCGCACGCGGATAACAGGAAACCCGTCAGCAAGTTCCAGCGCCAGTTTGCTCTGAGTACGAACCAAATAAGGAGGGGGAAGATGAGGGCTATGCGCATCTCCATGACCAAGGACCAAATGACGGGGTCGAAGTATTTCTGATGGAACTGGTCGATCATCAATACCTGATGCAGAATGGGGAGCCAACTGATCTGGCCAGTCCAGAGAGAATTGACGCGGATTCTGTGGAAGAGCACCCTCATGACGAGACCAAAAGCGATCGCCGCGATGTACGGCGGGTACAACCTGCAGAAGCGTCGTATCAGGAAGGTGCGGTAGTTGTGTGGCCGGCCGGAGATGTACGGGAGGGCCAGCACAAACCCGCTTAGGAGAAAAAAGAAGATTACGGCTTGGTGGCCCGCCAGAAGCACCTGCAAAGGCGAGAAGTATAAGAAGGGAACCGCCGCCCCAATGCCAAGCAAAGTCGTGCTATGGTACAGCACAACACTCAGAGACGCGAGCCCGCGCAAAGAGTCGAGTTCCTTCAAATGATCCACTGTGCCCGCCCCCAATCCCAAAACTAGCACTCTGAGACAGGCGTCCGCTGCCTGGAAGGGCGCCCGACAGGCGTTTATTTCCCGGAGTGCGCCTTTCGCGTCGTCGGGTTCACTATGATAGGAGAACTAAATCGCCCCAACCCAACGGCATTATAAGCCGCCACAACGTACTGGCCGCTGCGCGGGAACTGCATCATGTAGTAGGGCGCCAATAAGGCAGATGTTGCGGATCTCCCATTGCGTTCTACCACGTAAGACATCGCCCCGGCAACCGGGTTCCATTGTAATTCAGGAACCCCGTGCCATGTCACCATCCGGACGTGTTGGGGCACGCCCGGCAGAGCTTGGCGCGATGCCGCCGCGACACCGAGGCTGGCAATCACCAAAGCAGCCGTAAGGGTCCAGACTGAGAGAATTGCAGCACCAAATTCTCCAGAGCGTGCGAAACGCGGATTCCTCATTGCTTTTGTTCCTCCTCATCCCGTCTCTTTGAGCGCGTCCTTGATGGCGTCTGCAGCGGATTTGCCCGTAACTAAAATGCCGTCTCCCGTAGCCACGACGATGATGTCCTTCAACCCATTGACAACCACAGGCATTGGGAGTTTGTTCACGACGCGCGTTCCCTCGGAGTCGTGCAGCACCGAGTTTCCATCGGAGTCCACCTCGCCAGCCGAAAGGAACGAATCCCACGTGCCGAGATCCGACCAGTTCCCCAAGTACGTCTTCGCGATGATGTGCGTAGCTTTTTCCGCCACGACTCTATCAAAGCTATTTATCGGAAGATCGCCATAATGGTCCGTCATTTCCCGGTAGTGCGTTGGATACCCCAGGGTGCGTAGTATGCCTTTCAGGTATCCTACTGAAAAACAGTAAACCCCGGAGTTCCATAGCGCCCCGGCCTGCACCAATCGGATGGCCGAAGCGGCAGAGGGCTTCTCGATGAAACCGCTTACGCGAATTCCTGCGGCTGTGGCTTCTCCAAGCAATAAATACCCGAACTTCGTGCGCGGCGCATTGGGACGGATGCCCAAAGTGGCCAGGTCTGCGCCGGAGTATCGCAGGGCGACTGGGAGTTTTGAGGCTTCCCGGTAAAACTCGTCATCCGCCAAATGGTCGGCAGGGAGAACGAGGATCGTTTCTTCATCCCGCATGTTGTAATATGACGCGCAGGCCAACGTGCTTAGCGCGATCGCCCCAAAGGTGTCCCGTCGATGAGGTTCTTGAATAATGGAGACCTCACCCAGCTGTTCTCGAATGAGGGAGACCTGATCCCCTGCCGCGCAGATCGAGGCCACCCGGTAAAGTCCGGTCTTCCTGAGTTGGCCCCAGATGCGCTGGAGCATGCTGACCGATTCCCCATTCTCGTTTCGGAATAAGGGATAAAATTGCTTCGGTAGCCGTCCGTTTGACAAAGGCCACAGTCGGCTGCCCACCCCTCCGGAAAGCAAAACTACTCTCATGCCGCAACTCCTCCTATCGTGTTCTTCGACTGTCAAATGCGACGGCTTCTGAGCAGATAGATTCCTCCGCTCGCGCCGCGATCCCGCGCGGTTAATCGAGGACTCACTGACGGCCAGCCACCCTGAACGCCGTCGCGCACGGATTACGGTATTTCACGCACGCCGGAGACCATTCGCGCCCGTTTCTTCCAAACCCAGAGGGAGCTTGCCGCGAAGTTCCACGCCGTGGCAGCCCCGATCCCGACTAAGTTCGCCAAGATCAAATTCGCATCCAGAACCCGGACCAATGCGGAGAGAACGCCCACGTCGAGCACGACACCCACCCCAGACGCCAGAGCGTACTTGCAGGCACGGGTAAGCCACGCCTCCCTTCCGTGGCTCTCTCTCCACGTCACGCCGTCATTAAGTGCGAAATTAGAGATCATGGCCGCCAGTGCGGACAGGAACCCGGAAGTTTCCGGTGGCAGGCCCAGAGTCACCAGAAGGATATACACAAGAGAGTTCAGCAGGACCCCGGAGATGCCCACGCAGGCAAACACGTAGATCCGGCGATCGTCGGGACTCTCCGCGACCAAGTGGGCGAGATGCCTGGTGAAGTTCCACTGCTCCTTTAGGGACATCTTAGATTGACCAGTCGCCCTGGGCGCAAACGCATAGGGAATCTCGGCGACGCGCGCGTAATGTCCGCGCGCAAGGATCTCAATGAGAATCTTCCATCCTATGGGACGCAACGAGATGCCCTCGATGACGTCTCGCCGAAACATGAAATACCCGCTCGTAGGATCGCTCGACAGGCGTACCCGCTTCAGGGCCGCTTTAGCCATCGTACGCGCGATCCCCGAGATGACCTTGCGCGGGAGCGACAGACCGCCGTCGCTCCCACCAGGGATGAAACGACTGGGAATCACCACGTCGTGTCCCGCTTGGATCTGGGCAAACATGGGAAGGAGCATTTCCGGGGGATGCTGCATATCTGCGTCCATAACTGCGACCACATCCCCACGGGCCAATTCGAACCCCCGTAGCACGGCGGCGCCCAGGCCCCGGTTATTTGCGCGATGTTCACACCGGATACGCGGATTAGCCTGGGCCATCTGTTGCAAGATCTCCTCCGTTTCGTCCGTGCTGTCGTCCACGAAAATAATCTCGTACTCATGATCGCGCAAAGCCCATTTGATCGCCTTGGCGACCTTCGTCACGTTGTTCCGCTCGTTGTACGTGGGCACAATGATGGATATCATGCGCTCCCCACCTCCCGCAGCCACGTCCGCGTAGCCCTACTCACACCAAGTTTCTTAGGGACCACTGGGAACTCCTTCACCTTCTTCATCGCGAAATGCCACTCCCGCTTCCAGCCATTCCAGTCATTCTTCCTCGTCATAGTCATCGGAGAAAACCCCCTTGATAAACCTGACCAACATGGGCGCGAACATCATAGCCATGGCTAGCAGAATGAACCCAGCCACACTGGTGACCAATGCTCCGGCATTGGAGACAATATCCCCTGCACTAAATCCAAAAGTCACCCCGCTTTGCGGTATCACATTCATCGGACTTCCCCTTCCCCTGAGAAACTACCTGCGTTTCGCGGGCACCCGACAATAATCCTCTTGTTGTTTTTCCCTCCCTTTTTCGCCTATGGTGGCCCCATGCACCCCCCTTTCGCCTTCACCTTCTTTAGTCGTTGCGATCCCGTCCGTAGTCGTAGCGATCAAAGCTCCGTTCGGGGATAACCGGAGGATGATACGGCGCCGGTTCTGCCTCATAGGTGCGAGGGCGCCAGACATCCACGTCCACCGGATCTGCGAGAACTTCTGAGGACCAATAGGCCTCATCCACCGTGAGCATCATGGCTACGCCGGATTCACTCTCCTTCCCACGCGACAGTCCTGCTCGAATCAGAGCAACAAGACGCGGAGCCACAAGCAGTGCCAGCATCAAAAGCAAAAACCCTCCAATGCCCCAGACCAGTGCTGCTGCGTTGGTGATAATATCGAGGGGCGTGAACGCTAGCCCCAGATGCCCATACTGCGTCTGAGGAGCAGCCGAGATGTAGCCGGGCGCTGACGCGCCCACGCCATACACGGCGTTCGGGTTGTAGTTGGAGACTGGCAAACTGGAGCCACTGGTCGAACCGATCGGGGTGCCGTTTTGCGTGACGGTATACACGGTGCCCGGTGGGGCGTTGGGCGCAGGATTCCACGAGATAGATCCGCTTCCTCCGGGGGTTCCAGACTGGGTTACGCCGGTCGGGGCGGGCGCAACGGGCTTCTGCACGGTTACATTCACGGACGAAGTGAAACCATTCGCATCGGTTGCCATAACGGTATAAGAGCCTGCGGGAACGGCCTCGCTAAACGAACTCCCCGAACTCTGAATGGTCCAAGTGTATGTGGCCGCAGAGACCGTATAAGGCGCTGCGCCTCCGGAGAGCGAACCGGTGATAACCCCCTGCCCTCCGCTGGCGGTGAGTTGCACTGGGGGGATCGCGGTGACAGTCACAGCATTGCTCTGGGCGCCAGTGGCGGAGGCATTCTCCCCCGCCACCGAGTAGGTGTGCGCGCTTAATCCATGCAGACCAGTCACTTTATATGTCAGCCCGGTTACGCTCGTGGCGATAGGCAGCCCATCTTGATACACCACGTAGCTGGAGGCGTTTGAACTGGCAGTCCAGGACAACGTGACCGCCCCCTCCGAGGGCGTTCCAGAGAGGGTGGGCGGGGCGGGAGGCAAGGCGCCAAACGTAGCCCAAGAAGACCCGCCGTTAAGAGACATCCGATAAGGCACGAAGAGACCTTTCGAAGTATTGTAAGTCGTCCACGGACTTCCAACATTAGTAAAATTGTAGACATTCTCAGTGCCGTTCCAAGGAACAGTCATATTCGCAGAAGTAATCGTCGTATATGCAAAAACCCACCCTGCAGTTCCGGGAGTAGCGCTATTGCCAACGAAGATCGAGGTGCCCACATAAGCAGAGGCATTTGAAATACTTAGAGTCCACGAAGACGACGAAACATAGTCAATGATCGCGAAAGTCGGCGTAGAAGTAGCAGCAAAAGCAGACCCGGCAGGAGAGAATACGAGTGCGACCAACAGGGCCAACAAGCCAACAATCCGCTTAGATCCTGTCAGCCACGCCCCTATCAATCTCCATGCAACAATGCCAGCTCCAATTCCCCGCTTATGCGTTCGCATTTCTTTCCTCCCTCCTGTGCTAGGACTGAAATTACCTTTGCCCTTCTCTCAGGCCAGAAACACGTGCCCGGCGATCAAGACGGATACGCCGCACAACATTGTTCCGGACAGGTAAAGAATGAGCCTAGCTGCAGCTCCATGCCGGGCCAGAATCTGCCCCCAGACCAGAAACATGGGAAACATCGGAATGATCAGGCGCCCCAAGCTAAAGAAGTAGTCCACCACTGGCCGAGGACCGCCCACGATGGAGAGCATTCCCGTGGCCGGATCCGACAGAGGCACGGCCACCCAAATCACGGAGAACCAAAACCACGACCGCGGCACTCGCTTGAACATCACCGCTAGAGACGCGACGGCCAGCACGGCGAACGCGGCCTCCAGAGAGTAGTAGATATGGCCGTAAAGCCCGTTGTGCTGCCACAGCCAAGGCAGGCTGGTAAACCCGTTGACCAGCGTCACGAAGGGTAGCGCGAAATGGCGCCCCCACAGCTGTTCCTCTGTGGTGAAGAGAAAGGGGTTCCCGAACCGAATCCACAGATAGGCCAAGTAGGCACCTAACGCTGCGGGGAGACTCGCCAGCGCCACCCATCCTCGCTTGTTCCATCTCCCGGTTTCGCGCCGTTCCCGCCACAACTCTGCCAATAGCGGGACCGCGATCAAGCCGCCCTCGTTTCTCGCTAGGACCGCCAGAAAGCCTAGGATCGCCGCCAAGTAATTACGGCGGGCGCGTGCAGCCAGCAAGCAACCCACGAGAAGCACAACGAACAGGCTTTCGGTATAGAGGGAGGGAAGAAACACGGCGAACGGATACAAGGCATACAGCCACACCCCCAGGCGCGCCGCACGATCATCCTTGGCGATCCCCCGGAAGAGACGGTACAAGAGGATGAAGGAAAGAACCTCGCTGGCGTTGGCGATCAGGAGTCCGGAGGTGGTGAGAGAGAGCCCAAGGACATAATGGGTGGCCGCCATAGCCATCGGGTAGAGCGGGAAAAAGGGAGTGTCTTGCCGGATATAGCCCTGAGAAGCAATAAAGTGATACCACCCTGAGTCATCGTGAACCATTGTCCAATCCAGAGCAATGTAGGGCAGAGACGCCAATGGGAGGTGATGAGCCAATAAATACAGGGCAGAACCTGCCCCGATGACGGCCCTCGAAAGCAGGTACATCCCTACGGCGAACGTCACATCACGCCGGGAAATCGGGACCATGGTCCGCGCTGGCTCCCTCGCATTTAACGGGAGCGCGACCTCAGGCATCATTAGAATTCTCCTTCCCCAAAGGACCACCGATAAAGGGCCACGACGTGCCGGGGCTCCGAACCACGCGGGCCCGGACGGGCAGATCCCCTTCGGCCACGAGATAGTAGCTATGCCGGCCAATGGCCAGATGCTGCTCGCGCAACTCCTCGCGTCTCTGCCTGCTCAATAGATCGCGATGCACTGCCCAATGCTTGGTGGCCCGCAGGATGTCTACCGCCTGGATGAGCTCCCTGTCATACTGGTGGCGCCGGATTCGCGGAACCAGAACGCGCATCGGAATGCTCGGGTAGAGATAGGCCAAACGCAGCGGGTCTTTCTGCTTTTCGCGCGTTGCGGATGTCGGACGGGTTGATCCAGCCACTGGGCTCTCCTCCTAACTGGATGGCGTCCCGTTCTCGGGCCGCAGCCTCGCGCTGCCGATCGATGATCCGCTGCAGCAACTGAATCTGGTCGCGCTCCGTCTTCGGACTGGGGAACGGGTAGAGCATCTGATCCGTATCGTAGAGCTCCAGAGCGAAGAGCTGCTTGACCCTTGCCCACGATATTCGCGCCGTTCTCAACTGGCGACCCCATTGGCCAAATCTCTTGTCCTGAAATTCGTACATGTCGAGATAGATGGCGCGATTCTGACTCTTACGGACGTGAATGAACACTTCCACAAGGTCCAAGATGCGTGAATCGAGGTTCGCGCCGACCGGGTTAATGAACACGTGGACCGCGCGCAGCTTCCGGGTCATATTGAAGATTTGTGTGGCAAAGGTGTTACGGGTCCAGAGGCGCCGGTCGTATTGCGTCTGAGCCTCATCCCAAATGATTACGCTCCCACGCGCGTCAGCCACCTCCAGCCAGCGATCGGCGCGATCGAACGGCGTTGCGCCCGCCAGGTCGTAGTTGGCAAAGATCCTTGCCTCCCCGCCACTGCGAATCCGCCAATAGTGGGCCAATACGGAAGCCATCAGCGTTTTACCGGCCCCAAGGCCGCCCTCAATGAGAATGAAATGGGGCATTAGCGTCTCCTCCGTTGCGGCGGGGCCTGGGAAGACTCGGGCGCGACTCGAGGAGCGGGCGGAATGACCGCCTCAATGGTGCGCAGAAACACGCCAGGGTCCGCGTGACTTTGGGCGCTGTCCACGATCCAGCGGATCAAGTCACTGTAGGGATGCTTGCCTTTGTGCTGGTCACGATATTCTTTGTGCACATCCCGCATCCCCAGATAGTTCAGGTACGCGATGCCGCGCAGCTGCTCCGTGCTCAGTGGTTGCGCGTGAGGCTCCATGAACTGCAGGACCTGACGCAGGCCGTCCACGGAAGGGGTGGAGGTGAACAGGTCCGCCCCGATCACCTGCTGCAATCGATCCTCTTGCATGATACGTCCCCCTTATGGTTTGACCGCCCAGAGAATGGCCAGCGCCGCCGCGACAAGCCAGGGGAGAATCTTGAGAAATGGTGAGCCTGTCGGAGTGGCGGCGCCGGGGCGTTGGTAGTTGACTGTCTGTCGGATGACATTCGACATTTCCACCGTGGCCAGGTGGCGAGTCTCCTGGATATACCACTCTGGCGCATTCACCACGTACAAGATCCCTTCCGGAGTGATGTATTCGCGGGCGTCCTCTCGCGGCACGCTGCAGTCCCCTGCCAAGATTCGCTCATGATTGACATGGGCCACGGGAAGGATGCTGGCGGTCCTGTGATCGTGCTCAAGAACCACCATGCGCTCCCTCACTGGCGGTAGATGCTCGGTATCCTTCTTCATGACCTCCCGCCCCCCAAAAATCTTCGGTAAAACCAGAGACCCGGCAGCCCAATGATTAGGATCCCAGTCACGAATCCGGCCCCCATCTGAAAGAAGTAACTATATGGCGTCATTTGCGCAACTCACCACCATTTCACGCCTTGTTTCAGGCTAAGATAGGCTCTATAGGCCGATCGGGTGACAAAGAGGATGGCTACCAGAGAAAAACTGGCGAGCAGACTGTCCACCGTTCCCTGCCAGGCCCCATCCAGAACTCCTAACCACGACAGATAGTCTGAGAGATTAATGCCGGACGCCGCCACGGTGGCGAGATTCGACAAGTACAAAATCGCTTGGCGAAGGAGCTGCTCCGGACCTTGAAAGATAGTGGTAATCAGTCCGATCATGATCCCCCTCCCCCCATCCCGAAGTTTCCAAGCATTTTGACCACGATGTAGGCCGTGAAGACCCAAATGGCGAAGTGTAGGACATAGGCGATGTTGTCCAATTGCAGGAGTCCGAACACAGTCTGGAAGTGCGCGAATACGCCCGACACGTCCCCTGGCAACGTTGGGGCGCTGTTGTTGTAGGAGATTCCCGTCAATGTCGCGAGAAGCCCGCCTGCAAACGCAAACAGAACGTGAAACACCCCTGCCAGTAATTCAAAGAGAAGGCCCACTAATGTAAACAACTGCTGCACGAAGTAGAAAAAAGCATTGATGATAGCAAAAACAGGCTGGAGAAGTTGCTGCAGGAAATTCCCGATCCCATTGACGACCCCTTGGAGGAGCTGTCCTATGGCAGTTACGGCGTTGTTGACAAGCTTGGAGACCCACGCCCATAAATCCTGCGCGAATACGCTAAGCATGGAAGTCGCGCCCGAACGTTCGATAAAGGAGCTTGATCAGGGAATCTGCATTAGCCACGATCGCCGTCACTAGAATGGCAGGACCCATAGCGCTGATAAAAGGCAAACAGTATGAAAAGATGTCGGAAGCGCTCATGCATCTTCCTCCTGACTAGGGACTGCCGTAGATCGGATCTGGAACGTTCGCAATCGTGGCCCCTGAGTACGACGGCGTTGGGTTAATGTAAGTAGATCCAGTGAAGCTACCCGGAAATGGCCCTGACGCCGAAGACGGCGGCGTAGTCTGAGGAATAGCCCCCGTGCCGGGGATCGGCGCTCCCACGGCCGGTTGCGGCCCCCCTCCCGCGTAGGAGCCGCTGAAAAGCGTCGAAGGCCCACTCGCAGGAGGGGGTGCACTCGCACTCGGCGCTGGAGACGAGTTGACCAAAGAGGGCGCGACAGGGGTAAAACCGACCGCTGGGGCGCTCCCTGGGACGAGAATGGCGCCCGGCGCTTGGTGTGGCAAATTTTCTGGATCCCCGATCGCGAACGCGCTGCTCCCGGAGGTCGAAACGGTAATTGGGGTGTACCCACTCGTGAAGTCCACCGTCAGAGACTGGTCGGGAGGACTTTGCGGGATCCCGGTTAGAACTGGCGCTGTAATCGGGGGCGGCGCACTCACCTGACTCGACCCGGAAGGGGGAGGGGGGATGGGCGGCGCCTCGAACCATATGTCATGGCCAATTTCCTGTTCGATTTGCGTCCAATTGGGGGGTGGTGGCCAGCCTGGGCCCAAGCCGGTCGTGGGCGCCGTGGTATAGCCCCACGGAGGAGTCACCCACAGAACCGCCCCGGACGTGCTTTCCGCATACGCGTTGCTCCATGTCTCTGTCAGCCAGACATCCCCCGCAGAATTACTGGGCTCATAGATATGCATGATCATTCCCCAGGTTCCGGTCGGGAGGGCAGTAATTTCTTGGTTCAGTTGCGCGGAGGTGATGTTTGCTGTTCCGATCATGGTTCCCTGATTGTTTAGGTACTCCATTTGCACTTCGGCATCGCTGGGCAAATAGCCGGTGAGTTCGAATCCGGAGAAAGACGTCGTTAAATCGTACACATCCGCGACAATCTCCTCTGAGGGATCGCCCTGTTGCTGCAAACTGTCATTGTATGTTCCCGCCGCTGTCCAATAGTTGCCCACATACAATGTCTGCTGGTATGTGGCGGGCACGGTAGACGCACCCGCCTTTCCCGGCAGCGAAAGGGAGATCAGAAGGCATGCGACCGCTGTTGCGAGTGGTCCTTTGCGCATTCCGATCCCCCCTTGTCAATTTTCCGGGATTAGCCGCGGCTTCCCCGGGAGAATACGCCTTTGATAAAGCCGACAAGCTTGGGTGCGAACATGAGGGCCATGGCCAGTAGAATAAAGCCTGCCACCGATCCAACGAGTGCGGCCGAGTTCGATACAATGTCGTTCGCGGTGAAGCCAAAGCTGATGCCAGTTGACGGAATGACGTTCACTCTTCATCCTCCTCAAAATAGGGGTTTTCCTCTCCGTCGATCGCGGGAACCAAGGCGCGTCGGATAATCCAGACGACCCACCCGGCCACGCTGGCGGCAAAGAGGAGCATGATCCAAGGCGCCGCTTGCCCCATCGCCCAGGTTAAAACGGAGTAAAAGAAATCCATGTTCTGCGTGGTGGTCAGGTCGAGAGAGGCAGTAATGGGCACCATTAGTGACCCATCCCCTTCACGGCCCGAACCACTACGCTGAGCAGCAGTCCGACCACGATCGCCGCCACGACAATCAGAACAAATGGGGAGGCCGAAGCGAGGAAGTTTTGAAACACCGACCAGAAGAAGTTCCAGTCCCACACATTCCCGAAATACATGCCCTATTCCCTCCTCGCATATCCCACAATCGCCATTACGATGGCCACCGGCATGGCGTAGATCAGCAGGAATTCGAGGACTGTGGGTGACGAGAAGTACCAGGCGACCAGACCGTTGAGGATTGTCCTCGTCATCGGAGGCGTCTGGGGAACCAGGCGTAGATTCCGAGAACGCTGAACGGCACTGCCATCAAGAGCCATGGAGCCACGATTGCGACCCCACTTGTCACGGTCCACATCGTCTGTTCCCCCTTAGCGGTACATCCACTCCCCAAACCATCGAAGCAGCATCGTGACCAAGATGGCCATGAGGATGCAGGCCAACAGCACTTGCCCCAATGTAATCTGGTAGGAGACGAAGAAGCTGCCGGTGGATAGGCTGATCGTCGTTCCCAGTGTCGTTCCCACTTGTCACCTCTCTGGCCGGGAGGCTACAATTTTCGCGACCAGGAGCGATCCGCTAGCCACGCGCTGACCGCTCCCTGCGCACCCGGCGGGCAGGCCAAATGCACTGCGCCCATAGACCAAGCCTGGAGCGCGCCGCATCGGGGGGCAACCGCCGAATTTCGCCGATTCTATCCCCTTTTTAAGCCGGTTTTAGTCGGTTTTGAGCTCACGTGCGCTGAGCGCATTTTTCACTTATTTTTTCCTTCCCCCCTCCGAATCCCATTAGGAAACCACCATGTGGTATTCCTCAATCGGTCTTTTTCGACTCGCTGCCCCTTGGCGCGCCTACGAGAGAACAAAATTTTCGTAATGGCCGCGGCAGCCCCAATGGCCGCCAAATTCCCCAGCACGCCAACGACGAAGTGCACGCGGGGGCGAAAGATCCAGAGCGGACGCCGTGGAGCGGCCCCTGCCCGGCCCTGTTTCGCATAGGAAAATGTGTGACCCCCGCCTCTTTGCTGCCGGTGGCGATTCTCAGAGATCTCCGCGGCCAGGAAAAGCGCGATCAAGAACACTTCCATTCCCAATATGAAGTGCCCAGGAGACGCAAAGTACATATGGGATTTGATCGCGTAGTTGTACATGGCTACATAGGCAGCATCGCCGGGCGAAGCGTGCGGGCCCGCGTGAAGCAATGGGAGCTGGGCGGCATCTCGAGCGCCCTGGGGGATGCTGACCCTGCGGGCCAAGAGCAAATGTGGCCTCATGCCTGCTCCTCCAGTACGTCAGCGGTGGTTCCGATGACCAATGCGGGCCCGCTCTCGGCGCCCGAGTGTCCGAGTCGTGTGGCCAGCGTCTCCGCGAGCAGCGAGCTGACAATGACGTGATCACTGTCGCAGAAAATAACCGAACGCATCTGGCGGCCCTTGGTGGCGTCTATTACTTTTCCCCGAGACTTCGCGTCCTGGATGAGGCGTCGAACTGGTGATGAATCACTCGGAACGATGGTCACAATCCGCCCTACAAATACCGTCGCCCCGTACCCCACATTGACTAGCTTTAGCTCCAAAGTTTATGCCTCCCTCTGCCCCAAGCGATAATTCAAATTCATTCCCTCGGTTTGCTCCCCGTCTGTCAGCCGCATGTTAATCAGAAAATGGCTGCACATTTCGTAGATGCGACTCCCAATGGCTTCGTCGACCTCGCAGAGCCCTTCGATATCTCGCTCACTGGACACAAGGATCGGGAGCTGATTCAGGTAACGGAAATTGACGACGTCGAACAAGAATTCCAGTTGGAATTCTGTGGGCTCCTTGCGCCCCTTGTACAGGTCGTCCACATACAGAACGTCAGAGTTTTTCAAAGCGCCAAGCAGGCGCGTCACGGAATCTCCGTGGCCTTTCACTGCGTCACGAAGATCGCCGCTCCCTTCCACCCACGGAAAGTAGTGGACTCCTATCCCTTGTGAGAGAAGGGCGTTGGAGACCGCGACCAGCAAATGAGTCTTTCCGGCTCCCGAGGGCCCCAGCAATGCCATGCTGTTTTGCCGCCTCAGACGCAAAACATCGAAGTTGTGGGAGTAAAACTGGGCAGACTCGTAAGCGCGCAGCACGCATGCAGGCCGTCCTTCAACCCTAAAACTCCCAAAGCTGATTTTCTGAAATTCAGGTGAAATATGGGAAGATGCCATCAACCGTTGTACCCTCCTTCTTGGCACACAATCACAGATGCGCCATGTACATTCGCCATTGTCGGACTGCACGAGATACCCTGTTTCGTCTCGGCAGATGGGGCACTCGTAGTTCTCATGCGTCGAGGGGGGGCGGTGTCCAATCCGGAACAACGAGTCGCGGTCTACGCTCCTGATTTTCTCGATTCGCTGTAGAATCTCTTGCGCGACCGGGGCGAACGGTTCCATTGCCATGACGCAGCTCCTTTCGCTCTCTAAATTCCTCGGCTTCCTGTGTGGCGGCAGAGATGGTCAGAATCCCTTTCTCTCGCCAGGCCCCAAGTGTCCGAATGGCATACCGCAGGTCCTTCTGGCCCAGCGCGGCCTGCTCGATCGCACGGATGACAAGACCTAGTTCCATGCGGTCGTCAAGCGCATAGAGCAGGAGCCGCGAAACTTGAAAATCGGTAGCAAGGATTCCGAATGTCCGTTCGATTACGCTGTGAACCGCCTTGTATGCCGCTGGATCTCGCTCCACGGGAGATCGTTCCGTGACTTCGGGGATCTCGCGCGCACGCGCGTGTTGCTGGTGCTGTTGGTCTTTTGATGGTGAAGGAGAAGGTGAAGGTACGGGGAACTGCGGGGAACCATGGGGATTTTCGGGGGTTTGCGGGGCCCCGTGGTTCCCCGTGGGGGTCTGTGGGGCGTTATTGCCGATGCCCTCGGGAGCAGGAAAATCGGATTCCATTTTGTCCTTGCCAGGACGGCGATTGGTCCGGTTCATATGTGTTTGAAACTTGTACCAGCGTTCTTCCGGAATTCGCATATATCGTCTACCGCTGACCTCATAGAGTTCCACAAGGCCCGTTTCGCCAAAGAGAAGGAGGGCGCGCTCAATGTCCTCTGCAGAGAGGGAGTCCAGGGACGGAAAGATGCGTGCTTTCAGTACCTTGGCGTTCGCCTCGGCCCGCCCCCAATCGTCAAAAGTGAGGAGGATCCATGGCCAGAGGAGGACCGCCTGCTGATCCTTCTCCCCCACTTCCAGCAGCTTGTCGTCCGAACTCATCTCGCTGGAAATAAAAACCTTGCGCGCCATATCGTACTGCCCTCTTTCTTACTTGAGATTTGTTGCTCCCTGAGAATTCCTACGGAGAACATTCTGCGCGACGAGATTCCGCCTGCCTTTCTCATTCCACTGCCAGGCGAACTGGAGGAACGCGACCTCACGCATGGCGTGGCGGCACCGAGGACAACTGGGGGGGATCACGACGCTCCCCATGCACCATAATTCCTCGCATCCACCGCAGCTGCACCAGAATTCATGTCGCTCCATGGCATTCTCGGCCATGATCAAACCTCCTTCAGCTTCCCCCGATTCCGACACGATGAGGGCGCAGAGTCTTCCGGCTGTGGAGAGGCCATGAGTCCGTCCTCTTCCTGGCCCGCGACAGGGAACAGGGTTGCCTGCTCCCATGTGATGATCAGGTCTCCATCGGCCCCTTTGGCCTTGCAAACGTACTGGGGATTCCACAGCCACGATGTGCTGATTTGGTACAGACCCAGCCACGGATAGCGAAAAGACAAAACGGACAGAAACCCCGAAATCCCGAGATTATTGACTTTGTCCATGGCGTCCGATCGCCTCATCACGATTTCCGGCATAATGTTACCTCCCATGTTTTGATGTCCGGACCCGGCGGTAGCCCTAAGGAAATTCTCGAGCGCTTCGCCGCCTGTTCGACCTGATGCGCGAGGGACCGGAGCTGCATCGCTTCGGCCACCATGCACCTCGCGATTTCTTCCATTCTGTTAATGCCCATCTGACTCCTCCCCCCAGTGTTCATCGACTGTATAAGGCGTAGAGATATCCAAGTTCTTTTGCGGTTGAAATACGTTACATTGCACATTCTGGATCTTTCCCACCCTCCCGCTCTGGCTCAAAAACTCGACCATGATTTTTGCGTTAGATTCGTCCGATCCGATGCCTACGAGAGACCAATCCTCCGTGCTCCCCCGTTCCTTGGCCCAAACCAGAAAAACAGATATTGCCCCACTCATTTCAATCCCCCTTCCGAATTCGCCTCCACGAACAGATCTAGCTGCGTGACAAGTTGGTAATTTGTCAGACCAGCTCCAGCGCTGCAAGTCGGCCACGGTAAGGTTATGGCGGCCGATCCTCGACGTAGACGACCACATGACAGCGTCGCCGTCGCAGACCATCTCAAGAATTTGCCGGGTAGCGCGCATCAACTTCCGCTCGCTGTCACTCATGAGTCATACCTCCCGATAATCCGCAATCACATGTCCGTTTGCATCGAAGTACCGCGTCTTCCAGTGTGGATGGCAGTACTCCTCATGGAAACTGCCGTCAAGAACGACCGCCCAATTACTGCTGGAATTCGCTCCAACGATAGTACCCATCTTGCCGCCCACTTCAATCCGCGTGCCTTGGTGGACAAATGGCATGTTTCTTTGGTCGCGTACCGATGCGAAGGTGTCGGGATTCCCGAAGAAAGATTGAATGCTGGCTCTACCGATCTTCTTGACGAGTAAGCGGGGCATGATCTCCGCAAACGTCGTTTCCCAAATCCCGTCCTGTAGATACCGATAGTACGCATACTTCGCCTTTCCCGCCGTTTTGGCCACACAGCGATATCCGAAATCCCATCCGTCCACACGAACCTCAAACTGGAACATTCTCACACCTCCTCCGGTAAGCGGTTGAAATATATTGCATTTCACAGGCTGGATCTTGCCCACCCGTCCGCGCTGGCTCAACAAATCGACCATGTTTTTTGCGTTAGATTCGTCCGATCCAATGCCTACGAGAGACCAATCCTCAATGCTGCCACGTTTCCTGGACCAAACCAGAAAAACAGATTTTGCCCGGCTCATTCCCACCACCCTTCCAAATTCGTCTCCACTTCGAACAGATCTGGCTGCGTGAGAAGTTGATAGTTGGCCAGCACTAACTCCGTGGCCTGTTCCTTGACATCGCATCCAGGTCTCCCGAATCGGTAGCTGCCGAGTGTGGAGCGTTGCCAGCCAGCGTAGAGTTGATCCACAAACGGATGCGGGTAATAACTCACCATCGCCCGCCCACGGATGTTTGCCAGCATCGCCGCCAGTTCTCGATGATCGTCCGCCGAGAATCCCCCCTTGTAGTTATGCTCTTGGCCTACATACGGCGGGTCCGCATAGAAAAGTGTCTGAGGACTGTCGTAGACCCGCAAAACCTCACGAAAATCGCGGCATTCGATCATGACACCTCGCATTCGCTCTGAGAAAGACCGAAACCGATCTGGCACCCTGGCCCATTTAAGCGCGGGATTAACGCCTGCATGCCGGCTGTGCGCCCACCCTGTTTTGTAGGCGTTCCCGCCTGCAATCGCGGAGCGGTTGCCGTAGAACCACCGCACAGCACGCTCAAAAGGATCGTCAGGCGACTCCTCCCACTTCCAGCGCTCAAAGAGGGCGCGTGAGTAAGGAAGGGTTTCGCAGGCTTGGGCAAACCGATCCGGATCCTCGCGGAGCACCAACAGGAAATTCACCAGGTCACCGTCGATATCGTTATAAACGTCGCAGGATGTTGGCGGTTTGGCCGCGATGACATGTGCCCCCCCCCCGAAGAGTTCGACATAGACCTTATGGGGAGGCATGAGGTCGATGAGCCTGTGCGCCAGGCGTGCCTTGCCCCCGAACCAGATCAGAGGGCTTCGCCATTCGTTAACAGGAGTATTCATTCGTTCCACGTCCCCTCTGTGCCTCATATTTCTGAGTCTGGAGGTGCCAGCGCTCCATGTCCGCGACTGTTATGCCACGGCGGAGCATAAGAACAGAAGAATAGAGTGCGGCTGAGTCCGCATCACCAACCATGCGAAGATACCGCCAAGCCATGTCATATTCGACTCGGCGCATTTTTCTCACCCCTCCCTCCTGGCGCCACCCAGATCTCCGCCGCGTCCATGAGCCACACGCCCTCACTTTGGGCCATGAGCGCGCGCAGTGCTTCTCCAGCAATAGCGCGGGCGGCGGGCGGTGGCACGTCATTGCCAATGCGCTCCCGCCATTTCGCGTCCGACTTTCCGACGAGTTGGAACGGCGTGCCATCCGGCAGGTGAGTAGGAAAGCCTTGGAGCATCGCCAACTCGTATGTGGTGAGTGGGCGGTGCCAGGTTCCGTCTTCCGCGATGGCCACCCAGACGCCATTATCGGTGTCGTCAGGAATGCGCGGGTCGGCGACCGCTCCCGCACTGGCGTGGATGTCTCCGGCGCCAATCACAGTTCTGGCGGGTTCATTCCATCCTTGAACACCCATTGTTCCTGAACGCGGCGCGCAACCAAGACGCGGATCCGCGATTGACGCCGATGTGTTCATGATCCTGGCCGCACCCCGAACTGTCGGCGCAGCCTTTTCCCAATCCAGCACCCCGTAGCCACCTGGATGTCCTTGCGCCTTCACGCGGGGGTCTGCCACGCTGATCAGCCCGTTCGCGACGTGTGTTGCGCCAGTCACCGTGCCAGACGGCTCCGTCCAGTGCGTCAGTCGATAGTGCGTGGTGTGGCGTGTCTTTTCGTCGTTGTTTTCGAAACGCGGATCGGCAATTGCAGCTGCCGCGTTGCTCCGCCCCCACCCCGCAGCGCCGGTCACAGCGCCACTTGGTTCGTTCCAAGCCTGCACACCCATCGCCCCAGCTCCTCGCGGTGTGTATTCCAAGCGATACGCCGTGTGGTCGATCCGCTGCAGGTCACGCCAGTCCCCACCGGCCGGAATCAGTGCGAGTCGCACCCACGTTTTCCACGCGAGGCGCGGCATCCGGTGCAGCGGCCCGCCCGCCGGATCATCAGGCATCGGGAGCGGCCCAATCACCTGGCCGATGGCGCGTACACGCTGTTTGGTCGGGAGACGCACGAAGCTGTCCAGTTTTTGCGGCAGTCGCGCCAAGAGCAGATAGCGCCTGCGATGCTGTGCGAGTCCGCCCAGCTCACCGCAGTCGTGGGTCCGGTCGTCAAACATGTATCCAACGCGGGTGAGCATCGCGCGAATCTCCGAGAGAAGCGCGTTGCCGCGTGTTTGGATGCGCGGAACGTTCTCGAACAAGATCAACGACGGCAGGTCGTCCTCGAACGCCTGGATCGTCAGTCGCAGTCCACGCACCGTGAGGCGATTGAGCGCTTGATACTTGTCTCCAGCGGCGCATTGCTGCGGCAGGAGTCCGGAGAACCCCTTACACGGTGCAGACAGAAAGACCACATCCGGTGTCTCCCCATCCGTCGCACGCCAGATGTCGTAAGACGTGGCTTCCGTCCAGTCTGCTGGAGGCTCCTGGCCGTGGAAAGCGACGTAATCCTCACGCGCGAACAGGTCCATCTCAACGGCCGGCGCACTCGTGATGCGTCGGAAGTCCTCACACGCCTGCGGATCTACGTCGATCCCGCCCAGCGTCTCGAAATGGCCCATCCGACCCCCGAATTCCTCGCGGGCTTGCTGAAATCCCAGCGCCCCGCCGCCAATGCCTGAAAACAAATGGAGCACGGTATATATACGTTCTGAGTTAATCATGTTCTTGCCCTCCCACCCACTCACCACCACATCATGACGCCACCATTTGACGGATCGACCCATAATTGCAACGTGCGATCATACGATGTGCTCCGCTTTCCCCGCAATACCACCTCCACGACCCGCCATCCCTCGTATGACCCGCTCGCTCTCAGATCGATGACATCCACCACGTTTCGCGCCCCATACCGAGCGTCCATGATGGCGATCTCTTGGGCATAGCGCGTTGTCCAGTGCACATGGTAGGCCGTGATGGCTGCCACAATGCACAAAAGCATCGCGAGAGGGGGAAGCCAGAGGAGAGGCTTATTTGATCCCCAAATAAAGTCGTCTCTTAAGAACATCACTACAATGAGTGAAACGAAGCCGGAGAAAATGCCCACACCGATCAAGAAACCCAGCAACACACCCAGCCTCCCTCATCGCAACATGAAATTTCATGCTCGCGATTCCTCTTCACGCGCGGTGGCAATATCACCTTCTGAGAAACCCTCCTCGAAGTAGTCAGGATTCTCGCGCAACCATTCCTCGCATTCATTGCAGAGATAGTAAGCGCTGAAGTCCCACCCCGCTTTCGCCACGGTGTACGTGACGTATTCTCCTGCGGGAATGGCCTCAAGACAGCCGATGCAAACATGCGGCAGGCGCGTGCGAACGGAACGACTCGTGATCCACCAGCTCAAGTTAGCTCACCTCCCACGAAGATTTCCTGCGCTTCACAATCGCGCCGTCCCGAACGGATAATCGACCATACGGCGTCCCGGCAGGGAGTCAGCGGCATGCTGCCGGCCGCCATGCGCCGCGCCGCAGCATGGGCAGCTGGGGTGAACCGCGCTGGACCGAAAGACCTTTTTGCACTTGCGGCATGTCAAGACGATAACCTCGCGTCTCGCATTGGTCATGGCTGCCCCTCAGTTCTGCGGGTGGAATAGGAAACTGAAATCGTCCGCTCATAGTGGAATGCCCGGTCGCAACTCTCACATGTTGCCTCCCCGTCAGTTCCGGCGAACTCCCACGAGTCCGAGTAGTGATACCCGCAGTAAGGGCAGATGACCCCATCGGTTCCTTGCGTTTCCTGGGGATCTGCGTAGGGGGACTCGGAAACTGCCAATCTCCTTTTATCAATCTGGTTCAATAAGTGCGCTCGGGCACACGCGGAACATAAACGTGCTAAGTCATACGGAAACGGAAAGCCACTAGTCAGCGGAAAATACTCCCCTGGCCCATTCTTTTGGTGACAACATTGACATTCATAGTCTCCGGCCGGATGCTTGACCTGCCGCGTTGCTTCTGCAGACATGGCGTGACTATTCACGGACGACCATCCCCTCTCTGGAATTCTCGAACCCAAAACGGACAACCGGCACGATCTCCGGTGTCCAAAATGGAAAATGTGGACGACGAGACTGCTTTTCAGCGAGCTCATAGCTGGCGCACCAGTTCGTATTCACAACTACGCCGTCGCGAACCCACATCACCGCGTGGGTATACGTCCATGCGCTCCTGCGGATCGACATGCCCTCCGGGCATTCTGCCTTGTATATCATGATCATCCCTCCAAGTCTCGATTTGAGATTGTCGGTTACTTCTTTAGGTGCACCGCAAGTTTACGGTCGATGTACCCTTGCAGATGCACCAAAATATCCGAGTCACCGAGCAAGTCCTCCAGTTCCATCCAACTCCCCCCAAGAGCCTCCAAGACCAAATCAAACGATAGAAGAAGAGATTCATTGCGATGCAATTTCGTGGCAGGAATAATTTTTTGGCCCGTTCCCTCAATCCACTGGTGGATCGCCCGCAGCGGAATCTGGATCATCACGCATGATTCGTCGGCGCTAGGCCCTGGACACTCCTGCGATTGATCAACCGCAGCGACTGCTGCAACTGGCGCCGTCGGCTCTGTGGAGTCGGACATGTGGTCGACAGAAGTGTCCAAGGCGGCGAGCGCCGCGGTTTCGTCTTCCTCAGTGAGTAATCGCCATTTCCCCCGCATGGCACGGAGAGTGCGATGTGTGAAACCAAAGTCTTTTTCTATTTGCTCTGGCGTCTGCCCTTGCTGGCGAAGAGCGAGGTAATTGGCTCGCCTCAATGGTGGGGGTAGTGCGCTCACGGTGTACTCAACCTCCTCGGGTGCGGATTCAGGAACGAGAGTTTGTGCCCTTCCGGCCATCTGGTTCGTCGCGGCCTTTTCTCGTTCGATACTTGCTGCCAAGGTCAAGGGGTTTGGCCGACAAAGCGGTGGAGCGCTGGACGAGGCCAGTGGGGGACATCGGAGGTTGAACTCCTCCAGTTCCTTGGGCGATAGTCGATACTGAGTGATTGGTCCAGCTCCCATGGACCGTCGTGAGCCAAAACGAAGATCATCTACAACCTCGGATCGGACCACTATCATCCGTGATTCACTCCCCAAATGATCGCCGCGTACCATACAAGCAGTATTGCGATGGGTAAAATAATTTCTAAGATCGGATCGAGTCTGACTGACCGTCTGCGCAATCTGTATTTATATCCCTTCCACCACGCGCCTTGCTTTGACCCAGTAGCAGTCGCCTGGCCCATCAAGCTCTCAGACCCGCAAGAGGTCATCCAGTTGGTTGGGTTGTTCAAGATCCCTTTCTCCTTTCTCTGCTCTTTAGAGCCTGTCCGATTTGTGGGTGCTGCGGATCGCAGCCCTATGACCTTGCGAAACGATCCGCGAAACTCTTACGCCTCCTGTTTTTGCGCCACCTTCAATTCTAAAAAGCGATCTCGCTCGTCCAGGTCGTCGGCGATCCGGTGCCCCATAGCGACCATTGCCGCAGTATGTTTCTCGGTCCACTTTCCGATGATCGTGACTTTCATTTCCGGAAGCTCCTTTTTGGGTCGCATGACTCCTCCCACCTCCTGCGAAAAGATATGCGCTGCTGCTCGGACGGGTGACGGCCGAATGTCACGCGCCTGCTTCGGATACTTCCTCTTTCCAATCCTTGAGACTGTAGTGTAAAATATCGGTAATAGAAGCAATATCCTCGACCCGAAGCGTCGTGTCCTTCGTGAGGTCGTTTAGGATCGCGGCGGCGTAATTTAAGCGGTAGACGACCCGAGCAAGGGGATGCAATTCGCCCCCTGAAGCCTCCTTTGGATGGGTAGGAAACTCCTCATGATCAGGCACGGTCTCTTTCCTCCCCTCGCGCATCGGCGAAAAACAAATAATCGACCGAGACGCCAAAGTAATTCGCGAGCTTGGCTTGCAAGTCTCTGCGGGGGAACCGCTCCCCATTTTCAACCATGGCATATGTCGTTCTCGGAACACCTAGATCGGCTGCCACCTGCGTCTGGGTCCTCTTTCCCCTTAATCTTGCGATCCGGACATTCTTCATTTCCTCACTCCCTCAGTCCTTTACTGTGTCTAATTTAGCCACAGTAAAGGACTAAAGTCAAGTATATAAAACACTAAAAAGGACGTTAAAAGACACAAAAAGGAAATTCACATTTCGTGTCGAAATTGGAACGAGGGGAGGCGCCATATGGAACAGTTTGGGGATAAAATCATCAAGTTGCGCGCAATCAAAGGACTCTCGCAACAAGAGTTGGCGGACAAAATAGGCATTAAACGAAGTTCTTTGGGAATGTATGAAAGAAATGAACGCAAGCCAGGATTCAATGTGCTCAGGAAATTCGCGAATTACTTCGCCGTCAGTACGGATTATCTAATGGGATTGAATGATGATTCATCTGGAGAACTGGAATATCAAGAATTGCTTGCGGAGGCGACTGCCAAAGCAGAGGAACTAAAAGCCTCCGCTCTACTCCGGGCCCAAGCGGGAAGCAAAGAAAGTCTACGGGACCTGATTAAAATTCTCGACGCCTTTAAGCGCGATATGGAGGATTAATTTGCGGGCGACCATAGAGGCCAAGGCACTCGAAGTGCTCTTTACCTGCGGCATTCCCTTGTCGAATACACTGGAGACTAATCCCATTTCCCTGCGCACTATATTCGCCCGCTACCCTCACCTTATTCTGCGATTTACGGATCTCTCCCCCACAACCGATGGGGCATACGTCAGGAATGAAAGGGCCCACGCGATCTACATAAACCGAAAGCGCCCCTATGTACGGCGACGATTTTCACTAGCGCACGAGTTTGGCCATTACATCCTGGGCCATCCCTCGAGTACGTCTACATTCGGATCTCGGAACCACTGGACAGAGGTACAAGCCAATCAATTCGCAGCTTTTTTACTTATGCCCCGCGAGCTGGTGAAATTACTGAACAGGCGAATGTGTTCGATCGCGGAAATCGCGCTCTGGTTCCGCGTTTCCGAGCTGGCCATGGCGATCCGTATGGACGAGTTGGGACTGCGAGCCTTCGAGACCCGGCTGGTGCGCTTTCGCTATCAACGTCTCCGCCAGAGCCTCCCTGCCAGGAAGGGTGGCGAGAAGTGGCTACAGGAACGGATCATTCGGGATTTGCGGTCCTTGGACTTTGAAACTCGAGCCCGAGTGATCCGCGCCTTTCTGCCGCTTCAAGGCAAGGAATGCGCCAAGGACTAAATGATTAATATTCGAATCATCGAAGGGAAAGGGTGTGCAGTGAATTGGCAAGACGAAAGAAGCAAGATTGGAGAGACCTCGTTCTAAGTTTGGGTGTCTTGGGGTCTATCTATGTAGGGTTTTCCGCGTGGGCACATGTGCATCCACATTGGCTAGCGCTCACTTATGGGTCACTACCTTTGGTCGCGTCGATCGTCCTCATGTTTCTCATAGACAAACTGATCCGTTCTCTCACTCCGAGCAAAACAACTCAGCGCGGTTCCGAGCGCGTCTCAGCTGCGCCCCGACCAACTGGATCCCGTTCCGTGCGCCCAGATGAAGAAATACTGCGGGCTCCATTGGACGGCTTGAGTCCCTACGAATTTGAACACTTGCTGGCGCTCTATTTCCGGGACCATGGCTACCGAGTTGAGGAGAGAGGCGGCAGCGGTGACGGGGGCGTGGACCTGGTTCTGATCGACAAAGAATCCGGGGAGAGAATCGCGGTGCAAGCGAAACACTGGGCAGACCACAGGCTTGTCGGCCCTGATATCGTCAGGGCGCTCGATTCCTCCCGAAAGAACACCAAACCTGCCTGCTACACCTCCTGGCTAATTACTACCTCTGATCTCACACAACAGGCGCGCAGAGAGGCAGATAGAAACCACATGCAGTACTGGCATGGTGGGCTCCTGAGCAGCGAGCTTTCTAAGTGGCCGAAGTGGCAGCCACCCGGAATGAAATCCAACCGCCGCCCGCGATGAGGGCATTTTGAGGCGCATATGGGTTTACCGCGATTGACGCGGAGAATACATAAGATTACTATAGAATCACAAGGCGGGTGGCATGGGTGAAAATCAGAAAAGTCAACATTCCGCCTAGCCGGGAAGATCATTTCTGGCAGGCACACCAAGTCACCAAAGACGATGTGATTCATGTGTTTGACGGTGGCCAAAAAAATGTATTTCTCCGCGTTCCGGATAAACAACCCGAATCGGATGGTACGTTATTAAAGGTGCTTGGCCGAGGTGAAGATGGACGGTATCTGACCGTGATTTTCCGCCTTTATGAGGATTTTCACGCCTATGTGATCACCGCGCGCGACATGGATGACGCGGAACGCAGATTGTACGGGAGGAGGAGATGAACATGAGGAAAGAACCGCTTCCGTTCGATCCGGACGATGATGCTTCGGTGGCAGAATACTTCGATCATCACTCGGGCGACGAGTTGGAATTGGAAGAGGTCGAGGTCGAACTGGTTAAACCACTCGAAATCACAAGTGTTTCTGACGAGGAGTTTAAGAAGATGCGTCGACGCTCTGAGGAGGCCGAATCCAAGGGCTTGAACATCATCACGGTGCGCCTGTCTGACGACGACCTGGAAGGCCTCAAAGATTTGGCGAGCGACCAGGGTGTTGGCCATACAACGATGGCACGCATTGCGATCCATCGTTATATCGCGGCAGCAAGGAAAGCCAAATGAGTGACCGAGCAAAATAGAGCGCCTCGGTAGCGCAAGAGGAAATCAAAAAAAAGGCGTCGGACCGACTATCGTGGCGCGTCGGCACGCTTAAGAATCGGTCAAACGGATTATCCGTGGGGCAAACCAATGTATAGGAAGGATGCGATGTGGGTGAGAGCAGCCCTGTACCTGCGCGTGTCCACGCAGGAGCAGGCCGATGAGGGGTTCTCTCTCGCGGCCCAACTTGATCGTCTGAGAGCCTACTGTGACAGCCAGGAATGGCTGATCGCCGAAGTCTATACAGACGAAGGGGTCAGCGCCAAAACTGCCGATCGTCCCGAACTCCAACGCCTCTTAGCCGATGCAGCGGGAGGCCGGATCGATCTCGTCTTGGTGTACAAGCTGGATCGTCTCACGCGCAGCGTGGTGGATCTCTACGATCTGCTCCAGACGTTTGACCGCCATAAGGTGGGCTTCAAGTCTGCCACGGAAGTCTTTGATACCACCACGGCCATCGGGCGCCTGTTTATGACGCTCGTGGCGGCACTGGCTCAATGGGAGCGGGAGCAGCTCGGCGAGCGCGTTTACTTGGGCATGCGACAGAAGGCGCTCGAGGGGAAACTCGTGGTTCCACGCGCACCGTATGGCTACCGCATCATGGACGGAAAACTTATTCTTGAATCCACAGAGGCCGAGATCGTGCGGCGAATCTTCGCGCGCTACTTGGACGGGGCAGGAGCAGTGCGGATTGCGCGAGAGCTGCAGGGAGAAGGTGTCAGACCTCCAGGCGGGCACGTGTGGCGCGGAAACGTGATTCTATACATGATTCACAACCCGATTTATGCGGGTCTGAGCCGGTGGGGTTATCGGACTGCTGGAGGTGCCCGGAAGAGCGGCCGGGAAGTAACGGGGGCCGGCGAGCATGAGGCGATCATCGACGAGCTGACTTTCTCCCGAACGCAGGATACTGTCTCCAGTCGCCGCAAGGTGTTCCCGCGGGCCGGTACGGGGCGCTACCCGCTGACAGGTCTTCTGTACTGCTCCTGCGGCGGCCATATGACCGGAAACGCTAGAGGGAGTCGGTCATATTACCGTTGCCTCAATCGCATCATCTGTACCTCTGGATACGGTGTGCGTCAGGAACGCCTTGAGGCCGCGCTGATTTCGCACTTAGCTTTGATCGCGGAGACACCCCCTGACCACGCGGCCAAGCTGCCCGCGCGAAAGACAACTACTAACCCCGACAAGCTGAGGGAGGCGCTCAAAGTACGCAAGCAGCGCCTGTGGGATGCCTACGAAGCCGGAGAACTTGAGATGGAGGAATTAAAAACCCGCCTAGCGCGCCTGCGCAATGAGGAAGAACGGATCTCGCAGGAGGCCTCCCTTGATGGAGAGGAAGAGGCTGACGCAAGGAAAACGGAGCGGCGCCGTACACTCGTCCAGGATCTCTTGTCCCAGTGGGAACAATCGACAGCGCAGCGACGCAAAGAATTGGTGCGAGCTGTCGTGGAGCGCATTGATGTCACGGGCCCGAACAGTATTGAGGTAAGGCTCAGAGACTAAATTCGCGTAGTTTTGCGCATCACAGTACACCCTGATTTGTAACCCGCTCCACAATGCCTCTGTGCAAACCCCACTGAGTCTGGAATTGGACCCAGCCGCCCCTTGCCTCTTGGCATTGATCCATCGTGCACATCGCAATATCCCTCCTCCGCTGATGGTGCCGCACGCGGCATGGCCGTCTATCCTGGAAAATCGATCGTCTCTGCCCGCCGGAATCGTATGCTGCGCCGCTTCTCAAACACGGCTGCGCCGAACTCGCCTCGGCACAGCATACGATTCCAGCCAAGCGAGTTTTCAGGCTGCTGATGGTGACGCGCAAGCCCTGAGATTTTGCTTCGCAAAACTCAGTTGAGATTTTGCTTCGCAAAACTCAGACTTGAGAGTCTACCCTGATTCTGGTGTCAGAGTTCCACTAGTATGCGGTCGCGCCAGCGCCATAACCTGGAACCAGCAGGAAGAAGAGCACAAAGATGATGAGAAACACAACTGCCCAACGCGTATATCCGCCAAACGTTCCATACATCATACATCCCTCCTTCAAACACGCCATACAGCAACCTATGTTTTTGGGGTGTATGATTCCAGTGATGTTTGACCCGACAGTGGCGCCCATTTTATACGCGGTCAGGTCCGCACTGCCGGCGCAGGAGTGTATTTTTCCCGGCTGTTGGCTCCGCGAAGCGGCATTAGAGTCTATGTCAGCGCCTCTATACGTCTAGCGCAGTGGAATGCGAATGCTCCTGTATTTCGGCAGCCTCCACCTCACGCCCTAGCCGATCAGACAAGTAGATGCCCTCGCTGATGAGCATGGTCTCCAATGCGAGTTCGGCTGTCGGCAATAGCTCCACTCTTCCCTGCAAAGCCGCCGCCCAATGCCGCTCCGAAGAATCGTAGGCGTCTTCGTTCTCGTACAGCGCATGACGTCGAAAATCGTCGGCGTCCAGGTCAAACGTGGCGTCAATGTCCATGTCTCCGACTGTATGGTGAAAACTGAGCGGATTCAGCCGCACGCCTCCCTCGCTGCCTACCACATAACTGCCCTCAAACTTATTGAGATGAATAGCCCAGGATTCTATCACGTCAAGCGTCATCCCACCGCCAAACCGTACAAATCCCATGCCCAATTCTTCCACGTTATAACCGCTCTCCTGTCTTCTCCGCTCATTCATTCCAGTCTCCTGATAGATTTTCCCGCTGATCCGATCTACTGTTGGCAGGTCGAGCAGGTACAGCATTTGCGAAATATGATAGACGCCCATGTCAAACAACGCTCCACCGCCCGCCGTCTGTTTGTTGACAAAGGCCTGCGTGCCATATCCATCCACAAAAGGACGTCCCCGTCGGCGAAACCCTGTCGATCGCGCGTGATAGAGATTGCCCAGTCTCCCATCCTCAATCAGACGCTTGGCCACACGTGTCTCCCTTGCGTACAGGTTCGCGAGTTGAATGTGGAGTTTTCGCTGCGTTTCCTCCGCGACGGACACCATCGCCATGGCATCGGTCAACGAACCGGCGATCGGTTTCTCACAGTAGACGTGCTTGCCTGCACGCATGGCGGCAATGGAAACTTGGGCATGGTAATTATTGTGGAGGCAGACATCGACCGCCGTAATATCATCGCGCGCCAAGAGTTCTCGAAAGTTGGTGTACGTATGGGGCACTCCATATCTGTTTGCCACACTCTGCAGTTCTGTTGCATTAATATCGGCCACAGCGACAACTTCCGCTTCGCTCAGACGTTCATACGCATCGAGATGATGCTTCCCAATCTGTCCGACTCCGATAATGCCAATACGAATAGGTTCCAACCGTTACCCCTCCATTGTTCTTGGCGAACCCCGCGTGACGTGCACCCATCCACGTTGCATCGGCTCAGCCATCTGTTTCTCCCATCATCATATCACTCCGCGCAACGGAGCCCTGAATGGAACGCAAAACTGTTGACGCAGGCTCTTGAAACACTCGTGGTTTTGTGGTTAAGTCTAGAAGTACCTGTAGAGAAGTGCATAGAGACAGGCTGCGATTGGCATGTATAACAATTAGGAGTGAAGCCCCTTTGAATCAGGCGCCTCGGGTAACGGTTTGGAACGAGTTTCGGCATGAAAAGACGGACGACAGTGTCCGTGAGATTTATCCAGATGGCATTCATGAGGCCATTGCCGCCCCCCTTCGCGAGAGGGGATTTCAGGTGCGTACAGCAACACTCGACGATCCGGCGCACGGATTGTCTTCCGACGTTCTGGACAATACAGACGTTCTCATCTGGTGGGGTCATGTGGCCCATGACGAGGTGACTGACGACACCGTGCGCGCAGTTGTCAACCGTGTATGGAGCGGTATGGGTCTTATCGTTCTTCATTCCGCACACTTTTCGAAAGTTTTCAAGAGTCTCATGGGTACGTCGTGTGACCTGAAATGGCGCGAAGCCGGCGAGCGCGAACGCATCTGGACCGTGGACCCTGGTCATCCCATCGCGGCCGGCGTCGGAGAATGCATTGTTTTGGACCATGAGGAAATGTATGGAGAGCATTTTGATATTCCTGCGCCGGACGAACTGGTATTTGTAAGCTGGTTCCAGGGCGGAGAAGTTTTTCGCAGTGGCTGTACCTATCACCGAGGTCGCGGCAGAGTATTTTACTTTCGACCTGGACACGAAACGCACCCGACATATCGTCACAAGGATGTCCAGCGCGTGATTGAAAATGCCGTCCTGTGGGCTGGTCAAGCTGCGGGCGCAGTACCGACCTATGGCAATCATCAGCCGGAGGAACCGCTGACCCGTTAACCGTTTATCCGATAGCAGAAGAAGAGCGACAGGGAGGCCGCACAGATCATGAAACTTGGAGTGTTTGCGGTATTATTTTCAGACCGATCGTTCGAGGATGCTCTGGACTACATCGTCCAGAGCGGACTGGAAACGATCGAAATCGGCGCAGGGCCTTATCCCGGAACGGCTCATTGCAAGCCCGCAGAATTGCTGGACGATCCGGCGAAACTGCAGGCTTTCAGACAGGCCGTTGAGAGCCGTGGTCTGGAGATCAGCGCCATCAGCTGTCATGGCAATCCACTGCACCCGGACACCGATATCGCACGCAGCCATCACGAACAGTTTGAACACGCTGTGCTCCTGGCCGAAGCCCTCGGTGTGAAGACAGTGATCACTTTCGCCGGTTGTCCGGGGGAATCCGATCAGTCACGCCATCCTGTGTGGGTAACCTGCCCCTGGCCCGAGGATTTCCTGAAAGTGCTTGATTGGCAATGGCAGGAAAAAGTCATTCCCTACTGGCGCTCGCAACACGAGTTTCTTAAGCGGCACGGCGTGCAGGTTGCCATCGAGGCGCATCCCGGCTTTGTCGTGTACAACACCGAGACTATGCTGCGTCTGCGCGAATCCTGCGGCGATACGATAGGGATCAACTTTGATCCGAGCCACCTCTTTTGGCAGGGTATGGACCCTGTGGCGGGAATCAAAATACTGGGGGCGGCAGGGGCAATCTACCATTTCCACGCCAAAGACACTGCGATTGATGCGCAAAACACTGCGGTCAACGGGGTTCTCGACACCAAGAGTTACCGGGATGAACTACATCGCTCGTGGATCTTTCGCACCGTTGGTTACGGCCATGGCGAAGAGACGTGGCGACAGATCATCAGCACTCTGCAGTTGGTCGGCTACCAGGGGGCGATCAGCATAGAACACGAGGACAGTCTGATGTCAGTGCCGGAAGGTTTTCAAAAGGCGGTCTCGTTTCTGCAGAAATTGTTGATTAAGGAGAAAATCCACGACATCTGGTGGGCATAACCGAGACTCTTCTTGCCACAGCAACTATGAAACAGACGGGGGATGCACCCTATGCAAATGGGTGTGGTGTACAAACAGCCACTGATTGACTCGTTTTACAGCGCCCTGTTCGAAGTCACTGGCTTGGTAATCGCCTTGATCATCATTGCCGTTTTCGTAAGTCTGACAAAGCGATTCATGCGTTGGGAAACTGACGCCTCCATGACCGTGCCGCCTCCGAAAGGCGACGATACGTTGAGTGACGAGCCACCGTCTCAGTATGACAGCGGAGGGAACGGCGCCAAGTATTCTATGCCGATTCCTCTGCTTGCCCGACTGATTCTGCGGCGAGGCCTCGCGGTTTTGTGGTTCTTTGACGCCATTTTGCAGGCCCAGCCAGCGATGGTCACTCAGGGGTTCGTTGGAGGGGTGCTGAAAATGGCCCAGCAGAATCAGCCTCCGTGGTTATACCGTCTCATGGAACAGGGTATCCTTGTGTGGACATCTCATCCGATTGCCGCAAACATCGCCGCCATCTACATGCAGGCAGGAGTGGGAATCGCGCTGTTCATTGCCGATCCGGACACGCACATGGGCAGAATCGCTCTTTGGACGTCCATGTTCTGGGCATTCTTCATATGGGTGTTCGGTGAAGGACTGGGTGGAATACTGACCGGAACCGCTACCTACCTGGCCGGAAGCCCCGGATCAGCCCTCTTTTACGCTGGCGCTGCTATCCTGCTCCTGCTCCCGAAACAGCACTGGCTATCCGGGAGAGTCGCCAGGTTGGGCCAGGTCGGCATTGGGTGTTATTGGATGATTTCGGCAGGATGGCAAGCTGCGCCACACGCTGCCTTTTTTCAATCTGGCAATCTAATGCCTTTTTTCTCTAATGCTGCCTCTATTTCCCAACCGACGTGGCTCGCCGCCCCAATCAAGGTCATGACTGCACTGGCCTCCACCCACGCTCTCTTGTTGAACACCGCCTTCGTGGCTATCATGGGTGTCATCGGTATTGGCATGATCGCAAGTCATTCCAAAACATGGGTCGCGTTCCTGGCTGGCTTTTGGCTCCTGTTCAGTTGGTGGACCAGCATGGATTTCGGCATTATGGGTGGGATCGGCACCGATCCAAACACGCCTCCGGTTGTGGCGCTGCTCATGGTCAGCACCTGGTTTATGCACCCTGCAGCGCGCAACGCAACAGGCCAAACCCGCGTGTCGGTTCCCTAGCGTGACAACGCTGATGCAGCCGGCACTGTACCTGAAAATCTATCCTGTCACGTCGAAAACTACTTCATGCCAGCGCGAATCACCCGCATCAGCTCATTGATTTTTTCCTCGCCCCCATCACCTCGGATCGCCTCCGCTACGCAACCGCGAGTGTGACTCTCCAGAAGCGCAAGCTCCACTTTTGAGAGCGCGGCTTTCATCGATGAGATTTGGGCCAGTATATCCACACAATAGCGGTCATCCTGAATCATTTTCTGTACTCCACGCGCCTGACCCTCAATCTTGCGCAAGCGTGAAAGCAAATCGCTGGCGTCCTTTTGGTAGGGATGCATGTCGCTCACCGCCTCGATTCACATACTATGCCCCCGTATCCCACTTGTCAACGAGGGGCAACATTGATGCAAATGACGCAGACCATCAGTCCACACGGAGATTGGGGAACGTCCGTACACATAAAAAGGGGTGACAAGGTTCGGATGTGAGTCACATCTGAAAAGGAGGAAGAGAACATGGCAACCGTTTACTTCTACGGAGCGGATAAAACGGACTTGACGGCGGCGTTTTTCACAGCTCTTGCGCTGGGTATACCTGTATCACAAGTCACTGGGGACCTGAGTTTGGCAGAACGATGGGTAAGCAGTTCCGATCCCGTCATCGCTGTGGGAGGGGCTGCATTGAACAACCTTCTCGATCACAATCCTTCGTGGATCAGTTTCTGCAATCTTGCATCGTGGCGAGCGTCCCCTTCCTACGGTCCACTTGACGGTTGCGGAACGACCGGCCTGGATTCACTCGAAATCACCTATGCGCTGGCGAACAATGCGCTAAACGGAACTTCACTGTCCGGCATTCCGGCGCAGTGTGGAACCTGTCATTAAGGAGGTGTGCGACTCATGAGCAACCAGTACGTCAACTTGCAGGAATCGCAGTTGTTGACGGGTGGGTACTCCACAACGAAGGGGGCCATCGACAGCAGCGTTGTCAATGCCAACTACAAGTGGATGCAACTGTTCGCAAACCTGTTTGGCTGCGCGTATAATGTCAATCCCAGATTCATTCTGGCGATTTTGGCCATGGAAACGAACTACGGGTATGTCGATCCCATGCAAGTAGGCGGAAATGCTCCCTTCATGACGAGCATGAACGAAGGCGCCAACCTGCTCGTCAATGCAAAGATGGCCGCCTATTCAAGCGTTCCGACCTTTCTGAGCGCGTATAACGGCCTGTGCAACTTCACCGTCTCGGACGGCGAGTTTCTTCCCTACGGGGCAAGCGCCGCGTACCTGGCCCTGCAGCAAAACTTCTCCGGCTATATCTATACCAACTTCGTAGGTTACATGCCGACACTCGACGGCGCAACCTGCATAGAGTTGGCGAACACCTGCTCCCCCACGCCCAATTGCGATCCATGCGGCGGCGGGCCGGTTACCTTGTCACAAATGGGAGGAATCTGTTGACGCCAGCTGCTTTTCAAATTCCCCGGCTGGCAGTGGTTTCATGAAATAATATCCTTGAAACGTTTTGCATCCCAGTTGAAACAAATTCTCTCTTTCTTCCGCGGTTTCTACACCCTCGGCAACGACCCGGAGGAACAAACTCTGTCCAATCGCCAAAATTGACTTTGCAATCGCATGCGCGCTGATGTTCGTAATAATTTCCTTCGTAAAGTCACGATCTATTTTCAACTCCTGAATCGGCAGCGTATGGAGATAGGCGAGTGACGAGTACCCGGTTCCAAAGTCGTCAATGGAGAATTCCACGCCCATTCCACGCAGCGCCGCGATTGTTTGGCGAACCTCTTTCGGGTTTTCCATGAGCACACTCTCGGTGATTTCGAGAACGACCCAGCCTGGATCCACATGCGCCTCTTCAATCGCCAGTCGGATTTGTTCCACAAAACTGGGGTCCCGGAATTGACCAGCGCTGATATTGATCGACAACCTGGACAATCGCGCCGAAAACGGATGATTCCATGTGTGTAATTGTTGAAGCGCGCCCCGGAAAATAAGCATGCCTAGGTTCAAGATCAGTCCGGCCCGCTCTGCAATTGGAATAAACTCCAAGGGCGCAATCGACTCACCGCGGTTCGTCCATCGGCTTAGCACTTCAGCGCCAACAAGACGGCCTTGGGCGTCAAATTGTCCCTGATAGTACAGTTCGATTTCTTCTCGCTCGATGGCCGAACGCAAGTCTTGTTCCAGTTGAAATATCCGACGGGACTTCAACTTCATCTTTGGCTCATAACAGACTACACGATTTCCGCCGGAAGTCTTGGCCTCATACATAGCGAGATCCGCTTCCTGCACCAGTTCCTCTGCAAAGGCGTGTCCAGCTTCCAGCACACGCACGCCAATACTTGGTTTAACATGAACAACATACGTGTCCAACTCATAGGGCTCGATCAATTTTGCACGGACATATTCTGCAAACCACATGGCTTCGCTCACAGCACTTTTCGAAGTGGATGGCGCACGACTGAGAAGAACAAATTCGTCCCCTCCAAGGCGCGCAACGATATCTTCACTTCTTGCAACCTCGGTCAACCTTCTCGCCACTTCCTGCAGCAATAAATCCCCCACGCGATGTCCCAGAGAGTCATTGATTTCTTTAAAGCGGTCAAAATCAATAAAAAGGAGAAATCCATTCTGAACGGAGTGCCCCGCCTCAGCGACCGCCTGGTCGAGTGTTTGAAAAAATTGCCGACGATTGGCCAAGTCCGTCAGCGAGTCCCGATAGGCTAAACGGCGAATCTCTGACTCCACAAATTTCCATTTTGACAAGTCTACGAAATGCGCAACATAGTGCGTGGTCTTTGCTTCCTCATCTTTGACTGCGGAAATCGTCAACCACTCAGGATAAATCTCTCCATTCTTTCGTCGATTCCAGATCTCGCCTTCCCACCGCCCCGTGGTTAACAGAACATTCCACAATTGTCGATAAAACTTGGCGCTATGTCGGCCAGACTGCAAAATGCGAGGATTTTTCCCCAGGACTTCTTCCCGGCTGAACCCCGTAATCTTCGTAAACGCTTTATTCACCAGCACGATGTTTGCGTCGGCATCAGTAATCGTCATTGCCTCTTGCGATTCAAACGCTTTGGCCGCAAGACGAATCTGGGTTTCAGCCTGCCTGCGCTTTTCAGCCATGGCATGAACTTCAACCGCAAACGCGAGTCCATCGACAACCTCCCCAATAAGTCGAAGCTCTTCCCTTTCGAAGAAATGAGGTCGGGGATGATAAAGATTCAAGACGCCCACGACTTGCCCATTCAGCAAAACAGGAAACCCTGCCAGGGAATGAACTCCCAGTTTCAAGGCTTCATCACGCCACGGTGTCATGGCCGGATCCGAAGCAATATCCTGGATGATTTGCGGTTTCCCCGTCCGTAGGGCCATCATCAGAGGCCCTCTTCCTTCGGGAAGATTCTCATCGTCTGTGAGCCGTAACTGATCCAAGTAGTCTTCAGTTACTCCTTCGTGCGCCACAATATCCACGGGGTGCGTGACCGTTGGCGAAGGCACACCCATCCACGCCATGCGAAACGGACCCACATCCACCATGATGCGACATATTTCTGAATACAGGACATTCAAATCACGAAGGCGCAAAATGGCCTGGTATACCTGATTGTTGACTTCATAGATGCGCCAAAGTTCGACGTACGAACGCAGGGTCGCTTCTTCGAACGCTCGAAATACGACCGTCACATCCCGTGGGTTCACACCGGTTTGCGACGGAACCGCGAGGGCCTCGACAACTCGTATGGTCCCATCGCGATGCCGAAGTCGAACGAGCTTCGTTGTCTCCGGAATGTCGGTGAGTGAATGGAGTTGACAGGCCGGACAATTATCCCTGTCCGCTTGCCTTTCGTGAAAAACAGCATGAATATCTTGACCGACAACCTCTCGCAACTCATAGCCAAGGAGATTCTGGGCTTCCGCACTCCAATGCGTACAGGTTCCATTGTGATGAACCCTGTACCACCCCATTTTCATCCTTTCCAATGCTCCTTCCTTCCCGAACGGCAAAATACCACGGTTTTCATTGTTGCGTGCGGCACTTGCATCAACCATATCGCCGAACTCCCTCCGCCAACGCGCTTTGTTTATCTTCAAGCTTAGCGAACAATAGCCGCCTTGCGCTAATCCTCGCACTACAGCAAGGGAACATCGAGGTCCTGATAAAACTCTTCTACGCGGTAGAGGGGCGAACGGGCACACAAGATATCGACGATCATCGCCTTGATGTATATACCGGGGAGCGCTTTCCCATGCAAAGGATATCGGTTTACCGAGGCGTTGAATGGGAGCCCCCCAAATTAGACATTTCCTATGAATTCGAGAGAGGGGATTCATCCTCCTTCTGCGGGGAAGAAACAAATCGCGCGGAATCATTTTTTTATTCAGAAAAAAGGGTTGTCACCACAACAAACAAGCTGTCGTAAACGAACTGAGTGAAATGAACACACTGGGGCTCTTCGCAAGGATTCGGCGTACGGTTTTCCCCATTTCGTGAGACGCCCCGCACACCACAATGACCGTGAAAACAAAACACCGCTCTCCCTATCCATAAATCAAGGAGAGCGGTGTTTCTTGCATCTGCAATTCACCTAGCGACATCGCCATACTCATCGGCAGTCAACAATCACCTTGCCAGTGTGTTCATGTCGTGGCAGTCGCCGCAGTCAGCGTCCATGTATGTCCATTCCACTCGCTCGTTAACCCCAACCGCTTCAGCACTTGGAATACATACCATATCGGCATGTACGTCGTCACATTGCCGTGCAGCGGATCCTTGGCCACCGTTCCAGGTACATGCTCGACCACTGTGCCATTGATTGAAATGCTCATGCTCCCCTGACCGAGTTTCACGTTTGACAAGTCAACCGCCGTCGACCCGGGCGTCGTCAGGTTCCAGGATGCGCCGTTCCACGTACTCGAGATCCCGTTTGCCTTTAGCGCCTGCATCAGGTACCAGATCGGCATGTACGTCGTCATCACGTGACTGATCGGATCCTTCTGAACGAACGACGGCAACACCTGTGTCTGCCCCGCCATCGTCAGAACCCGCTGATTTGGTTGCAGGGACAGCCCCACGAAGTCTGGATCCGAAGTGAAACTCACCACCGCTTGACCCGCCGTCACCGTCGCCTGCACCGGAATCAGTTGACCGTTTGGCCCCAACTTGTAAAACAAAGCGTTCGCGGGGATCGACGGATTCTGGATGGTCACCGTGATCGGCTTCGTCGGCGCCGCGCCAGAGAAGTTCACGCCGAGCACCACAGCCACTGCACCATCCGGAACGCCTGGCAGGTTGCCGTTTTGCGCAGGGTTACTGCCTTGCGACAGTTGGCTGCTCAGCGCACTTGAGTCCTCTGTCGTTATGGTCATTTGCTCATTTGACGTGAACGCACCCGGTGTCACATCCACGGTGACTGTCGTGTTTCCGAAAATCTGCGTCGTCGTGCCGCCCGCTGCGTCCACAATCTGCTGGGCCAATACCGTGGGCAACACAGGTGCCGTGTTGTTCCCGTTGCCTCCGTTGTTCCCGTTGCCCGTGTTGGACGGCTCCGTAACGGTGAAGCTCTCGGCGTTGCTCGCTGTTCCGCCCACGGTGACCGTCACGTTGGCCGCTCCCGCCGCGACATTCGGAACCGTGGCCGTGATCGAGGTGTCCGACCACGACGTCACCGCCGCTGCCGTCGCGCCAAAGTCCACCGTCGAACTGCCTTGCGAACTCCCAAAGTTCGAACCAGAAATCGTCACCGATGTTCCCGGTGTGCCCGAAGTCGTACTGAGATTCGCGATGCTGGGCGCCGGGCTCGTCGACGAAACCTGGAGCGTTTGCGGCGATGTCGTCTGACCGTAGACGCTAGCCGTAACGGAGTACGTACCAACGCCCGGAGGCGAGAAGGTGTAGGTAGCCACGCCGTTTTGATTCGTTGGAAAAGGCCCAAACACTGCAGAATTGACAGTGAAGTCAACAGGCACACCCGAGAGCGTCGCAGCGTTAGCGCTGGTTGCCGTCGCAGAGAAGGTGCTGGATCCCCCCGCCGCCAGACTGCTTGAGGGCAGAACCAAGCTTATCGTGCCCAGTGAAATAGGAACGAAATTACTAAAACCGCCAGCAGAATACACACCCGCGTAGACGGCTCCCGTGACCAAGCCAGAACTCGACGGGTTTAGCGGAACGTACTGTGTACTTGAACTGCTCAGATAAACATCCTGGGAAACTGTTGTCAACCCATTCGGAAAATTATAGCCGCTCAGTATCACAAAATCTCCGACATAGAAACCAGAACCAGGACCGAAGTATGTGGCGCCAGTAACGGTTGGCAAAACTGCACTACTCACGTCAAACGCCTGCAGATAAGGGTACCCGCTATTCACACCGGACTGCATGCCCCAAGTGTTCGTGAAATCCCAACCAGCATTGGTAAAGGTGCTCTCGGTTTTCATGGCGGACGTTGCTTCTCCCGTCGCTCCGGTTGCGGAACTGGACCCCACGCCCTGCGTTTGCCCTGTTGTCTGTGAATCAAAGAAGGAATCGGTGATGGCGCTCTGCGAGAACCAAGCCCCCACCAGCCCGCCATTATTGACGGATCCCGTCTCTCCGGTCACCAAACCAGCAGCGTAAGAGTCACTGATGCTTCCGCCGTTCTGGAGACCCACCAGCCCGCCATTGTAAGAGCTGTTCCCGCCAGAAACCGCTCCCGTGGCGTAAGAGTCCGTGATGGTAGTTCCCCCCGCGCCCTGCTGTCCCACCAGCCCGCCGTTGCCAGAGTAGTTTTCTCCCGACACCGACGCGGCAGCGTACGAGTCACTGATGCTTCCACCGTTCTGGAGACCGACCAGCCCGCCATTGCCATTGGCCGTTCCCGATACCTTTCCAGTGGCGTAGGAGTCACTGATGCTGCCGCTCTTCTCGCGGCCCACCAATGCGCCTACCCCGACAGAAAATTGAGCATTCGTGGTATTCACTGTCGCGTTCACGCCCACAGCCTCGACGGTTCCCGTCAAAACACCGATTAATCCCACATTTTCGTGAGTGGTGTCATTGATTTGGATGTTGCTGATCGCGTATCCATTCCCATTAAAAGTTCCGGAAAATGGTGTTGAATAGCCCCCAATGCGCACCCAGTTACCGCTCGCGAGAGTCGGATTGGGAAGTGCGATGTCGTTCATCAGTTCAATGTTGCTGCTCAGATACTGGCTCTGGTTCTGATCGATATACTCGAGCTGTGCGGCTGTCGATACCTGCACCCAGCCACTTACGACCGGCGGCGCGTTTGACGGGGCCGTAACGGTGAAGCTCTCGGCGTTGCTCGCCGTACCGCCCACGGTGACTGTCACGTTGGCCGCTCCCGCCGCGACATTCGGAACCGTGGCCGTGATCGAGGTATCCGACCACGACGTGACCGCCGCGGCCGTCGTGCCAAAGTCCACCGTCGAACCGCTCTGCGAACCGCCAAAGTTCGCGCCGGCAATCGTCACCGACGTTCCCGGTGCGCCAGACGTTGGACTGACGCTTGAGATGCTCGGCGCCGTACTGGCTGGCTGGTTCGTCGAGGCTTGCAGGTACGGGTAACCGCTGTTAACGCTCGCGCTCATCCCCCATGTGTTCGTGAAATCCCAACCTGCGTTTGTAAATGTGCTCTCGGTCTGCATGGCGGACGTGGCTTCTCCTGTCGTTCCGGTTGCGGAACCGGAACCGACGCCGTTCGTCAGCCCTGTCGTCTGTGTGTCAAAGAAGGAATCGCTCATGCTCCCGCCGTAGTTGTTGCCCACCAACCCGCCATCGTAGGCGTTGCTCCCTCCCGTCACCGCGCCGCTGGCGTAGGAGTCGACGACGTTCAAACTCAGTTGACCCACCAGCCCACCGTTTTCCGAGGAGGTTCCTCCTGTCACCGACCCGGTGGCGTACGTATTCGTCACGCTCCCAGTTCCGGAGTTCTGATCCCCCACCAGTCCGCCATTGGCGGAGGTTCTTCCCCCCGCCACCGCTCCGGTCGCATAGGAGTCTGTGATATTCGCATTTTCAATGCCCACCAACCCGCCATCGTTGGCGCCATCCCCTCCTGTCACCGTATCGGAGGCGTGAGAGCCTGTGATGCTTCCGATCTGTTCTCCCACGAGCCCGCCATTTAGAGAGGACATTCCTCCGCTCACCGATCCGGCGGAATGGGAGCTTGTGATGCTTCCATTTTGAGTGCCCACCAGTCCGCCGTCTGAGGAGGTGGAGGACCCGCCTGTCACCGACGCGGTGGCATAGGAGTCTGTGATGCTTCCGCTCTTCTCCCAGCCCACCAGCCCGCCGACAGAGCCGACCATCGGGTCGGAAGAGGCATCCACTGTCACGCTTACGCCTACCGCCTCGACCGTTCCAGTCGTTACGCCGAAAAACCCCACATTGATATGGGTGGTGTCGTCGATCTGGACGTTGCTGATCACATGTCCGTTGCCGTTGAACGTTCCGGCGAAGGGATTTGAGGCTGAGTTTCCTCCGAAGCGCACCCAAGGAAATCCAGAGAGATCGATGTCGTTCATCAGTTCGATGTTGCTGCCGAGGTACTGGCTCCGGTTCTGGTCGATGTACTCAAGCTGTGCGGCTGTGGATACCTGCACCCAGCCACTTACGACCGGCGGCGCGTTTGGCGGGGCCAAAGCGGTGAAGCTCTCGGAGTTGCTCGCCGTACCGCCGACGGTAACCGTCACGTTGGCCGCTCCCGCCGCGACATTCGGAACCGTGGCCGTGATCGAGGTGTCCGACCACGACGTCACCGCCGCTGCCGTTGTGCCAAAGTCCACCGTCGAAGTTCCTTGCGAACTGCCAAAGTTCGAACCGGCAATCGTCACCGACGTTCCCGGTGCGCCGGAGGTTGGACTGACGCTCGAAATGCTCGGCGCCGTAACGGTGAAGCTCTCGGAGTTGCTCGCCGTACCGCCCACGGTGACCGTCACGTCGGCTGCTCCCGCCGCGACATTCGGAACCGTAACCGTGATCGAGGTGTCCGACCACGACGTCACCGCCGCCGCCGTTGTGCCAAAGTCCACCGTCGAAGTTCCCTGCGAGCTGCCAAAGTTCGCACCGGCAATCGTCACCGATGTTCCCGGTGCGCCGGAGGTTGGACTGACGCTCGAGATGCTCGGCGCCGGGGCCAAAGCGGTGAAGCTCTCGGAGTTGCTCGCCGTACCGCCCACGGTGACCGTCACGTTGGCCGTTCCCGCCGCGACATTCGGAATCGTGACCGTGATCGAGGTGTCCGACCACGACGTCACCGCCGCTGCCGTTGTGCCAAAGTCCACCGTCGAACTGCCTTGCGAACTCCCAAAGTTTGCACCTGCAATCGTCACCGACGTTCCCGGTGCGCCCGAAGTTGGACTGACGCTCGAGATGCTCGGCGCCGTACTGGCCGGCTGGCTCACCGGGGCTTGCAGGTAGGGGTAGCCGCCGTTGACGCTCGCGCTCATCCCCCATGTGGACTGAAAATCCCAACCCGCATTGGTAAAGGTGCTCTCGGTCTTCATGGCAGCCGTGGTTTCTCCTGTCACTCCGGTTGCGGAACTGGACCCCACGCCCGACGTTTGCCCTGTCGTCTGGGAGTCAAAGAAGGATCCTGTGATGCCCCCACTGTTACCCGTGTTTGACCCGCCAACCTGATCCCCCAACAATCCGCCGTTGTAGAGGCCGCCGGTTCCCAACACCGACCCGGTGGCGTAGGAGTCAGTGATGCTGCCGCCATTTTGTCCACCCACCAGCCCGCCATTGTCGGAGTAGCCCCCTCCAGTTACCGATCCGGTGGCATAAGTATCCGTAACGCTGGCGCCTGAAAAACCTGCCAGACCGCCATCGTAGGAGGTGGTTCCTCCCGTTACCGATGCGGCTGCATAGGAGTCGGTGATGTTCCCGCCATACAGATCGCCCACCAGCCCCCCCACAGCGCTGGCCTGTGAATCTGAGGCGGCATTCACCGTACCGCTCACGCCCACCGCCTCGACAACCCCGTTCAGTACGCCGATAAATCCCACATAGACGTGGGTGGTATCGCTGATTTGGACGTTGCTGATCACATGTCCGTTGCCGTTGAACGTTCCGGAGAAGGACGCCGACATTCCCGCAAAGCGCACCCAGGGAAACCCGGACAGATCGATGTCGTTCATCAGTTCGATGTTGCTGGCGAGGTACTGGCTCTGGTTCTGATCGATGTACTCGAGCTGCGCCGCTGTGGATACCTGCACCCAGCCACTTACGACCGGCGGCGCATCGGAGGCAGGCAATGAGGCAGCAGTGCCGAATGCGAATGTGGGTGCGGCAGGCGCCGCAAAACTGCTGGTCATCACGAGCGCCACAGCGACGGCGGAGGTGAGAATGGTGCGTTTTTTCAATAGAAGCACCCCCTTTTTTTGCACAAGCCTGCGACAAAAGGTCACGACAGCCTTCTTTCCATGGGAAGAAGGCCACCCGTCGCTTGGCACGGGAAGCGCTGCATCAGCGGAGACAATGCAAAGACGCCAATAAAACAGCCAAGCGAGAATTCGCCCAGAATCGAAATCTATGTTTCCTAATCGACAACCTCTCTGAAGTGGTGAGTGTGTCAGAAACTTCACACCAAACCTATTGACAGTATGCGCAAGTGGTTGGAACGAGGACAATAGGGCTCCCCCCCTATTTAGAGTCAGCGGGTGGTCCTTGTGGATGGATCAATGGTCCTGCGGGGGATATCCAGAGTGTGCGCCGCGCGGTATACTGTGAACAGAGATCTTCAGATCACGTTCAGTCAGAGGGCGTCGGCATCCGTCACAGGGGGATTCAAACTGGCATGATGACTGGAATGATTATGGAAAGGGACACAGAATTGCGAGAGATTCGCGACGTGATCGTTCGGGCAACACACGGGAGCGGTTCAGCGATCTTCTTTCAGGGCGATCCCGGGCTTGGCAAAACGGAATTGTTGGACGCGGCGATCGAAATCTGTGCTACCCCCGTGATCCCGATCAGGGCGAGCGGTCACGTCATGGAGACAGGGGTTCCCTTCTCCCTGGCGCAGCAGATGGTCGAGCAACTCGCCCGGCATTGCAGAGCGCATCCGGAACTAACGGAGGGCCTGACCGCGTTTCGCAAGCTGTTCCGAAGGCGGAGCCGCAGGCCGGCGCCAGATGACGGATCATGGTTGCGCGCGGAGTTGACCTATTCATTTTACTGGCTGTTTGCGTCGGCGGCGGAGCGTTTCCCCCTTCTGCTCTGTCTCGATGACTTGCACTGGGCGGATCGCGACTCCCTGTCGCTCCTGAGTTTCTTCCTGCGCCGCATGGCGGGGTTGGCCGTGGCCGTGGTCGGCGGTTTTCGGGGCTGGCCCCATGAGGCGGGAGCCGCGATCCGGGCGCTCGGACAGGAGGCCCCCGTTCAACTGCGGACGCTCGCGCCGCTCAGCGAGAACGCCAGTCGCAGCCTCGTTCGCCGCCAACTCGGAAGCGAACCGTCGCTCCCCCTTTTCGAGCGCATCCACTCGCTTGCGCGGGGCAATCCGCTGTTGCTCGTCCAAGCCCTGCTTCTGCTTGACAAAAAAAATGCCGACGGCGCAGTTCTGACGACGGTCGAAGGCTCCCATCGCGCCATCATCCTGGCGAGACTCGATGGTTTGCCAGAGCAGACGCGCCGACTTCTGTTTGTGGCCAGCGTGCTCGGAACGCGATTTGCCATCACAGTGGCGGCCGAACTTGCGGATCTGGCGGTGGATGCGGCGACAGCTCTGCTCGAACCGGCCGCCATTCTTGGAATTTTGAAACCTTGTGACGATGCGTCAGAGCCTCAGTTGCAGTTCGTCCATCCTCTGATCTGGCGGACGCTCTATGATAGTCTTGCGGATGGCGACAGTCGATCGCTGCATCAACGGACCGCACAGTTGCTGAGGAAGCGGGGCGCAGACGATTTCACCCTCGCGTACCACCTCACGCACGGAGCCGATGCGGGCGATCGAAACGCCGTCGCCACCTTGTTTGCCATGGCCGCCCAAGCCGAGGGGCAGGGCGCTTTCGACACCGCCAGTGAGTATTTGAGTCGGGCGGCAAAACTCTGCCGTCCGGGCGCCGACAGGGCGCAGGCCCGGTTTGCGCTGGGAAATTTGACCCAGAAGCTAGGCGACATGGAGACAGCCTCGCGCGCCTATGACGAAGCGTTTGCCAATACGCAGCGCGAGTCCGAAGCTGGCGCCGATCTTCCTTTGCGAAACCGGATCCGGAGGGCGCAGGCGTTCGTTTCCCTCGCGACGGGGAACTCGGATCGGGCGAGACGCGGTTTGGCGGAGGCGCTCAGAGAGACCCGTTCCGTGGACACGCCAATGGCGGTTGCGACCGCCGTCGAAGGAGCCGTTCTCGAACTGACCAGCGGCACTCTGGAAGCGGCCGCAACCCTGAGCGACGAGGCGGTTGAACTCGCTCGCAAGGCGGGCGACAGGACCCTGATCGCGAGGGCGGATGCGGTTGCTTGCCACGTCGCGTTTACGCAAGGGTCTCCCGCCGCATACGAGGGCGCGGTGAACGCGTATGAAGCGGGTCGGCCATGGTCGGCTGACGACACGCAGTTTCTGTGGGGATGGTCGCCGGAGCAGAGTTTGGGCATTATCGCATCGCGTCTCGGACGATATGTTGAGGCCGAAGAGCGATTGACGGAGGTCCTGTCTGAGGATCTGGACCGCAGATCGTTGATGGGAGTGATCTGGCAGCACACGTTTCTCGCCGAACTGGACTGGCGGCGCGGACACTTACGCGACGCGTATGACCATATCAGTCAAGCGAAGTCCCGCACGATCTCCGTTCCCTGGGCAAAGGCCATGGTCCGGCATCTGGAGGCGCGCATCCTGATGGACATCGGTGATCTGGACGGCGCGCGGTCGGCGCTGCGCGAGGCGGAACAGGACGCGGAACAAGGCGTGTTCCAGACGGCCATCGTGTTTTGCCGATGGGCGAACGCAGTGCTGCTTGCCCGCGAATGCAACCACGCGGCGGCAGCCGAGCAATTCTTGCAAGGTATGCCGAACCTCGACGTTTCGCACCCGCAGATCCCGTGCTGCTTTTTCAGTTGGTGGGAGACGGAGGCGGCGGACAGTTGCGTCCGCGCCGGGATGTTCGGGCATGCGCGCACGCTGATCTCGCGCATCGTCGCCGCGGGCGAAACGGTTCAACACCGGGGCCTTCTGACGGCGGGCCTGCGATGCCGCGCCCTGTTGGCCGACCGCATGGGCGACGAACAGGCGGCGCAGGCGGATTTTGAACAAGCGTACGCTCTGTGCGCCGCATTGGATGACTGGTTGGAGCGCGGGCGACTGTTGTTGGACCTCGGGGCTTGGCACAGGAGGCATCGGCGTTTGTCAGAGGCCCGTGCGACACTGCGTGAAGCGGCGACCACATTCAGCGGATGCGGAAGCGTTTTTTGGCGGGAGCAGGCGCTCGCCGAACTCCGGTCCGCGCACGGACGCCTTCGCGAACCGGATCCAACCGACCGGTTGCATGATCTGACATCGCAGGAATACCGAATCGCGAAACTGGTGTCCGAGACGCGCACCAACCGCGAGATTGCCCTCGCCCTGTTCATCAGTCCTAAGACGCTTGGCATCCACCTGGGCAATATCTATCGGAAGCTCAATCTGAATTCGCGCGACGAGTTGCGGGCGTATGCAGCGTTGAATCTCAAGCCGCAAGGCTCAAAGAAGACGCCGGTGAACGACATTTTCTGACAGAGTCTGGTTTTATTGGTTTACGTGTAGCTCAACAGAGAATAAGCGTACATTTATGCCTGTCGGCTCCGTAATCTCGCTGATGGCATGAAATCACTGCCTCCCGCAACAATACAGCACCAAGACACCACAGGAACCGTCCCCGAGACAAAGCTAAAGGCTTCCCGATACTCCAAGAAGCCTTTTCATCATAGATTTTTGGCGGAGAGGGTGGGATTCGAACCCACGGTAGCCTCACGACTACGGCGGTTTTCAAGACCGCTGCCTTAAACCACTCGACCACCTCTCCGCGGCGAATGAACCACATTATTATAGCACAAGACGAGTCTGTTGCGCAGCCCGTTCCGCGGTCAATGGTACAGCCTGTCGTGGCCTGTCGCAGACCGTACCACAGCGCATGGTCACTCGTCCTTGCCTGTTTCATCTCTCCAACTTTCACCAGCATCATGAATGAGGTCACTGCACACCATAGAATTAACGCATTCGCACAAATTGTTCGCAGGAGTTGTTGCAGGCGCGGAAATTCGGGATTCGCAGGAAGTTGAGGGATCCATATATGGGTACATTTCGCACCCTCACTGTCAGCGGCTTCTTAACGGTCGTGCTCGCCGCAGTCGATCTGCCCATGGCCTTCACGACACACCTGAGCAGTTGGATGACAGGTCGTACCGACCATGCCCTTACCTCCTTCGTTCGTGAACCTGCGACCAACAGACTGTTGACACCTGTGCAACCTGGTTCAGTGACCCTGAGAAAGTTTCCGTATCCGTATCGCGCCATGTTGGCGATCGCCTCCGACGCGGACGGTCTGACGTTCCGCAAATTTATACTCATTCACCGATACCTCAATACGTTTGAGAGAACGCCCATGGGCAAGGGACTCGGCCTCGACGTCGCGGACTCGTTTTTTTTCTTTGTAGGAACGGATCGACCGGGCGCCATCGATACACATAACACGCCCTGGCAGGATCAAATGAGTTACTTTTACCGTCTGTCCACGAATGATCTTCGTGACGCTCGGGCGATTGTTCGTTTTAGCAGAATCGGCTGGATCGATTCTTTACACGGTCTGGGCGACTTCTCGATGATCGATCAGAACAATACCCTGTTTGAGCGCCGATACGCGGAGACTGCGTTACAGGCATTGCGTGAAAACAGGCTTCGGTACACGGTCTGGATCAATCACGGTAACCGCAGCAATGTAGGCAATTTCGGAAATCCAGAGTCGACCTACCAACAGGGCGACCAGAAACAGTCGCCCTATTATATCGCGGATCTGATTGTTCGGAGTGGTGTACAGTATATTTGGACGCGCCGTGACAGCGAGTTTGGTCTCAAGAGCATGCTGTATCCAATCACTTTGCGAGACGGGGTGAAACGCTGGGGATTTTACCGTTACACTGACGATGGATACGATCCGTGGGGCGATCTCCTGTGGAACTGGAATCCAATGAAGCTGGCCAAGCAGTTAAGCCCCGAGCATTTGCGAATGATTGAAACCGGGCATCTGTATTCGATCATCGCGCAGCATCTGGGCGGCAATGATATGGAAATTCCCATCTACGGCGCCAATCTGCTTGCTCTGATAAACCTGGCGCACGCCTATCGCGAAGGACGGATACTGGTCGCACGCACGAGTCGACTTCTGCAATACAATGAAGTCCAGCAGTGGCTCCACTATACAGTCCGCTATACACGTGTTCACGCTGACATCGACATTGATCAGATCCGGGATCCAGTCCTGGGGTGGCGTCATCCAACGTTTGATGATTTGCGAGGCGTCACGTTCTATTCGTCCAGTCCGCGTCAGACGCGTTTCTTCCTGAATGGTCACTCTGTTCCACGCTCGCGATTGCAGTACAACCACGCGGACTATACCGGAAGACCCAGCGTGAGCATTCCCTGGTGGCCGGAAAGCACTCTCGACGGCAGCCTGCAGCCTGGTTTCGCGAGCCACGCAACAGACACTTCGCAAATAGAGCCAGGCAATGTGAAACCGCCCCGGCGGGTTCCCAATCGGCGCGGGATACTGAGCAAAACACCAATCTGGACTTGGCGTGAGGATCAGCTGTAAGAGACCGTTCGATAGGCGGTTGCCGCGACACGCACCCTGCCATGTTTTGACCGCATGCGGTTCAACATCTATACTGACGGGAGCAGTCATCAACATCAGGTCTGCATCGCGCAACGAATAGCCAGGTCTTTGCGAAGGGGGCCCATTCACCCTCCAAATGCTATATTCTGCCATTTCACTCGCTATCATAGCCGTCCTGACCGCTGGTACGTTTGGGCTCGTCCGTCTCCCCTTGATCCGCCGCTTGAACATTCCCGATGTGGCGTTTTTCCTGACTGTCGGCGTCGGTGCGGATTTCGTCGCCCATGCACTCGGCTTTCATCCCGCGCGCATTCTTGCCCCTATTGCGCAGCCGAATCTGCTGTCAGGGGCGGCGGCATTGATCATTCTCTATGGCGGCGCTGAACTCACCCATGAAGTCATGCGAATCATCTGGAGACCAGTGCTCTCTCTGGCCACAGCGGGGGTCATGCTGAGCGCGGGAATCCTTGGCCTGCTGACTTGGATTCTCGGGATCGCCCACATGAGCCTCTTTGTGGCTCTCTTGCTGGGAGCCGTGCTGGCAGGAACCGATCCCGCGGTTCTCGTGTCCCTGCTGGACCAGGTGCCTCTGAATGAACGTGTGCGTGAAATGCTGATCGCCGAATCGGCGCTCAACGACCCGATGTCCGCCATGATCGCCACGACCATGATCGCTTTTATGGTCGCACAGACTCACCACCACGGATCTGTCGCCACGAGCGTACTGGATACCGGGATACAGATTGTGGCCGCGCTTGTCGTCGGCGTGATCGCGGGCTGGTTTGCGCGGCGCATGCGGGCGCAGATCGCGAGTGTAACCGTCCGTACCATAGGTCTCTTTGCACTGATATCCGCTGTCTCATGGGGGCTTCATGCGAGCCCATTCCTGTCCGCGTTTGTCGCTGGACTAATCGCGCAACCTCTTGACCAGCATGTACATCCCCGCCATCAGCCAGACAGTGCCAACGCGTCGCTGGTCCGACCGCGCAACCCACGCTTCGCGCGATGGAACGCTTTCCGAATGCAGAGGCCGGAGTCGCTGCAGCGCGTAGATCTGCGTATCTTGCATGGACTGCTGTTTGTGGACAGGAGCTATATATTTCTGTTACTCGGATTGTCGTTTCCCACTCACGAAAGCCTTCAGGCCGTTTTGTTGGCGGTCGCCGTCGCCGCGCTTCTCGTCGTGGTTGCCAGACCTCTTTCAGTCGCCGGGGCCAAACTTGTTGCAGGACGCACGGTCAGTCGGCACGAAGCCGCATTTATGGCCTGCAATCGACAGACAGGCGTCATTCCAGCGCTGTTTGCGGCCGATCTCACGGAACTCCATGTTCCCCACGCCGCCTTTATCAGCCTCAGCGTCACAATCACTGTCATCATGACTTCCGTCCTGCTGTTACCGTTATTTCGGCCGCTTGCGCGAGCTTTTAAGCTGCTCCTGGAGGGTCCTCCCGCCTGACCCTACGGCTTACATCCTGCGCCCAAGTCCAGTGGCGGTTCATCGGCGCAGTCCAGAGCAGGCTCAGGCCAACGCCGATCGCATTAGCCACATGGCCGTTAATCAGGATCTCATGACCCAATACATGCACTGTCAACACTTCGATCAACAATCCGACACTGTAGACCACATAATATCTGGCGGCTCGAACCCCTCTGGATGACACGCAGACGCCCCATGTGAGTTGTTCTCCAACGAGCCAGCTGACAGGCATGGCAAACAGCGCCGCCATGATCGTTGCGTCTTCATACGACATGGGCCAGGCCAGAAGCAGACGAAACACTGTGAGCGTCAGGGCGACACTGGTGATACTGGCGGCAAAGTACAGGGGCCAAAAACGGGTAGCTGGAACCATCAGATGCTCTCCTAGGTGTGATTGTTGAAATGTCGGCCCAGTGACTGCCTCATCTTCATTGTGGCCAATCAGCATCTCAGGACATACCTGTCTAAGCCTATGTAATGATTACTTTCACCAAAGCTCCGTCGACCAACGCCTCCCCCGGTTCGATGCGGGCCAACCCCGTCTTTCCAGCCAGACTCTGCACAGAACCAGCCGACTGTTTACCTGCTACGTCTATCCAAAGTTGTCCTTCCTCAGCCAACAGTCGCCCGTGTAAAAACCGCGTGTGCTTCACCGCAGTTTTTACAGGAGCATGGCGCAGACGGGCCTGCATTCCATCCCATGGTTGTGGAGTACTGAGTCCGGCCATGGCCTTGAGCGTGGGACTCAACAAAACATGCGCATTCACGAATGCGGCTGTTGGATTCCCGGACAGAGCCAGAACCAGGCGGTCCTCGTAGACACCAGCGTATACAGGAGTTCCAGGACGCATCCACACCCCCCAGAATAACCGTTTGACTCCCAAACGTTCGAGGGCACGGGGCGTCAGGTCATAATCGCCGACAGACACCCCACCTGTGGTTACCAGTACATCACAAGTACGCAAAGCTGCGGCAAACTGCTCACAGAGCGCATCCTCGCGATCAGGCGCTGACGGCAAGACGATCGGAGCAGCTCCTGCTTCAGCAGCAATGGCGCACAACATGGGAGTATTGCTGTTATACAAATGACCCGCCAACAGAGGCTGTCCTACCTCAGTCACCTCACTGCCCGTGGCCATGACGCCAACCGTAATCTTGGCACGCACGGATACGCTGGCATACCCATGCGCCGCGGCCAAAGCCAGTTCGGCTGGGCCGAGCCGGGTTCCGGCGGAGAGCAGACGCATTCCCAGCCTGGCATCGTAACCCCGCTCCTGAATCGCTTCGAGATATCCGACTGCCCGCATGATCTTTACCTGACGAACACCCTGTTCCATAAAGTCTTCGGTGTACTCCTGCCGAACGATGGCATCCGCTCCAGGTGACAGGGCGGCGCCTGTCATGGTCCGGACGGCTGTTCCGGCTGCTACGCCAACCTGTGGCACACTTCCCGCAGGAACTGAGCCTGTCACTGTCAAAACAACGGGACGTTCCCGAGTGGCGCTGCGAATATCTTCCACCCGGACTGCATACCCGTCCAGCATGGCACGGTCAAAGGCAGGCGAATCAAACGCGGCGTCAATGTCCTGCGCGAGTACGCGACCATGCGACGCGTGCAGGGATATGCGTTCTGTTTCCGACCCGCGAAGTTGCGCTGAAAGTCGCGATAACGCCTCTGGGATTGAAATGAGCGGATCCAAGTCGGATAAAGCCTCCTGTCCGAATCGTCAGTATACTCCTGCTCATCCCACCCGCTTTACTCGAACTTCGCGAACAATACTGATCAACACAGCGGCAAATAGCAACACCATGAACAGAACGCCCGCCACTGCGCCCGATACCCCCATCACAGTCAACAATTTGGCGATGATGATCGCCGCTGCAATTCCACCAACCAGCCACTTGTCATCATAAATGAGGCCAATGATCACTTTTAGCGCCCGCATTCGCCGACTACCCCCAGTTCCTTTGCTCACGTCTTGCGCTCAGTCCTATGCGCTGTGGATCTTCTCTGCAACAGCCGTACGCCGAGTCGCCCGCAGATAGGATACGAACAAGAGGGAAGCCGCCAGATAAAACGCCATGACAATCACGATTGAAACATCTCGATTCCACCATGCGATACCCAAGCCCTCGCCCGCCCAGAACGTGCCAAAGGCCGAGAGCATAACCCCCACCACAAACTTGAGCGTATTCTCGGGAACGGTCTGCAACGGCCGCTTGAACGCGAAGCCTGCCAGAATCACGAGAACGAACGCCGCCAGACTGCCCGCAACAGCGGACGGCAACGCCCCCGCCGACAACCCTACTGTGATTACGATAAAAACGGATTCAAGGCCTTCGAGAAACACCCCGTTAAAGGTAGTCAGTGCTCCAAAACCATCAATGCCGGCGCCGTTCCCACCGCTCTTGCGCTGACGTTCCAGTTCCTGCGCAAACGCCTTTGCTTCGTCGTGAACAGCCTTATACCCCGTATAGCGTAAAATCGCTTTACGAAGCCACCGCATGCCAAAAAGCAGCATGAGCAATCCAACGGCAAACTGTACGATGCCAAGCTGTACGATGTGCACTAACGGATACCCAAGAATCAGGACCAGCGCAGCCAGAACAACAACGGCAAGAGACGCGCCAATCAATGCGGTGCGCCACCCCTTTGTGAGGAGTACGGCCAACACGATCGTCAGCGCTTCCACAAACTCAACAGCCGTGCCAAGAAAACTCGCGCCTGCCACATACCAGTTCATTTCGCCAAGACACTCCTCGTATGCTCACCATATAGTCGAACTCCTCCTCAATTTACCCCACGCTCTGTGCTCCGTCAACGCGTGCATCCGTATAGCTATTGTATCGTTTTGTCGTCTCTTCATCGCCATTCACGACTCGACGTGCCTATCGCACCTGGAAGTAGCCCGAATCCACGTACTTTTGATAAGGAGCGTTTCTGTGGGTCAACACCGACATTACATACGTCCACCAGCACAAACAACGCGTCCCCGCTCACCATTAGAACCCGCACATCAAAGCCCTTGAAGTTGAAAATCTGCGGTGTGTTGGCTTCCTTCGTCATTGTCATCGTTGCCACTGTCATCATTACCCTCTCCTCTGTGTGTTGTGTGTTTGGCCTTGCTGATTGGTACAGTAGGACTGCACGAAATGGTGCCCACCAAACTCGCTAAGACAGCCCTCCTCAAACAATGCGACGGACTAACCCTCCTTTCTCCCCTATGTCTGTAGCGTCAGACACCATACTCCGTTTGTAACGGCTCCACGAAAAAAGTCACCCAATAATTTTGAGCGAGAGATTTTCCGCTCGGCTAACGACCTTACCGCCCTGGCGAAACTCGATCGTTCCCATGTATTTTCTGTTCCCGAGGATCGCCTTGATGGTGGACGCATAGAACTGGGTTGGCTTGGCTTCCGTCCACTTCTTCGGTCTGACGCCCATCTCATTTAGACGGTTGGCTCATCGAACACAAAGAGAGCGCCATTCCTTCTGGCGCTCCATCTTCATCTTTATCACGATGTGGATTCTGAGTATCGGCTAAAGCCGGAGTGAGTTGATTATGAAGTGCCCAGCCCCTCGTGGAGCGCATTGATAGATAGCCCAGACTGTCGTAGAATCGAGTGTAGTGTGCCGGGTGCAAGCTCACGGTGCATAGGGATGATGCCATACCTGTCATCCGCTTATGCTGACTGACTCTAACCACATTGTACTACGCCTCGGGAGACGCGGCCATGACTGGCTATTTGCCGCTTGCTTCGGGTGACTGAGGAAACACCTGGGCGACCCACTGCTGGAAAGTCTCGGCGTGAGCTACGTGGACTCCTATGGGAAGAGACAAAGCCGCCCCCGCCACAATCGCTATGGATGCCAAAACATGCGCACTGTGTCTCACGGCAGTCACCTCGCTCTCTTGATGGCCTCAATCGAGACCTCGTGTTCACCGTACTTTTGAGCGAGTATCTTTAGATCGGTACGTGTCAGCTTGACTTCATCTTCGAGTCGGTCTAGTCGCCCTTCGATACGGTCAAACCTATAATTTACCTGCTTGAAGTCTTCGCTTATCTGCTTGAATCCCTCGCCTACCTGCTTAAATCCTTCGTTGATTTCTTGCCTCATGTTGTGTACAGCGACCGTTAGGTCATTTACTGTGGCGACCAGTAGTTCGAGTGTCTTGTCAGCCATTAGTTATCCCTCCTACTTGGCCTCTAACTTGCGAACACGGGCACGTAATCCCCGCTGGCTGTCGCTTGGACGATCCACGTCATCCTGTAGGTCGTCCATTCGAGGATTCCCGTCGAGTACCACTCTGCTGAGTTCGATCAAATGCTCATCGACGCTGGACTCGAAGTCATCCACCCAGGCAGTCAGTCAGTCGCTGCTCGATTCCGTCCATTTTGATGGTAAGCCGCTGCTCCACTCCGTCTATTCGATGTTCGATTCCGTCCACCCGAGCAATCAACCTCTGTTCAACCCCGTCAATCCTTGTGGTCAGCCGCTTCTCCATGCCCTCGATGAGTTCCCGCAGTTCTTGATCCATAACTCGTTCCCCCTCACCGTGCGTACCTCTTGGTTACACTTTCCACATCAAATAGACGGCTCTTGATGTGTACCAAGTCGCCCTCCAGATGGTCAAATCGTTCCTGAAATTCGGCGCGGAACTCGCTCAGTTCTGAGCGCAATTCGTTGACCGCCCGTGCTAAATCCATTACTGCGCCATAAACCATATCCCATGAGCGATCCTCAGACACATTCGCCCCTACCCCCTAGTGGGATTACCATCCAGTTCGTTTCCGCTTCCTACGTCCATCTTACCAGATACGCACTCGCTCGGATACGTCCATCATCCTTCACGATGAGAAATCGACGCCGATTCCCCTGGCGAATCGCTTCTGCAATCAGACGATCCGACTGGATACTCTTTCCCAAACCGGCTTCGATCGGAACGACGGCAAAGTGGTTCTCCCCGGTCTCGGAATCGATCAATCGGTGACGGAGATGCTCGACAAGTTGGACATACGCACTCCCGTACGTGGCAACAAAATCGTGGTGAATGGATTCCGCATCCGAGTAATCGGCCATAAAGATCTCCCTATTGGAGCAGAATATATTCAGCTTTCTCTCTGCCCAGTATACTCGACTCGTTGTCTGTTCCGGGGCCGCCTTAGACCTGGTAAAACAAGTGCTTTTCTTCCCATAAAAACAGCGCCTCCCCAAGAATTTAATCTTGTGAAAACGCCGAATTTTATCTTGTCGAATCTTGCGGGTCTATCTGCTTTTTGGACCCGGTGAATGTCCAAAAACCCACATTTGGTGCGGTCGAGAGGACTTGAACCTCCACGCCCTGACGGGCACAAGAACCTGAATCTTGCGCGTCTGCCAATTCCGCCACGACCGCATGGCACATTGATAATATACAAGGGTTTTCACACCGAGTCAACCCTCATGAAAAAGCTTTATGACACCTACCGCGCAATCCAGTGACAACAACCCGACCAGGCACGCATTGTTGTCGTTTGCATAAGATACAGCGCAAACCGCCTGAGATGACAGGAGCGTGAACGATGATGGCAGAGGATGATTTGATTTTCCCTGGATATCTGTACCAGATAAACGTGACTGAAGAGATGGAAACCGGCCAGGTTCCGTACCCGTCTCCCTATGCGCACTTCCAGAAATACGACCTGCCCACGGCACTCCGCCAGGGAACGCTGTTCCCCTGGCTCGATGACCACTGGCGAGCACGCGTCCGGGGCGACGGGGAGGCGCATAGGGAATGAACGGCCAGACTCTCGACCCTTACTACCAAAGTGTAATGCTCGAACTACAGACGACCGGATTCGCGCTTGTCGATCTGCAACTGTATCTCGATACCCATCCTGACGATGCGGCGGCAGGCGCGGACTTCAAGACGTTGGCGCAACGTGAGCGATTGCTCAAGAGAGCGTACGAAGAGCGTTATGGGCCCCTCTGTCACTACGGGGAATCCAGTTCGCCAGAGCGCGTCGATCTCTGGATCAATTTGCCCTGGCCGTGGCAATTGTAAAGGAGTCAGCGCCTGACTCTACTGTGGACCACGTTCCGATATATCGGCGTTGACAGCATAGCCATAATGCCCCCAGTATCCGGCAGCGGCTTTCCATGATTTCATGCGCCAGCATGCCATCATCGAAAGCCGCTGCGCCATGCTCAAGCTGTCCGTACAGACGCCATTCGGAAGAAAAACGGAACTCACTCACACAATGTGCCCCTGCCATGTTATTATAGAGAGACCTTTGTTTCGTCTATCGAAGTATCCAGGGAGAGATTCATCGTGTACAGGCTGTTTCCCCCCGCCGTCTGGGCAACGGCATTTGCCACCCTGATCGCATTTATGGGAATCGGCGTCGTCGATCCCCTATTGGCGCTCATCGGCAAAGCGATGGGCGCTACACCGTTTCAAGTCGAGTGGCTCTTTACAAGTTATATCGCAGTGATGGCCGTGACCATGTTGATATCAGGCGTGCTGGCCACACGTCTGGGCGGCCGCAGAGTCATGCTGATCGGCTTGTCGCTGGTCGTCGTATTTGCCGCCTTGAGCGGATTATCTCCCAATATCGAATTTCTCGCCATCGTTCGCGCGGGTTGGGGTTTAGGCAACGCGTTTTTTACATCGACAGCGCTGTCCATCATCGTGGGCGCATCGACAGGAGGCATGGCCTCGGCCATCACTCTCTACGAGGCTGCTCTCGGTCTGGGTATCGCTTCAGGACCGCTGATCGGTGGATTTCTCGGCAGCTACACTTGGCGACTCCCCTTTTTCGGCACGGCGACACTCATGCTGATTGCGGTGGTATTCACGTTCTTTCTCGTTCAGGATCCCCGCCGTGAGCCCCCACGCACCATGAAGGACCTGTTTGTGGCCATGCGTCATCCGGCGGTGCTCACCAATGCGTTGATCGGGCTCGCGTACAGCTATGCTTTTTTTACAATTTTGGCCTATTCACCGCTCACACTTAAAGACCTGAGCAGTCTCTCACTGGGCTTTACGTATTTTGCCTGGGGCATTCTCGTCGGTATTTCATCCGTCTTTGTCGTTAATTGGCTTCGCCCCATATTGGGCCCGATTCGCCTGTTGCAGTTCAACCTGATCGGACTTATTTTCGTGTTTGCAGCGGCTGGCGCCGTACGCGGCGACGCTCTGTTGTGGATCATCGTAATTTCCGGGTTCTTTTGCGGCATCGCCAACGCCCTATTTACAACTCTGGCCATGGAAGTGTCGCCGTTTTCCCGTTCGATTTCCTCGGGCGCCTATAATTTTCTGCGCTGGGCCGGCGCCGCCATCGCACCCATTCTTAGCGGCCTCATCGGCCCGCGTTTGGGCATGCAAGCGCCATTCTGGATAGCCGGCGCACTTTTGGTCGTTGGCAGTCTGGCCTTGGTGTTTGCCCGCCCCATGCTCGAGCACAACCTTCATGCCAACGGACATGCAGAAGGGTTGCACACCCAGCATGCTTAAGACGCAACGCAGCCCCAACTCTGGCGACGAGATCCCATTGCCTGGGCCGCATTTGGGACCACGAAGCCTGCGACCAGACTGCCGGTGGTCTTGACGATGACAGACACCAGTCCGTATGATAAATGAGACACACCGGAATGAACGCGACCTGTCAGGTTAGCGCTCTTGCATAGAGAGGTGAGACCTATGCTCACAGACGTGTTTGATCGTCCCTTGCGGGATCTCCGAATTTCCGTCACGGACCGTTGCAATTTTCGCTGTACCTATTGCATGCCCAGAGTCATTTTCGGCGCCGATTATCCATTTCTCCCTCGTGAAGCTCTACTGACATTCGAAGAAATCACGCGCCTGGCCAGTCTATTTGCCACCTTGGGCGTGCGCAAAATCCGCCTGACGGGAGGAGAACCGCTCCTGCGGACCAATCTGGACGGTTTAATCGAATTGCTGTCGCAAATTCCCGGTATTGACGATATTGCACTGACCACCAATGGCTCTCTGCTGTCCAGACAAATGGCGCACAGACTCAAGACAGCCGGACTACACCGTGTAACCATCAGCCTCGACTCACTGGATGATCAAGTTTTTCAAGCCATGAATGATGTTTCCTTTCCCGTTCACAAAGTGCTTGACGCCGTGCAGGCCGCCGCCGATGCGGGTCTCACCCCTGTGAAGATCAACATGGTCGTCAAGAGAGGGAGCAATGATGACAGTATCATCTCAATGGCACGACACTTTCGCGGCACGGGACACATCGTTCGGTTCATTGAATTTATGGACGTCGGCACCGCGAATGGCTGGCGACGGGATGAGGTCGTTCGCGCCGATGAGATTGTGGCCGCCATCAACAGGGAGTGGCCCCTGGCGCCGATCCCGCCAGAGTATCCCGGTGAGGTTGCCACACGCTATCGATACACAGACAATCAGGGGCAAATCGGAATCATCAGCGCGGTAACGCATGCATTTTGTGGTTCCTGCAACCGTGCTCGACTGTCATCCGAGGGCAAGCTGTTCACCTGTCTGTTTGGCTCCGAGGGGTTGGATCTTCGTCGCCGACTGCGCGACGGCGCAAGCGATGACGAACTTTTGCAGGTGCTGACAAGCATCTGGAGCAAGCGACAGGACCGGTATTCGGAGTTGCGTTCGCAGGCAAGCAAAGACAGAAAGAAAGTGGAGATGTTTCACATCGGCGGGTAATATCGTCGACCTCCGCCCCGGACGGTCTTGCAATCAAAGGGTGGACAACCGGCATTTAGCGGACAAAGGGCTTCGTTAGATCCGCAGGAATTTGACCCGCAGGATGGGCGCCATCCAATCGCAGACAACTTGTGTCTTGCGGCAAAATGTGATACCCTTTCGTTACAAGAAATAAACGAAAAATAGAAATTTATACGTTGCCGAGAGCCTGCGCCTGTTCGAGAGAACATTTTACGATGCGCGATTTTTCTGTCTCTGCAGAACAAAAACACATCACGTTCTACGCGCATCTGTCTTTAACATGAGTTGAGGACAGTTTTTCCTTTGTTCCTAAAGTTGCGAAAGGAGACTCATCATGTATTTCCGAAAACAGTCTTCAGATGAACCCGTGGAGGAAAATACACTCATCTGGTTTTGTACGAAGGAAGGCTGCAAGGGTTGGATGCGGGACAATTTCGCCTTTGAATACCAGCCAACGTGCCGTCACTGCAAGTCCCCGATGTCGAGCACCATGAAGATGCTGCCTCTCCTTGTCAATTCCAACGGCGATCTCAAGGCGCTCAAAAAAGGTGTGCAGATTGAGTTCCGCTGAATTGACACGCCCAGTCAGCTCCCCTTGCCTTGCTCACCGACCACCAATGCCATTCCGTCATTAAACGAAGCACTCCCCCTTCGTGCGAACTTCGACGAAGTCGTCCGCACGAAGAATGCCCACATGCATATAGACATCCCCATACCGCATATCCATACCTGACGGCATCCGCTACCGGGGGTGGACTTTGTGTGGATCTATGAAAAGAGACTCCAGTACCCAGTTCGTGTGAGCAGAAAAGATGTGGGCATGGCCAAATTCCTCATCACGCAGTACGGCGGACCCGACGGAGAACTCGCCGCATCTTTGCGTTATTTGAATCAGCGTTACACCATGGAAAACAGAACAGCCGTGGCGATTCTGACCGATATCGCCACAGAGGAGTTTGCCCATCTGGAAATGATTGCAACCATGGTGTACAAACTCATCAAGGACGCCACTCCCGAGGAGATGCGCGCCGCTGGACTCGGCGGGCATTTTGCGGATCACGGACATGATCTGTTTTACACGGACGGCAATGGGGTTCCCTTCTCCGCCACTTACTTTCAGGCCAAGGGAGACCCGATCGCCAATCTTTACGAAGACATCGACGCGGAAGAAAAGGCGCGCGCCGCCTATCAGAATCTGATCGACTTGACCGATGACCGCGACTTGCAAGACGGGCTTATCTTCTTGCGGGAACGCGAGGTGGTCCATTCGCAGCGGTTTCGAGAGGTGCTCCAAGTTGTCAAAGAGGAAGAGAGCCAAAGAAAAATCTATTGAAATCCACGCGCCCAGGTTCGCCTATCCTCTCGCCACCGGCGATAATGTGAGAATGTCGACCGCTGCCGTGGCGGGAGCCTCGATCCCCGATTTTTCGTACAGACGAGCGTACATGCCGCCCTTTGCAACGAGCGTCTCATGATCCCCCTGCTCTATGATCCTGCCCCGATCAAGCACAATAATCTGGTCGGCATGGCGAATGGTCGACAAGCGATGGGCAATCACCAATGTAGTACGGTTCTTGGCCACCGCCTGCAAGCCCCTTTGCACCCAGGCTTCCGTTTGGCTGTCAAGACTGGCTGTCGCTTCATCCAGAATGAGGACTCGCGGGTTCAGAAGCACAACACGCGCAAAGGACACAAGCTGCCGCTCTCCCATGGAGAGATTGGCGCCCTTGGCCAAGAGTTTCGTCTCGTACCCCATGGGAAGACCGCGGATGATCTCATCGGCGCCGACGGCTTGCGCCGCTCGCATGACATCCTGATCGGAAAATTCACCCCGAAACATTCGGATGTTGTCTGTGACTGTGCCGCTAAACAGGTGCACATCCTGTTGCACCAGACCAATCATGCGATGCAAATCTTCCTGTCGATACTCGCGCACATCAACATCATCGACAGTCACTCGCCCTTGAGAAACATCGTAAAAGCGGGTGAGCAGACTCATGATGGAACTCTTACCGGCGCCAGTAGCCCCGACGAAGCCAACAAAGGCCCCTGGCGCCACGGAGAACGTGATGTCGTTCAATACAGTTTCGCCGGGCTTATAGGCGAAACTCACGTGATCGAACTCGATCTTTCCGGTCACTTCGCGGGGCGTCAGTGGCTGAACTGGATCCGCGACATCGGGTTCGACTGCAAGGACGCGACCGATGCGATCAGCGGCCACGATGGAAGACTGCAACGTATTCCACTGTTGAGTGATCGAATTGATCGGCTGGAAAAACTGGCGAATATATGTGATGAAGGCATAGAGGGTGCCAAACAAAATGATATGGCCAAGAACCGCGTTGCCCCCGACCCACACGACGCCGGCCACCGCCACATTGCCGAGCAGATCGAGCACGCGGTTGAACTGCACGGACACCTGATACTCATGGACGTTCGCAGAACGATGCGCTTCATTAAGGGATCGAAAGCGTTCGGCCTGTCGGTTTTCCTGATGAAAGATCTGAGTAATGCGCATGCCCGCCAGATTTTCCGCCAGGAAGCCCACGACGTTTGACAGTCGAGTCCGTGTGGTCTGATAGGCGGTGCGAAGACGTTTGCGAAACAACAGCGAAAGGGCAAAAATGATGGGCAACAAGACCATGCAGTAGGCGGCTATCCGCACATTGAGCTCAAACATGACGGCGATGATCATCACCAGAGAGAGCCCGTCGCGAACCATGCTGAGGAAAAATTGCGTAAAGAACTGGCTCACCGTTTCCGTATCGCTCGATACATTGGTGACCAACCGCCCCAATGAGTTATTGTCAAAAAAGCTCATGGACTGGCTTTCAATGTGGGAAAACAGCCGAATTCGAATCTTTCGGACGATGCTCTGTCCCACGTACTGCAACAGCAAAATCTGAAAATAGTTGGCCGCCACACCGGCGATGACGGCTCCGATGTAGACAAGGCTCACCACGATAAGCCCGTGCAAATCGAGGTGGGCGACGGAAATGTCGCGATCAATCGCTATTTTTACCAGATAGGGCTGCAATACACTGGCAGCGTTGTAGATGACCACAAGTACAAACACAACTCCGAAATAACCGATGTAGGGTCTTGCAAAGGGAAGCAGATGCGTAAGGCTGACCAGACCGCTGGTTGGTGTTGCGTCGCGCAACGTTTTTTGTCTCATCCAGTGACCCCCTCTCCGTCGTGTTGTAGCCGATACAGAGCGCTATACACGCCTCCGCGTCGGATCAGGTCAGTATGAGTGCCTGACTCCACGAGTTCTCCGCCGTCAAGGACAAGAATCAGATCGGCATGACGCACCGCCGACAGACGATGGGCGACAATCAGCGTAGTCTTACCCTGCCTGATCTGCTGCAAGCGGGTGATCAGACGCTTCTCCGTGTTCATGTCGACGGCGGACAGACTGTCGTCGAGCAGAAGAATGGGCGCATTTTTCAGCAGAGCGCGGGCGATGGCCGTTCGCTGCTTCTGTCCGCCAGAGAGCGTCACACCACGCTCCCCAATCTGCGTGTCCATCCCATCGCGAAAGCGCATGATATCTTCATAGATCGCCGCATCCCGCGCGGCCTGCTCGATCGCTTCCGGAGTCGCGTCGACACTGCTGAAGCCGATGTTCTCCCCAATGCTTGTGGAGAACAGAAATCCATCCTGAGGCACATACGCGATCGCCGCGCGCAGGACAGCGAGCGGCAGTTCTCTGATATCGCAGCCATCCAAGAACACGCTGCCCGGCGGTGGATCAAAGATGCGCGGCAACAGATTGACAAGCGTTGTCTTGCCGGCACCAGTCCGCCCCACGATGCCCACGGTCCGCCCCCTCGCCACGCTAAACGCGATGTTTTGCAGTACGGGGTTGTCGCCGTCCGGGTACGTGAAGGAGGCGAGTCGGACATCAATGTCGCCGACAATCTCGGTATGGTGCACTGCGTGATCCGAGTCTTTGATATCCGGCGTCGCAGACAGCAGTGTGCGCAACCTCGCCATCGACGCGGACGCCCGCTGAAAGTTGTTGATCACAAAGCCAATCTGTTGCAGCGGCGTGATAATCATCGCCAGATACAGGGTGAACGCAACAAACGAACCCAGACTGATCTGCCGTTCAACAGTCAGATAGCCGCCATACAGCAGAGCGATGGCAAAACTGAGCGATCCCAGCAGCGGGATGAAGGACTGAAACATGGCGCTGCGCTGAATCATGCCGAGTTGCCGACGGACAATCTGGTCAACCCGTTTTGTGAAGCGTTCGGTCTCGACGCGCTCATTGGCTGTCGCCTTGACCAGACGGATGGCCGACAGGCTCTCCTCAGTCAAATCGGCCATATCAGACAGTGATTCCTGCACCTGCCGGGAAGCGTCGCGAATGCGCGGCCCCCACCAGATGACAAGCAGCGGCACAAAGAGAATGGGAATCATGCTCACCAGGGTGAGTTTCACATTGATCGTGGTCAGTGTCATATACAGAGTGGCCGCCAGCAAAAATATGGAGTTCGTCAGGATGTTCATGCCGCCCGAAAGGGCCTCGCGAACGGCGCGCACGTCATTTAAAGCGTGGTTCAGCAGGTCGCCGACACTGCGCTTGCGAAAGTAGCCCGCCGACAGCGTCTCCCAATGATCGAACAGCCGTTTTCGCAACAGGTATTCGAACTCTCGTCCGTTCCTGCCGTTGCGCATCTGGCCGACGCCAAAAAGCAGGACATAAACAACCCCTACCAAGAGCAACTCCAGGGCATAATCCATGACTCGACCGGGAGTCAGTTGATGACGGCTCAGGGTGTTGGTGAATTCTCCTAATAAACGTGGAAACTGGACCATAACGATCTCGGAGAGAATGATCGATACGTTGGCCACCGCGTATGACCATTTCTTGGCCATGAGGAACTGACGCAAGAGGTGTCTCGGGTCTTCGATCGCAAACTCCCCCGCTTCTCCCATGTACGTCCGAGCCAGCCACGCCTGTCGAGCAGACGGCGCATCGAGCCGACAGGATAAGCATGGCGCGTCGGCGTTTGGCTGGCGTTCAGCTGGCGTTCGGCTGCTGTTCACTTGGTGTTCGCCCAGCATCCGGCAGGCGCTCGACTAGCGTCGCGCCCGTGAATCTGCCTGCACCCTTCAATCATATCACAGTTGCAGGCAAGCGTTAGGTTAGACCTGGCGCATACCGATCTTGTAATCGAACAACCCTTCTTGTAAGGTAGAAACGTGATCACCAACAGATCCCCCTCCAAAATCCACACCACCACCTAAGGATGTGACTGCGCATGCTTCCCAGGACCTGCATGATTTTTGGCAATGAAAAGTAACGTCGCCATTCGCATCGCATTGCCTCTGCTGGCTCTGCTCGGCGCGTCGTTTCTGCTGCTTCCGGTGATCGGGCTGCTGGCCCATGTCTCGCTGGGGAGCGTGGGCACTGCTCTTGCCAGCGGTGGCCTCCCCGCGCTGTCCGTATCCCTGCAGACTACTGCGGTCGCCCTGACGGTCATTGTGATTGTGGGCACACCGCTCGGCTGGCTGCTGGCGCGACGGCATGGACTGCTGTGGCGGACGGTTGAATTTCTGATGTTCATTCCGCTGCTCCTGCCGCCGCTTGTCATCGGCCTGCTGCTCGTGTATTTCTACGGTCCATATGGACCGCTGGGTGAAATGCTCAACCGTTTCCAGCTATCGGCGTCCAATAACCGACTCGCCATCACGATTGCGGAGATCTACGAGTCCATGCCGTATTATGTATTTGCGGCCCAGGCCGCTTTCAGTCAGGTGGACCAAAGACTGGAACGCGCGTCGCTGGCCCTCGGACAACCGCCCCACGTCACGTTTCGCCGCGTGACCCTGCCGCTCTCCGCACCCGGACTGACGGTCGGTCTCGCGATGGCGTTCGCCAGGGCGCTGGGCGCGTTCGGCGCCGTCATCGTGGTGGCCTACGATCCTCATACGCTGCCGGTGGCCATCTGGATCGCGCTTGAAGAACAGGGATTGCCCGGAGCGCTTCCGCTCGCGTTTATCCTGCTGGCAGCGGCGCTCCCGTTGCCGCTGCTCACCGCGCTGCTGCGCAGGAGACTGGTCCCGGCGTCAACTGTTGACGCCCACTCTGATTCCGATTGACCGCCATCCCCCGCCTCATGCGCGGCACACTGCTCACCCCACACCGTGCACGTCAACACCGCCGCAGCACCCGGAGGGCAGGATTGACCCGCCGCCCAGCCGCCTTGCCGCCCAGCCGCCGGTCCGCCTTGCCGCTCATCGGTCCGAACATCACACCATCCATACCATCGCACAGGTGCGCATCTACGATTGGCGTCGAGTGTCGCCCGAAGTCATGCCTGTCCTTCCGGAGCGGACTCTGCGGGAGGGGACTCTGCATGGGCGGTCTTGTAGAAGTGTCCGGTGGCGGTGGCCACAACATCGTCTTGATCATCGTGAATTTCCGCCGCAAACAACGCGAGTTTATGGCTGTTCTGTCTTGCCGTGATGGCGCAGCGCAAGCCGCCTTCAACAGCCGCCTTCACAAAATTCACCGTGAGATTGAGAGTAACCGCCCTTTTCAGGTGACCGTCCAACTGAAAGGCCGTTTCCGCCATCGCCGTGTCGATAAATGTGGTCAGCACGCCGCCGTGCACGATGCCGTAGCGATTGAGCAGATCATCGCCGATCGTCATCCTGTACATGAATGTTTCACCGGTTTTGGGGAGGACGCAAAACCCCATGACCTCTTGCAAAAAGGCCAGCGGTTGTTGATATGTTCGTTTCTTCGCATCGATCAGTCGCGAGATTTGCTGGAGTTCCTCTTCCTCCATGTTCCGCAACTGTTCGACAATCTGGTCGATCGCCATCATTGCCTCGCCCCTTCTTATGCCATCAGTACATCCGCTATCTTACCGCATATGACGACCGATGTTGAACCGACATGGCAGACAATTCAGCCATCGACGTCGCAAGAAAGCACTGAGGGGCTGAACCTCCCCAGTTCGCCCAACACATCCGGTGAAACCCGAATCTGCACCGTTGACAGCCTCAGGATTGCCACCGCCTCGGACCCCACGACCCGGTTGTACCATTCCGAGGGCACGAGGCGGTAGACTGCATCGATGTCCGCCGCAAGCTTCTCGATATCGATGCCTTCATACATTGGCAAATACGGCTGCATGTAGCGCCGGGCACGCAGCCACATGGCATAGCCGCCCTTGACGTTGCCGTTTTGCAGATGATAGAGACTGACGGCCGCCTGAATCAGACCCTTCAGGATCTGAGGCCGACCAGTGTCAAGCCAGAGCGATTCTCCATACTCATGACACTCAAAGTAGTCTTTCGTCACATTAAAACAGTACAGATAAGCGAGCAGTCTATGTTCCATGCGGCGTGCTCCCCTCACGGACGATGGAGTGCATTTGTGGAACCAACAATGATGGCGCGCTGTCGCGCCTTCCATCATTATACCCCCATCTGCGAGGGCGACCGTGTCGCCGTAGGCGCCATAGGCGCCATAGACGCCATAGACGCCATAGACGCCATAGACTCATGCGCTGCTTTTTCTTCGGCTGTCCCGGTCTGCACGAGCCGCTTCCCCATAGCGACTCCGGTTAAAGACCGCCCGCAAAACGGGCGGTCTTTAACCGGAGTCTGGAAATCCGTGCAATCTAGAAGAGCAGTGATAAAGTCCGTCAAGCAGGCGCGGTCACTCCAGATATAGCGTCCGAGGCTTCAGTCGGACGCTATATCTACCGCTGTGCGCATGCCCAAATTGGGTTTATCACTGCTCCCCTAGGCCTCACAGACAGCAGAAGGCGAACGCTCGGCCCGCCTGACCATCTCGACTTTTCGCCCCCTCAACGCATGACAGCGAGAGAGCCCATGGGATCCCAGGGCTGAAGCGCTTTCGGCGGCTGCAAGAGAGCCTCGCGCATGGTGTCCGAAAGGTATTTCTTCTGCACAACGATCTGATACATGAATTCATCGAACCACGGGTCGCTCATGATGAAGTAACCTTCGTTGCCAGGATCCTTGCCCCAGCTGTTCTCCACCTTCCAGCGATTCGGCCTGCCATCCACCAGGTTGACGCCGGTAAACACCATGGCGTGCGTCATCAAACTCTCGCCGTAGTCCAGCCGTTCGGCCTTGCTCATCCCGAACGAAACGCCAAGAGTCGCCCCGTAATCGTATAGTTTGGTGTCCATGATCCCCGAATCGCGATCAAGCATCTGAGCGACATCGCAACCAAACCATACCGGCTCTCCGTCGCGCAGCTGCGCGACCGCCAGAGAGCGCAACGTCTCGCTTTCGACGTTAAGATAGAGGACATCGCGGCCACCCTTGACATTGCCCAGATATTTCACGGTGTAAGTCTTCAGGAACGGCTTGTCGGCGGTGGGAGCATTGATGACACTGACATAATCACGGAGATCGACATCGACGTACCGTTTGAAAAAGTCCGTGGGAGTCATGTCGCGGTCGCGATGAAACTCTTTGTCCTTGTCGCGATATTCAAAGTCAAAGCGCGCCGGAGGTTCACCGAGAAAGCGGCACAGCATGCGATAGATTTCGCCCAACATGGCTTCTTTGTCGGTCCTCAGCGCGTCCGGGGAAGCGCCCTCGCGCTGGTGTCTGCCCCTCAGGCTGGCGGCGTCTTCGCGCAATTTGACAGTCAGCAATCGATTCATCATGGTGGTTTGACTGCTGTGAAACGTTTCCGGCATCACAGACTTTGGCGCCACGCCATATTTGTCCACAAGGTTGACAAACATATCCCACTGTCCGCCGTCTTGCACAGGGCTCATCAACAGCCATGCAATCAGTCTGCCTTCCGTCGGTTCGTCGAGCGTTTCCAGGATGCTCTCCAGGAAATAATTCGCTTTCTCGAATTTGTCCCAAAACATCTGGTAATTCTGCGACAGTTCAAACTCCTTCAGATTGCACCGCTCTGCAACCCTGACGCGCAGCGTGTTGAGCCCCGCAAACAGCCAGCAGCGCCCGCTCTGCTTTTGATGGGTGATCGGGCCTGTCTCAATCTCATCGGAAAATGTGTATTGCATGTCCACAACCGCGTCCTGATTCATGGCCACGGCGTTAATCCCATTTTTCTTGACCGCGTTCATCAGGGTCCGATTATTAGGTTGGTCTTTCAGGTCCTTACTGAACTTATCAATCAACTCTGCCGAAATGGCAGTTGAATCCCTGAGTTGCACCGACATGGGCCACCCTCCCTGTCAACATAATGATGCAAAACGTCTGGCGAACATCCTGCCTTCCTCATCGGCAACCTCTGCAACCAGATATGGCGGAAGACGAAACTCCACGCCCCACACCCATACTACTCCGAACCAATGGAAATGCAATAGCTTTTGAACGAGTCAAATTCGGCGCGATCAACACGGCGACTGCGGCCTATTCGCAAGTGGGCCCATTGATCGGTCTGCCGCAAGCACTGCTTTCGTACCCGTCGTTCCAATGCGATAATGACGAGAAGTGCATTGCGTCTCAGGAGGAATACCATGGGCGGCACATACTCAGTTCGAGGAACGGATTTGTACGTGGAGGACATCGGCGATAAGGCGAAACTGGCGTTGTTATATTTGCATGGCGGACCAGGCACTGGCTCGTACGACTTCGTGCTTCACCAGGGTGAGCGCCTGTCCAGGCATCTGAGGCTGGTTGCCTTCGATCAACGGGGTGTTCTTCGCTCATCTCCAATAACGGCTGAAGATCGCTTCGGACTGATGGACTTGGTTGAGGACTGTGAGTCTCTCCGGGAACAGTTGGATATTGAGCGATGGACCGTATTGGGGCATTCGTTCGGGGGCTACCTGGGTCTATTATATGCCTGTACGTATCCGAGTTCCGTCACACGTCTGATATTTGAAAACTCGGTGTTTGACCTGGATTTGGCGGCCAGATCGCTCTTGCGGGGAGCAGCCCTTGAGTACGGCGCACTGGGAGACAGCGCGAAAGCACTGCATTGTCTGGCAGCGGCCTTTTCACCTGCGCACGAAGAGACATCCACGGTATGGCATGCGTTTACTGAGTTGACGAATGGGTTGGGCGCCCGACGCAACAGCCTCTATGTGCATGGGAGCGACAAAGATTTTTTTGAGCACCTGATCGAGAACTCCCCGTTCCCTTTGGAATACTGGGAAAGAGCAGGCGTTCACCAGCGCAGATTGTACCAGGAGGAACGCGTTTTTGCATCCCTTTTGGACACCATAGTTTCCGCCCCTCACACCGCACTCCTTCTGAAGGGTCAATTCGACCATGTCCTGAGCGCTGACCAAATCCACGCCTTTCTGTCAGCCAAGCCTGACACTCGATTGGTCGTGTTCGAGGAAAGCGGTCATTTTATCCATGTAGAGGAACCGGACAGATTTGCCGCCGAAGTGATTCGTTTCGCGGTTGGCGAACCATCACAGTCGGAGGAAGAAGCATAAGATCTGTACAGCGCGATTGCAAGTTCAAAACAACAAAACAGCAATGACCGGAACATGAACGGCAAGAAATTGTGGTATGATGATTGGGCTATCATCAGATCGGCCATAGGAGCGCGCGCACAATGACAGTCTTTTCGTTGCTCAGCATCTGATTCGTTGACCTTCACGGACCTGCGAAGGTCTTTGAGAATATTTACAATCACATGCCATGGTTGAGCCGAAAAGACGCATACAGTGCTGTCGCGTGTTTGGTGTTTTTCTAATTTGTGTTCAGATCCCAGCTGACACTGCGCGATGACGATGCCGCCCACGACACAGTTGACACAGTAGCATGAAGTCGCGCAACCAGTCCCCACGCCCACGCTGCGGATCAGATATAGTGCAGGCGACGCTGCGTCCCATCTCGGCCCACCGATTGGCAGGAACAGGGGCCCCTACATTCATATGAAAAAAAGACACCTTCAACAAGGGCTACGGCAGCACCCTGATTTCCGGAAACTCTGGCTGGGCCAGATTATTTCCGAAGTCGGATCGAGAATCAGTCGGGAGGGAATTCCGCTTACAGCCGTGATGATACTGGGCGCGGGCCCGCTCGCGATGGCCTGGTTGCGAATCGCTGCAAGCGCGCCAGTTTTGCTGCTTGGACTCGTGGCCGGCGCACTCATCGACCGCCTGCGACGCCGGCCGTTTCTGATTGCGGCGGATCTCCTGCGCGCCCTGCTGCTGTTGACGATACCTGCGGCAGCGCTGTTTTCGCTGCTGCATCTGTGGCTGCTGCTCGTCGTCACCGGTTGCGCCAGTGCGTTGGCGCTGTTTTTTGAAGTAGCGTATCAGTCCTATGTTCCCTCGCTCGTCACACGCGAGTTGCTCCCGGACGCCAATAACAAACTGGGACTCAGCGCGTCTGTGGCGGAAATACTGGGACCGAGTGTAACCGGCGGGCTCGTTCAGGTCTTTACGGCACCCTTTGCGATTGCATTTGACGCCTTGTCCTATCTGATTTCGGCAGTGCTCGTCTGGCGGATTCGCACACCGGAAATCCAGCAGCGACAGGCGGCCCCGGAGACCACACATTGGCTGCGGAACATGACGGATGGACTGCGGGTCATCATCCACGACCCTTATCTGACGGCCCTGTTGGCCACCGAAGCGATCCTGGCTCTCTTTGGAAGCATGATTGGCCCCCTTTACACACTGTTTGCCATTCGCACTCTCGGCCTCTCTCCAGCGCTGTTTGGCGTCACTGTGACCATGGGGGGAATCGGCGCCTTGGCGGGCGTCGCTGTCAGCGCCAGGCTGATTCGCCGCTTTGGACTGGGCGTCACGCTGATCGGCTCGCTGCAGGCCAACGCGCTTGCCGCCCTGCTCATCCCGCTTGCAGGCGGTCCGCTGTGGAGAGCGGTCGCCTGCTTGATGGGAGCGCAATTTTTCGGAGATTTCACCGGGGTGATCTACGAAGTTTATGGGCTCACCCTGCGCCAGATGCGCGCATCCGATGACATGCTGGGGCGCGTCAACGCAGGGTTTCAGCTCACGACCGCCACGCTGGCGCTCAGCGGCGGTCTGCTGGGAGGGCTGTTTGGAGAGTGGTTCGGCATTCGTCCGACTCTCGTCATCGCCGTCTGCGGGCTGTGTGGATCATCGGCATGGCTGCTGGCGTCGCCTGTGAGAAGGCTGCGCAACTACTGAGGACACTACATGCGGACAGAATGCGTTGCGGGCTGCGCATTGCGCACACCGAACACCGCATACCTGTGTAAGTGTGTGGAAGTTGGGTTTACGTCCGGCCGCGCCAGAGGTGGTCCGTTGCACAGACGAACCCATCTCTAGCGCAAAACCCACTTGAGAGCTTATCTGACAGCACCGTAAAGCCCCAGGCGGGGGCCTTTGGGGAGGTTCAGCGGTCAACTGCTGCGTTTCTCATGTGATTTGTATACCGTAACGGCATATTTCTTCTACCAAGATTCCACCTTGCCGAAAATCCCGAACGCCCAATCCATGGATTTCAATGTCGCAAGGAACCCCTAAACCCCATAACGCCAAATTTGATTTTCGCGACGCAGCAGAAAAATGTTCATCAAACTCAGGGGAGACAACCGCGACATCTAAATCACTGTCCTTTGTTGCGTCGCTTCGAATTCTTGATCCAAAAAGCCACACCGATTCAACCTGCATGGTTTCGCGAAGCCGTGTAAGATAGGTCTTGCCCCAGTTCGTTAAATCACTTTGGTTGATAGCCACGCCAATACCCCCTCCATGTTAGAAGTTGCACTCTGGATAAACGTATCATCCGTGCGATTCGTGATTTTCTCCATTTCGATTGGATACTTCCCTGCTGTCTGAAAGTTGTTGAGTTCCGAAAGGAAGTCCATCATCCATTGCGGCGGAGTCTCGTCGGGAATGGCTCTCTCCAATAGAGTAATCAGGTTATGACCGTGTTCAAAGGTTTTGATTCGACTCCAGATTACACATTTGATCATTTTCTCGATACTCAGATGCGCCAAATATAGACTAAGATAGGGATTGGGCTCAAAGCGCTTTTCACGCAGTGCCGCCCGCGCCGTTGCGTAAGCATCATCGGTTTGTTTCCGAATGGAGTCCAACGTATGCTCGGCAAGATGAATAGGAGGGTAGTGTTTGGCGCACGAAGGCCCAATCCCTCGACGTGTGCTATCGGAATCCCGCAGCGTCCTTCCGCACACTTTGCACCGCACAGTTGCCATGTGCATCAACTCCCACCATAGCAAACACCCTACCATTGTTAATACAGCACAAAACAAGTGGAGTCAAATCGATTATCGATTTCCAACCACGATGCGCGATCGATCACACGAGTTCTGCGCGGTCCAGCGCCGTCAGCAAAAAGGCGTACAGATCGGCCGCCTCTGCGATCACCTTCGAGGCAGGCTTTCCGGCGCCGTGGCCCGCGCTTGTCTCCACCCGCAGCAGGATCGGATTCGCTCCGGCTGCGGCTCCGGCCTGCAGCGTCGCCGTGAATTTCATGGCGTGCATCGGCACGACGCGGTCATCCGTATCCCCGGTCGTGATGAGGATCGGCGGATACACCGCGCCCAAACGCACATTATGCAGCGGCGAATAGGCGTAGACCGTCCGAAACGCCTCCCTGCTGGTCTCGGCGTTTCCGTACTCCGACGTCCAGAAGCGCCCCGCCGTAAATTTGTGATAGCGCAGCATGTCCGTGACGGGCACCTGACAGACGACCGCCCCATACAAGTCCGGTCTCTGCAGCATGCTTGCGGCGACCAGCAGGCCGCCATTGCTGCCGCCCATGATCCCCAAGCGGGAAGATCGCGTGTACCCCTGGTCGATCAGCCACTCCGCAGCGGCGATAAAATCGTCAAAGACGTTCTGCTTGCGGTCCAACATCCCATCCTTGTGCCACTCTTCTCCGTATTCACTGCCGCCGCGGAGATTGGCCACGGCATACACGCCCCCGCGTTCCAGCCAAGCCAGTCGCGAGACGGAAAACTCCGGCGTGAGGCTGATGTTGAATCCGCCATAACCGTAGAGGAGCGTCGGATGTGAGCCGTCGAGTGCGATCCCCCTCTTGTGCATCAGGAACAGCGGCACGCGCGTGCCGTCCTTGGAATGGAAAAATACTTGACGCGTCTCGTATTGCGACAGATCAAGCGGAACGTCCACCTTCTGGAACGCGCTCAATGTGCCGGTCGTCAGATCGTACCGAAACGGCTGGGATGGATAGAGAAACGACGTGAAGCCAAAGAGCAGTTCGCTGTTTTCCGGTTTTCCCGAGTGACCAAGCACAGAACCCACCGCCGGAAGTCCAATCTCGCCTGCGAGGCGTCCGTCCAGATGGAAAAATTGCACCAGATGATGCGCGTCCTGCTGATAGACAATGACAAACTGACCGCCAACGATGCGCACGGAGTCTATGACATCGATCCGTTCCGGGATCAGCTCACGCCAGTGAAGCGGCTCCGGCTTTTCAATGTCGATGGCGACGATCCGCCCCCTCGGTCCGTCGCAATCCGTGTGTACGTAAAACAGCGAGCCGTTGTTGCCGACCGGTATGTACATGGCATCGTACGCGTCAAGCACGCGCGCGAAGGGCTCCGCGCTGTCAATCTCCCGCACATACACGCGAGTTCTGGGGTCCGTGCCCTCCGTGATGAGCAGATAGATGTATCGGCCGTCGTCCGATACATGGGGATCGAACATGAGATCCGGCGCATCGGGGCGTTCGTAGACGAGCGCGTCTTCTGCTTGCGCTGTATTGAGGGAATGAAAGAAAACCTTTTGCTGGCGGTTGGCCGCCCCGTAGAGCGCGTCCGCGTCCACCTCGGGAAAACGGGTGTAATAGAACCCGCCGCCGTCCGGATGCCACGCGATGCCTGTAAATTTACACCAGTCCAGCCTCTCCGGCAGCTCTCTGCGCGCATCTACATCATAGACGTAGATCGTCTGCCAGTCGCTCCCGCTCTGAGACACCACGCAGGCGACATGGCGGCCGTCGCGGCTGCACTCGAACCCTGTCAGGGCCGCCGTTCCGTCCTCGCGCAACGTGTTGGGATCGACGATCACTTCCGGTTCCGCGTCGAGTCCTTGCTGAAGGCACAGCACAGGCTGATTCTGCAACCCCTCCAGGCGAGTGTAAAAGTACCGTCCGCCGGCCTCCTCCGGAACGCCGTATTTCGTATAGTTCCAGATTTCCGTCAATCGCTCCCGCAGTGAATCCCGCAGCGAGCCGCCGACAAACGACTGCGTGGCGTCGTTTTGCTCGGCGATCCACTGCTGCGTCTCGGCTGACTTTGCGTCTTCCAGCCAGCGATACGGGTCTGCGACTCGCCAGCCGTGGTACTCGTCGATCACGTTGTCACTGCGCGCATGCATGGGGCGCACCTCCTCGCATTCATCCTGCCCACCAGTATATCAGGTGAAGGCGTCGGCAGGGGGCTAATGTTTGGCATTACCATACGACGCGGCATGAGACACCCCCCTTAAACTCCCGTTTACTTGATAACGGACGCATCCCGCAATCGTTATTTGACTTTAAATTGAGCCAAGGCTTTGGGGTAATCAACGAATATGGAAAAGTATTTAAACACCGACCCTCCCAGCGCTCCGTTGACTGGCTTGTCCATCCACTGGGAAAAATAAATAAGGTGGCGGTCAGCACGCCGAGTGAACCAGACTGGCCCCACATCATACCCACCGACCCTGACAATCGGAACCCGAATAATGGACTCATTCAAAAGGGTGTCCGCATTGTCAATCACAAGCCAATCTGGGTGACGAGTACTCCAGGTTTCAAAAATTGAATTTGTGATAAAACTGGCGCCTCTTGTCTGTGGAAGTTCGTCATTTAATGTTTTCATCGCTTCATCAGACAGTAGTAAAGTAGCGCCGGTGTCAAACAAAAAATCAATTGTTTCTCCGTCAACAGTTGCCTGGATTCGAGGAAAGGAAATTTGCCTGACACCATTGGCGTCGGTCAGAAAGCCTAATGTGCATGTGTGGTCGGCCGAAGGCCTGAATTCGTCGCCAGCGGCAAACATCAAACGTTCACCCAAATAATCAAATAACCACACGCGATCAGCAAACCAGGGCATACCAAGAACGCCATCGGCGTCACCGTGGGGATCCTGCCGCACCTTCAGGCGATTCAGTTTAGTTCCTTCTGGTATTGACGCAATGGATTGAAACTCGGGGAATCGAACGACGTCAAATTCCCCTTCGGGAGACACCTCTCTGAATACTGGCAGTTGCGCTCTCATGACAGCCGCGGGCTCAACGAGCATTGAGCCTCCGGTATCTGCCCAAAAGCTCAACGTTACTCCGTTTGTTGTGAGGGGGCGGACAAGTATTCTGTTCCCCAGGAATTTAGATGGAAGTTCAACCATTGTTCCCATTCCTCCCGTTCGCAAGAGTCAGTACAACTACTTACCAGTGAATAGATTCATTAGTCTTCGATTATCAATAATGCGTCAAGAGAGGATTCCTTAATTGTGCGGAGAATTGTATCCTATAAAATCACTTTATAGAATGTTCCTTCCGTAAAGTGGTCGAAACGCGGATGGAGGCATACGGTCGACTTGCCATCACAGAATCCGTAAGCAGCTCCACAGTATCACACTGGCATGGGGCCAGAGAAATGGGCGTGGAACATGGGCAAGGGAAAAGTATGGAAGTGGGCGATGGCAATGGGCCTTCTCCTACTCGCGGCGTTCACCGGTACTTTTGCATTGTTTCGTCAGAATAGCGGTCAATCTCATCTGAATCTGGCAAACGTGAAGCCTGTCGGCATCCCTACGCATGCTGAAAAACGCGCTGTGTTTCAAAAAGTGTGGGGCATATTCAACTCTCACTATCCCAGCTTTCAAATCAAGTCGGTCAACTGGGAGCATGAAAAGAACGTCTATGAACCCCAGGCGCTGGCTGCAAAGACCTGGCCTGCGTTTTTTCTGGTGATCAGCGACATGATATTCACTCTGCATGACGCGCATTGCGGGATCATTGGCGCCCCACTGCCGCCATTATACGGGCCGCTCATATTGACACACTATGTAGACAATCAGGTCGTGGTAGCAGAAGCGCCGGGAAATCCCCTCATTAAATCCGGAATGATTATTGAGGGCGTTGATGGACATCCCACCAGCGACATCCTGAATCATCCCGCTGGTCCGTTATCCCATTTCAGTCCCCTGAGTTTTCAGACGCTGAACCTGCTCACGACGCGGTCATTATCGCCGGAACTGCTGGCTCTGTACAATCCGCTTTCTCTACGTGTGCAAAATATCGCTGTGCCTGTTTACGGCGAGGAAAAGCTCAGAAAATTGTGGACCGATTTCTTTGCACAGAGGCCTAATCTCTTCAACAATTTACTTCCATTGATTCCACAGATTCAATATTATGCAAATGAGAGCACAAACAAATCCATCCAGATCCGCCATCTGAACTCGGGGATCATCTGGATGGTGATTCCCACGATGAGTATACAACAAGATCCGCAACTGTATACGCAATTTACCAAGGCAATCGGGCAAATACGCTCGGCCAAAGGACTGATTGTTGCTATCCGCAATAATGAGGGCGGCGATATGTGGCCTGGGGCCTGGTTTGCCCAGCATTTCTACACTTCGGTTCAGGAGCCTCTGGAGTTTCGTGGGTTGAGAAACGTTCAAAACCGTCTCTTAAAAACAGATGTGATACCTGGCGATGCATTCACTCATGTCAAACTCTCAAATCCCCGAAGATCATCCCCATATACGCCATGGTTGTTGCTGCTTGCATTGTCTGTCGGCGTTTTTCCCACTGACATTGTCACCTGGAATTCATGACTCATTCTTGCGAAAATGACGGGAAAGGAGCCCGCCTACATTCAGACAGACTCCATGGGTCAT
>JAJZCB010000158.1 GCA_021846285.1 Bacillota bacterium
AGGGTGGTCAACCCTGCGGCACCATCCTCTGGGAGTCCAAACGCACCAAGAACTGGAGTGATGGCTGGCTGGTCAAGCTGCGTGAAGATCAGCGCACCGCGAAGGCCGAAGTCTCAGTACTGGTCAGTCAAGCCTTGCCGAAGGGTGTAGAGACGTTCGACGTGATCGACGGCGTCTGGGTGACACACCCACGCGCGGCGCTGCCCGTGGCGACGATACTGCGCCATACGCTGCTGCAGATCAGCACCGCCCGGCAGGTTTCGGAAGGACAGCAAACCAAAACCGAGATGGTCTACCAATACCTGACCGGGTCACGCTTCCGGTTGCGTGTCGAAGCCATCGTCGAGGCGTTTTCGAGCATGCAGGAGAACCTCGACAAAGAGCGCAAGGTGATCATGAAGCAGTGGGCCAAGCGTGAACAGCAAATCGAGCGGGTGATGGGAGCAACGGTGGGGATGTATGGAGATTTGCAGGGCATTGCAGGGAAGTCGTTGCAAGAAATCGACGGCTTGGACTTCCCATTGCTCGACACTCCCAAGTCTGACTCTGAAGGGCAAGCCTGATGAAAGAAGAGAAACCAGATGCAGCCGCACCTAACACTACCTTGCCAGCTGCGACCCACCCAATGACAGGCGCCGAATCTTCAACGCCGAGCCCTCCCGCGCCCCCCGGGTCGGTGCATTGTCCCTATCGCCGGACTACTGACCTTTTACAGCGCCTTGCTCCGAACAAAATGCGCGTCGGATTCTTTATCGGTGCTGGCTGTTCATTGTCCGTTAATGGCAATGACGGAAGACCGCTTATCCCTGAAATAGCCGGCTTAACAAAACTGGTCAAAGGCCATCTAGATAAGGACGCTAAGTTAAAAGTGTATGCGCAGACTACTTGGGACCGGGTAGCTGCGCGCGGTATCCTAACGCCGACGGTTGAAGACGTTCTCGGCCATATTCGGACACTAAAATCACTTTGCGGAAGAGGTATGAAAGACGAGATTGATGGCTTCTCTGTCGATATTCTCGTCAATCTCGATCGTGCTATCTGCGAGAAAATACGCGAGATAGTCAGCAAGCCTCTCCCCACGAGCGATACGCCTTACCACGTGCTCGCGAGTTGGATTCAGGCTATTCCGCGAGACAGGCCGGTTGAGATCTACACAACCAACTACGATCTTTCGCTGGAACAAGCTATGGAAGAGCAGCTTGTCCCTTATTTTGACGGGTTTGTCGGTTCTGACAGCGCGTTCTTGGATCTTGACTCGATGGCAGAGGACGACCTGCCTCCACGTTGGGCGCGACTCTGGAAGATACACGGATCCATCAACTGGTGGATGACTGCCAAACAGAAAATTAGGCGGAGCCGCGACGAAGTCGGGGGAGAGCAACTCCTAATTTATCCATCGCATCTCAAGTACGATCAAAGTAGACAAATGCCGTATTACGCCATGCTTGACCGGTTGCGGGTGTTCCTGCGCTCAAACCAATGCGTCCTTATCACCTGTGGCTACTCCTTCGGCGATGAGCACATCAACGCTGTTATCGCGCAGGGCCTATCAGGGAACCCTAACGCAGCATGTCTAGGGATGATCTTCAATGATCGCGACAATGTCCCAAAAGGAGTTGAGCTTGCAAAGCGGCACGCCAATTTAACACTTCTGGCGGCGGATGGAGGGGTTGTTGGAACCATTGATCGTCCTTGGGGTAGCGCAGTCAAAGACGAGAACCCCGCTTATTCAATTGCCGTCGCAACAGATGTGCCTGGTACCCGCACTACAGCCCCTGCGGACCGTTGCAAATGGCTCCTCGGAGATTTTGCTGCGCTTGGGCGTTTGTTGGCACATCAGCTTTCCAGTCGGGATATCGAGCAGGGAGTTGGCAATGCGCCGTGATCCGACTCTCATTGGGACTGTGCAGGATGTGGCCGGCACTTCAGTGAGTGTCTCGCTGGTGAGCGAAACAGCCACCGGACTGTGTTTTTACAAGGGCGAATCATACCGGATTGGCCAGGTCGGAAGCTTTGTCCGTATTCCGCTGGGCTATACGTCGCTATTTGGAATCGTCTCTCAGGTCGGAGCGGGCGCCGCACCAAAGGCGGAAGGCGACCTTCAACCGTGGGGCAACCAATGGCTCAAAGTGCAACTGGTTGGCGAAAGAGGTCGCGGAGGAAAATTCGAGCGAGGTGTTTCACAGCATCCCACCATTAATGACGCCGTGCATATCGTCACCGAGGAGGATCTTCGGGAAATATACGGACCTGGTGATCCGGTTGAGTTTGTGACGGTCGGTCACTTGGCTAGTGCAGAGTCGATCCCAGCGCTCGTCGATATAAACAAGCTTGTCACTCGCCATTCTGCGGTTGTCGGTACCACAGGCGCCGGCAAATCGACGACTGTTGCCGGCCTCTTGACCTCGCTGTCGGAGCCGGCTCGCTATCCCTCTGCACGCATCGTTGTCTTGGACATTCACGGTGAGTATGCGAAAGCGCTGGCCGACAGATCCTCCGTGTTCCGGATTTCAATAGACGCTAACGAGGAGAAGGGTGAAAAGCCCCTACAGATACCTTTCTGGGCTCTTAGCTTCGACGAACTCATGAAGCTGTCTTTCGGAGATCTTAGCGACGAGGCAATGGCGGCCGTTGCTGACGCCATCGTAGTGCTTAAGCGCGAGTCGTTACGCAATCAGGCGCGCGAAGAAGTCGACGCAGGGAGACTAACTGTGGACTCACCCGTGCCGTTCTGCATTCATAAGCTCTGGTTCGACCTCCACCAACGAGAACATCGCACTATCATTCCAAAGCCCGGCGGTGCGGCCGATGAAGTGGAGTCGGCCTACGTACTTGACGATAAAGGGATCCCGGTGCAACCAGGTGATGCTATGTTGGTAACGCCCCCGCTGTACCGTACGGTCAAGACCACCGGACCGGCGAACGAACGAGTAAATTGGGGGCGAGACTCAATTAACATTCGGCAGCAACTGGCGGTGCTCGGCTCCAAGCTCCGCGACCCGCAGTTCTCCTTCCTTTTCAATCCCGGTGAGTGGCGACCCGGAATTGATGGGACTGTTACCAAAGACTTGGACGCACTGCTCAAGGAATGGTTAGGGAGTCCCGCGCCCATCTCAATTCTGGATCTGTCCGGCATCCCCCCAGCGGTGCTGAACGACCTCATCGGCGCCCTACTGCGTATTCTCTACGACGCTCTCTTTTGGGCGAGGAACCTTCCCGAAGGTGGACGTTTGCGCCCTCTAATGCTCGTGCTAGAAGAGGCACATGCATACTTGGGGAAGGAGCATGTCGGCGCGGCATCTAGTGCCGTGCGACGTATTGCAAAAGAAGGCCGCAAGTATGGCGTGGGTGTCATGATCGTGAGCCAACGCCCGTCGGAGATCGATCCCACCATCCTCTCGCAATGCGGCACGATCTTCGCCATGCGCCTAGCCAATGACATCGACCGTGGACAGGTGACAGGGGCGGCTTCAGACAATCTCAAAGGGCTGTTCGATATGCTTCCGATACTCCGAACGGGAGAGGCGATTATTGTCGGTGAGGCCGTCAGCCTGCCAATGCGAACCCTGATTGACCCGCCGGGCAAGAATCGATGGCCCGACAGCAGAGATCCAAACGTCGCTGTTCGTGGTGATCCCACGAAAGGCTATGAAGACGAGGGAGGATGGGCCGTGCCAAGACAGCTAGATAAAGAGGACTACACGATCGTCATGCGACAGTGGCGCAAACAAAGCCCTTACTATGAGCACAAAACGACTGAAACATATGATGCCGATGCTAATAACACGCAGGAGATAAATCATGAATTGGACTGATTGGATTGAAACACCAGACTCTTCCAACATCGCTCGCTACCGGTACGATATAAAAGGGCATGTTCTCCAGGTCGAATTCAAGAACGGAGGAACTTACAACTATTATGATGTGCCGCAGGCGGTCTTTGATCAGATGAAAGCGGCAACATCAAAGGGCCAGTTTCTCGCTCAAAACGTTAAAGGCGTATACCGCTATGCCAGGGCTTAGCAGGAATGTTTCTCATATGATCTGGAAGCGCGCGCTTTGACTAAGAAACAAAAACTCGAG
>JAJZCB010000067.1 GCA_021846285.1 Bacillota bacterium
CAACAGAATCCGTGCTCGTTCCACACGACGAGCTTGATCCGTGCGGGATCCAGCGACGCGAGTAAGGATTGCACGCTGCTCTTTGGTAACCTCAAGTTGCGATTTAGAACGCAGAAAGGGCATTGGGGTTCGCCTCCTACGCCCAGACTATCACAACTCCCCTATAACATCAATATTTACGAATCGTCATACTAGATTTCGTTTTCCAAACAAAGATTTGAGACTTCCATTCATCTGATGTTGGTATTTTGCTTAGTGGTCACATGAATTTTTTTACATCTCCAAAACTAAGAGTACTGCGATATGGGCATCCTCACCTTTTGCGATATCCAATTACATCCATAAATTGAAATCGGCAAGTGTGCCGGGGCTGTGTATGTCGCATGGGGTGCATACAGTTGCGCCGGATTTCTGGACTTGGTTGAACGGTCACGCGGGTGTTTTGACCTTTGTGGTTGCCATAATCACACTTGCCGTGGCCGTCATCGCCTGTTGTTGGAGAATGGCCTAAGTAAGCACCATTTATGTAATTAGAAAATTCTTTTTCCTTTGGTTTGGAATGGTCATGGTATACAAATCAGCCAGTGATTGCTTTGCTCGGAATTTCAAACCCTTTTATCGGAATTTTTACCCCGTTTTGCGGGTCAAATGAATACCACTTCGATTCATAGCATTCGCCTAAAACTGAACAATACGTCAATCTAATCTTCAACGTAACTGGAAGGTCAATTCTATTATTGTTAAACCTTATCACCAACCTCTCGCTTTTTCCACCAACGAGATGGATGCGTGGGTTATCCAAAATCACGGCTGATACGGAATTATCGCTATATAATCCTTCCGTCTTCCCATAGCTCTCAACTTCAATACAAACGTTCAACGCGCTTGCCTCCCCTACATTTGTCACGCCAAAACTAAGACTATTTAAAATGGCCCCATATGGTTGACCATTCATGCCCGGTTGAACATTGGGAGAACCATATGTATACCCCCAGTCTAGAAACACCAACGGAGTCAGTTTATCCTTTCTTGCCTGCAAAAGATCCTCTCTTGCTTTTGACGTCTCTGTCATAGCACGATGAGACTGATACAATGCCACAATTACTGCAGCTACAGTAGCTACGGCCGCGAATATTGTGCCCCAAGCGGTGGCAACATCGGTCCACGGAATCGGGTTAACGGTCATATATCATACATTCCTCCAGACGGCTCTTTTGGGGAGTGTCAGTAGTTGGGTTTCTCTTGCATGGCGGCATATCTTTGAGGCTTTGTAGTGCATATGGGGAGTCGCCTTGTATCAGCAGGTTGTCGTTTGGGTTGTCGCCGTGTGTTTCGGTGGGTTGTAGTAGTCGTATTTCTGCTACGCGGTAGTCGGCGGGGGTTACCCATTCGTAGGTGCCGTCTGGTTGTGCGAGCAGTCGTTTGTTTTTATTGGTCCAGGTTAGTTCTAGCCGTCGTTGATACTTGGCGTCCATGTTGCGCCCCCTTGCCTAATGATATAATACCAGAAATCGGGGGAATGTGGCGAGAAGAGAAAGCAAGCGGCGCTAATAAATGCCTATCGAGGCGAGAAGGATAGAGGTACTACTGGTTGAAATAAGCGACTATAAAATTTGGGCCAATGCAAAGAACACAAATTCCTCATATTTTAAGCTGGCTCAACACTGATTCATACAATTCCAATAATTTATTGTCCATGTCCGCCGTTTGGACTAATCCAAGCGCCGGGAAGCTTCCTATGCGATGAGACGTCCTAAAATTAAAACGCCCAAATTGTGAGAGTTTAAAGTTTTCCTTCGCCCATATGTATACATCAAGTTTCTTAACAGTACCGTCATTATTGAGGTATCTGGCCTTCGTCAAAATAAACGGAGTATGGTTTTCTACTCTCAATTCAAAACACGGCCATTCCAGCGCCCAAAAAGATATGTCTAATAAAAACACTGGCCTGTTTCCGGTCACCCCTGAACCTTCATATTCCCGTCCTATTTTATGTTGAATTTTTGATGGTAGGTAAAAATCAACCGCATCAGGATTATAAATAACCGCCCTACCATTTTCTTGTTGTGTAACTAAGGAGGAGGTTTGCTTGTTCACTTCAAATGTTAAAGAACAAGGAATCACATTTCTATAAAACTCCCTTCCTATAACGTCAGCGGCTGCAAACTCACCTTCTTCGGTCATCCCGCTATTCTGATATTTAATGAAAACAGTGCTTCGAAACCATTGCCCATAAACATCCGTATACCAAAGCGACCAAGAACTCACGTATTGTTTGTCCTTGTTACTAAATATTTCCGAGTTACCTGTTATGATTGACCCGCGAATCTGCGTACCGGGCTGCACCACCGCCGTCCTCAGATTGTTGTTATACAACCTCGAAACGTCAATTTCGTCTCTAGCATTGATTTCTTGAATAAAAGCAACACCAGGGCCGTGGTTGTCAATAGTTATAGAATAGCGAAATCCGATCCCAGAAGCATTGTTGAATTCTAGACAAACATTTGGTACCAGCACAGGAATCAAACTATCATTCATTTTATTGAACGTTTCTTGTTCTATAGCCAGGGCATCTCTACTAATCTTCAGCGAACTTTTTGTTTCTGTGACCATTTGCTTAGTTGTCCATGCCATCCACCCCGTGAATACAGCGGATGCAAAAGTGCCAAGGCTTATTAAAGCATTAAATACTGACACGAAAAGCACCCCCATTGATTACCGAAGTGTGCGCATGATTTTCACCCTTATTTGCTTCCTTCTTTCTGTTATGATGATAGCATATTCCCGGCAGAATTTGGATAGGGGGTTGTGTAATATGTCGCAAGATCGTCCGCCATTACCGCCCGACGTAAAGCTAGCATTAAGGCAAGAGGCTGTGTTTGGCTGTTGTCGCTGTGGATTCCCAGTTTACGACCATCACCATATAACGCCATATGAGGTTGAGCACCATTTTCGGACAGAGGACATGATGATACTGTGCCCTAATTGCCACAGAATGGCTACGGATGGGGTACTTTCGGAATCTGAACAGCGATTCATGAAACAAAACCCGTTTAACAGTCAACAAGGGTACGCAAGTGGGCTGCTGGCAATCAATCAAACTGACCTCGTTGTCACAGGCGGGGGGATCGACTTTGTAGGCGGTCGCTCTATTCTCTCCGTCAATGGACAGAGTTTATTGGCCCTTGGTAGAAACGCGAACGGAACATTATCACTAAGTGCCACCCTATACGATGATTGCGACCGACTCTTAGCAGAAATCGTTGATAACGAATGGGTTGCCAGTGACTCGCTTATTTGGGACTTGGAATCCCGATTCAAGAGAATAAAGATTAGGCAAGGGGACCGTCGAATCGCACTTGATGTTGACGCACGTGATTACCCAGTTCGAGTAAAGGCGGACCTTTGGAGATATGGCTATCACATAAACCTAAACCAACTAGGGATTAAGTTAAGGGGGCCAATAACCAAAAACGTAACCCTTAAGAATCTTTGCCTCGTTAATCTCGCGATCAACGTTGATACAACGACTAATGGCTTGTCTCTTCAGCCGACTTCGTCTATGGGCAAGGGGGTTATAATATCCGAGGCGGATCACGAAAAAAGAATCCGCGATGGAGTTAGTGCATATCATCAGACCGATGCTATTTAGCAGTGTAAGAAGGACGCACTGGTCTTGCAGCATGGGCTCTGGAATCTAGGGCACGAACAGAATGTAAAACAACCAAATCACAATGCTTAAGTGTTCATTGGTCGTTGGTCCCTATCGCCCACTCCTGATAGAGTAATACCTGAAATCGGGGAATGTGGCGAGTGGACGGAGGACCCCACTTTTGTGATAGCATACTCTCGGTAGGATTTGGATGGGGGGTTGAGTGGGTTGGGTGTTGTGAATTTGGTGATTGTCATTATAACGGCTGGCGTGGCGGTCATTGCCTGTGTGTTCGCCGGGCTGACGTTTCGCTCTCAGTTGCGGTCGGAGAAATTGCAGGAGCAGACTAACGCGATTCAAGAAGAGGCCACGAGGATACAGCAAGAGACTTATGATTCACAGAAGCGGGCTACAGAGATTCAGGACCGAATGGATGCAAGAGACCTAGAATTCAGGAGGTTACGGGCCGAAGCCGCCTTAAGCCATCTGTTGCACATAATTTTCAGTGTTGCGAATCGTGCTTCACTCAAGGATTCAGTGTCTGCGTATGACGATATAGTCGCTCTTATGAATGGTTGGCAGGAGGACTTGATGTATCTACCGGAGTGCGAGATAAGAAAACAGGCTGGAGATGTATTTGAACGATTTATAGTACCCGGCGGCGGCTACAGCCAAAACCATCACATGAAGAGCATCACTTCCCGACTTCAACAACTCCGATCAAACTTGCTTTTTGACGGTTTGGAGCGTGATTGTCGTGAGGCCATAAAGAATATGCGGTGATAAGGGTTTGCGTGAAAGAATCGAGCTACCACGCGACACGAGAAATCCCGCCGTCGACAAAGTAGTTAAGCAGGGGATGTGTGCAAGACAATTCATGCCTACTCAATGTACTGTGGGCCAAAGCTGTTTAAGAGCGAGCAGTACTTCATCATCAATCTGGGTCTCAGAGCCCTCTTTCATCAAACGACCACGGGCACCCGATTTATAATCGTCGGGCGCGGATGCGAATTGGCATGCAGTTTCGAAATTACTTCCCCGGAATACATGCCCAATAACAGCAAGATCAGTTGCCCAGAATGACATTATACGAGGGGATCGTGTGCTGATGAGATCATGCCTGCATTTTGGGCATGACGCTGTTGAGAAACCATTATCAGGTATGTAATTTGTAAAATTAGAACCACAAAAGGGACACCCGATTTCATAGTAGTCATCAGCCATAATTGCCCTCCTCTTTATCCCTTTACCGCGTTAACGCTTTAATTGGAGCGGGTGGCGGGAATCGAACCCACGCTCTCAGCTTGGAAGTTTGCCCCGTTTCTTTATGACCGGCACGAAGCTCTTCTTGATCTCTATTTGTTGGAGTTTCGGCTCAGGCAGCTTACCGATATTCTGAGCAGGTCGATTAGCTCTAGATGCATTAATCGGCGTTTTTCGTGAATCAGCGGTCATCTTAGCCACCACCTAACCTGAGATATAGAACTGTCACCGCAATAAGCGTTACAAGCACTCCCACTATTGAACACATCAGCCAAACCGACTTGTTGGTACCGATGCGTCTGTTATCAATCAAGGCTCGCTGAAGTTCACTCAGCAGTTGCTGCTTTGCAATTATTGGTTCGCTCGCATACACTGTCTCGTAAAATTGTTTGGGATCTGGACCGGCCTCATAGTTCCCGTATAATAGTCCTCCGAGACAACAGCCAACGGTCAAAAGCACCGGAAATAACCCGATCACAACGAATCCGTTCCACTTTGTTCCAAGAACCAGGACGCCAAAAACCGCCATAAATCCCAAGATAGTCGCCATTTTGCCGTCAAGGCTACTGGACGCTGAAAATTGGAAGCTCAACTGGTCCTTGGCCATCTGAATGGCCAGATCCACGGCTACCTCCGCATTTCGCACCAGAGTTGTGGAATCGGTCTGAGATTCAGGATCGACGTGAGACTCTGGCGGCACGATGGGCTCGCTAGTCTGCAGAAGTCCTCGCCCCCCAAGCATACCACAACTCATTCCCATCGTATCCTATGCAGTGATCGACTGTCAAGAATCCTATTGAATCCAAACGGATACTAGCCGATCCAATATTAGGTCGGCTTATACATTCCTTATTCATTATGGAGCGGGTGGCGGGAATCGAACCCGCGCTCTCAGCTTGGAAGGCTGGAGTTCTACCATTGAACTACACCCGCATATGGCGCTGCTGCGACCCTGTGCATGAAAAACATGGCGTGCCCGGAGAGATTCGAACTCCCGACCTTTTGATTCGTAGTCAAACGCTCTATCCAGCTGAGCTACGGGCACATAGACTCTGGTGGGCCCACCAGGACTCGAACCTGGGACCAACCGGTTATGAGCCGGCCGCTCTAACCAACTGAGCTATAGGCCCATCGACAAAATGGAGCGGAAGACGGGATTCGAACCCGCGACCCTCGCCTTGGCAAGGCGATGCTCTACCCCTGAGCCACTTCCGCAGAACGTTTATTATTATACATGGAAACGGCTAGTCGTGCAAGCCACGGCCGATATCCGAACTGGTCAGCGCTGACCAGTCCTGGCCAATGCTCCTGCTTGGCGTCAACCGAGTCTTGACGCTCGAGACGTCTGCCGTTCAACGAAATCACGCCAAACTTCATGCGCCGCCCTCAGTTCCACATCTTGTTTGCACAGATCCTCCCGGCGCTTCTCATACGCGTTCTCCCACACGGCCTCAAGTCTCACGTCTTTTAGGGCGCGCTGCACTCTGATGGACAGGTCGCGATCCTCTTCGTTCAAAAGGTCCGTTTCAACGAGATGTGGAACCTCGCGCGTTTCGCCCAGTCTCGTTACGCCGATGCGTCCCGCGCGTTCGAGCCGCCTGCCAATCGAGAAGATCAGATCAGTCATCTCCCAGGCTCTGTTGGCTGCGGTCTCGCGCTGATTCCAGCAGTACTCCTCGAACGTTTGCTCCAGTGTCGCGTTTATGTATGCACGCTCAGCATTAAAGAGCATGTCGCCAAATTGCCACAGCGGGAACTGTTCAGCGATCTCTTCGATCGACGCCACCGCAAAGGATGCGTGGCGCGCCAGGTAGAGACGCAGTTCCCGGATCGGCTGATCCGGATACGCCGCAGCGTGCAGGAGGTAGTAGGCGAGCATCTGATCGCAGGCGCCCTCCTCAGCAACGTGACGGACGGGCTTGATTTCGATCAACCTGTCGCCAAGGCGAATGTCGATCGCGGCGTCAGGATAACCGAGCGCTGCTCCCAAGGGCAATCGTTCATGCACACTTATGCCGTCATCGGAACTCCAGTCGTGCTCAAGTACCCCCTCGATCATGTGCCCCAGATCGACCGCAATGCGGTCATATGTATCCTCAAAGAACTCCGTTCGCAACATGGGTTTTGCCTGATAAAAAGCGTCAAGCGCCGCCAGACGGGCGCAGTCCCGAACGATCTCGGCCCGCTCGTCGCCGCTGATATAGTCGAAACGGCGCCGCAGCACCTCCGGAAGCTGCGTGACGACGTAGGCGCTCATCTCATCATCCTCCGGCGGTATTCCGGATACGCCGACCGCGCCATGCGCACCATATGCTTTATAGAGATCTTTGTACCGGTCCAATTCTGCGGAATACCGATCAAAGCGAAACGGCAGCGAACGGGTGATGAGCCCGTCTGCATCGTCCGGATAGGGTGCGGTCCTGCGCTCCATGAAGGGAAGTCTGCGCTCAACCAGCACGCCCGCCTGGCGCTGCACGTACGCGTACAGCCAGTATTTGAACGCCTCTCCGCTGACCGGCGACTCGCGCGCCCCCAGCAGACCATTGACCTTGTAACGCTGCAGGGCGGCCCAATGGACGGGCTCACCGTCCTCGGTCCGAAAGAATCCCACCAACGACGGCAACTGTCGACGGGCTTTCTTGAATTCATTACGGTGCGCAATGCGAGTCAACGTCATCCCACACACCTCTTTACCTGTGTTTTCTAACGATGCACTCTAAGACCGAAAAAATAGGATGGAGACACGGCAGCATAGCATCCTGCGCCCGATGTAAAAGCCCCAACAACCGGGATAAAAAACCCGCTTGGCCGGAATCGTATGCTGTGCCGAGGCGAGTTCGGCGCAGCCGTGTTTGAGAAGCGGCGCAGCATACGATTCCGGCGGGCAGGAACCATCGATTTTCCGGGACAGACTTTCCGGATACACCCCAGGGTGCTGCTCAGTCACCGTGCCGCATGAGCGGAAACAGCAACACATCCCTGATGGACGGCTGGTCAGACAGGAGCATCACCAAACGGTCAATTCCGATGCCGAGGCCTCCCGTCGGCGGCATCCCGTATTCCAGCGCGAGGATGAAATCCTCGTCCATTTCATGCGCTTCATCGTTGCCCTGTGCTCGCTCCTGCAACTGGGCTTCAAAGCGTTCACGTTGATCGATCGGGTCATTAAGCTCACTAAAAGCGTTTGCGTACTCCCGTCCAAGAATAAACAGCTCAAAACGATCCGTGAATCGGGGATCGTCGAGGTTTTTCTTCGCGAGCGGCGATATTTCGACGGGGTGTCCGAAGACAAACACCGGATCAGTCAATGTCGATTCCACTTTTTGCTCAAAAAACTCGTTGACAATGTGACCGAATTGCATCGTGGCAGTGATCGCCACACTGTGTTGACGCGCCAGGTCGCGCGCTTCCTGCACAGACGCCACTGTGAAGAAGTCCACGCCAGTGACACCGCGAATGAGGTCCACCATATGCGCCCGTCGCCACGGGGTTCCGAGACTGATCGCATGGCCGCCGTACGTCAGTTGTGTCGTTCCGCACACATCCTGCGCAATCTGCCGGATCAGGTCCTCGGTCAGCGTCATCATGTCCTGAAAATCCATATACGCCGCATACAGTTCCATCATGGTGAATTCTGGATTGTGTCTGGTGGACACTCCCTCATTGCGGTACACGCGGCCAATTTCGTAAACCCGCTCCAGTCCGCCGACGATCAGCCGCTTCAGATGCAGTTCGAGGGCGATCCGCATCACCAGCGCCATATCGAGAGCGTTGTGGTGGGTCAAGAATGGTCTGGCCGCCGCTCCGCCTGCCACCGTATGAAGTGTAGGCGTCTCGACTTCAAGGAAGCCCTGTGCGTCCAGATGTCTGCGCATCGATTGAATGATCCGGCTGCGCAGGACAAATGTTTCCCTGGTCTGTGTATTCATAATGAGGTCCAAATACCGTCTTCGGTAACGGGTCTCGACATCACGCAGTCCGTGCCATTTCTCAGGCAGCGGTCGCAAAGACTTCGCCAACAAGGTCAAGCGTTCCACGTGAACGGTCACTTCACCGCGATTGGTTTTAAAGACATACCCTTCAACCCCGACAATATCTCCGATATCAAGCATCTCAAACTGCCCATACGCCTCTTCGCCGAGGTCGTCAACCCGGGCGTATATCTGAATGAGTCCTTCCTGATCCAGCAGATGGGCGAATCCAGCCTTGCCGTGGCCGCGTCTGGTCATGAGACGGCCCGCCATTGTGACAAATGTTTTGTGTTCCGCGAGATCCTCTCTGGTCAGGGATTCGACGTTGCGAACCACATCGACAGACCGGTGGGTGGGCACAAAAGACGACCCAAACGGATCCACCCCTTGCTTTCGCCAAGCTTCCAGTTTTGCGCGTCTGACACTCAGCGCGTCTTCCCCAATGTCTGCAACTGGCGATTCGCGCCCTGATCTCAGTTGCTCTTCCGTCAAATCCACAACACTCCAACCCCTCATAATGCCAATCGCCGACTGTGTCGGCGACCGTTCCGCGTTATTTGCGAATTTCCAGGACCTCGTAGCGAATGGTTCCGGCCGGAACGCTGACCTCCACCTGCGATCCCACCGATTTCCCGAGGAGCGCCTTACCGACAGGCGACTCGTTTGAAATTTTGTTGTCCGTAGGGTCTGACTCCGCCGAACCTACAATCAGGTACTCCACGTCTTCCTTAAAAGCGACATCCCTCAGCCGCACCGTGGATCCGATGCTCACCACCCCGGTATCCACCTCTTCCTCGTGAATAATGCGCGCATTGCGCAACATCTTCTCGAGTGTGATGATGCGCCCCTCCACAAACGCCTGCTCGTTTTTGGCATCTTCATATTCAGAGTTTTCACTGATATCCCCATAGCTAATCGCCACTTTGATGCGTTCGGCAACTTCTCTTCGTTTCACCGACTTGAGGTGCTCCAACTCGTCCTCGAGTTTCTTCAGACCAGCCGGTGTGAGAAGAACTTCCTTTTCAGACATGCGATTCGCTCCTTTAGAATCTGTCGCAAACCCTCGAGCAGCCATTTAGCCCGAAAAAACTGTCAGAAACGGTCTGACAGTGTTTGATCATTCCCATAGACTCGGAATCTGCGGTAATTATATGGCATCCCATGATGACTGTCAACGTATTCCTTCTGACCGAACAGGCATGGTTCCCCGCACCCCTCCTTATTGTGGACATTGCCCGTGGCAAGCCAGTGTAGTGTACCACTCCATGCCTATTGTATGCGCTGTGAACGCAAAACGGACAGCAGAAATGACTCCATGCCCGCGACGGAATCCTGTTCATTGATCGCCTGTCGAAGTTGCGCTGATCCGGGCAGGCCTTTGACGTACCAACCCGCATGCTTGCGCATTTCCCGGACGCCGATGTACTCGCCTTTGTCGGCAACGAGCAGGTGCAGATGCTCAATGGCCACGGCCATACGTTCTTCGGCGGTTGGCGGCGCCATTATGTCGCCATGTGCGAGATACGCGGCAATCTCGCGAAAGATCCAGGGATACCCAAGTGCAGCGCGCCCAATCATCACGCCGTCACAACCGGTTTCGCGCAACAGGCGCGCTGCCTCTTCGGGCGAATTCACGTCGCCATTGCCAATCACCGGGATCGCCACCGCCTCTTTGACCTGTCGGATGACGGACCAGTCGGCCTTGCCTGCATACATCTGCTTCGCCGTGCGACCATGTACGGTTACTGCCTGGGCTCCTGCCGCCTCCACCGCCTTTGCGACTTCAACCGCGTTGACGTGGTCGTCATCCCAACCCTTGCGAAACTTAACCGTGACCGGACGATCAACTCGTCTGACAACCGCGTCGACGATCTCTGCGGCATAGAAGGGATCTTTCGCAAGGGCCGCCCCAGAACCATTTTTATGAATTTTTAGAACTGGGCAGCCCATATTGATGTCTATGATATCGGCGTTTGTTCCTGAGGCAACCAGCTCGGCCGCCATAACCATGGTCTCTTTGTCATAGCCAACGAGTTGCAGGCTTACCGGATGTTCGTCAGGCACAATCTGCACCATATGCTGCGTGCGTTCATTCCGATGGACAAGCGCCTTGTCACTGACCATCTCAGCGCAGACCATGCCGGCGCCCAAACGCTTGGCCAAGATTCGGAAAGGCGGATTGCAGACACCAGCCATGGGCGCCAGAATGACGGGATTGTCAAGCGCCACACCGCCAATCGTAAGCGGGTCTCTGCCAACCGCATGCGCAGTCTGCACAGCGCCCAAGTGTTTCAACTGCTCTACCAGTGCCGCCATCGTTAGTCACCCCCATGTTCCTGCCTGCTTGTCACCATCCCCTCTAGACCCAGTTCAGTTCGCGACACATCGAGCACTGTAATCAGTTTTTGGATGAGCGAATCGCTGGGCATCCGAGTGCCCCGTTCCATGCCGCCGATGATCGCCACGGAGACGCCCAAGGCAGCGGCCAGTTCCTGCTGCGTGAGTTGCTTCAATTTTCGGTAGGCGCGCACCCGTCTCGTAAACAAATCGGAGTCCACTTAACACCCTCCTTTCCGCATACCTGATCGCACAACTCACGCATGGTCGCGCCGAGGAGCGGGTGCGTGAGTGTAGGGGCAATTTGCGACAGCGGTACAAGGACAAACGCCCGCTCGTGCATCCTGGGATGCGGAATGATCAGTTCCGGGGTTAAGTCTATTTCCGCTTCATCACAAAGTAGCATATCCAAATCGATAATGCGCGGGCCATAGCGAACGGTGCGCACGCGGCCAAGGGTGCGTTCAATCCTGACAAGAACCCTCAGCATGTCCAATGCGTCCATTTCCGAGCGCACTTCGACTACGGCGTTGAGAAACTTTGGCTGGTCTGCAAAATCGACAGGATCAGTCTCAAATACATCCGAAACTGCGCCCACAGACGTACCGTCCAGAATCGCCAGTTCCCGAAGAGCCTGCCGCAAAAACAGTTCCCGGTCACCCAGATTGGTTCCCAACGAAATATAATACGTGCATTTTTTCATGGTTTAGCGCACCAGTGAATCCGTCATCTTGGCTACCCGCGCCATTTCCCTGACGTCATGCACGCGCACGATGTCCGCTCCGCGCGCGATGGCGATGGCCACTGTGGCCGCCGTTCCTTCCACGCGTTCCATGACCGGCAGATCCAGCACCCGGCCAATCATCGATTTGCGCGAGGTACCGACCAGCACAGGGAACCCAAGTTCCTTTATTTTATCAAGTTGATTGATCAGCGCCAAATTTTGCGCCATGGTTTTTCCGAAACCGATACCGGGGTCAAGGATAATCTGTTCCTCCCGAACTCCCGCGTCCAAAGCAAGTTCAATCTGATGCAACAAGTCTCCACAGACAACGTCCACAATATCGCCGTCGATCGGATCCCGGCCGTTGGCGTTGTGCATCATGACGTAGGGAGCTTCACTTGAGGCAACCACAGAGAACATCGCAGGATCCTGCATGCCCCCCCAAACATCGTTGACGATATCGATCCCCATGGCAATAGCCTGTTGGGCAATTCGCGCCTTGTAGGTATCGAGCGACAATGGCAGGCCAATCTTCTCTCGCAACAAAGGCAAGAGAGGTTCCAGACGGCCCCACTCCTCGCTGTATGTCAAGGTAGTGTAACCTGGACGCGTTGATTCTGCGCCAATGTCAATCACATCCGCGCCCGCCTCCGCCATGTCCTGCGCGTGTGCGAGCGCCCGCTCAATGGCAAAATACCGTCCGCCGTCGGAGAACGAATCAGGCGTGACGTTCAAAATGCCCATGACCAGAGTCCGTTTTCCCAATTCCCGCAGGCGGGGATGCGTTGCGGTATGGAACTCTGAGGTGATCGTTCCCGGCATGCGTATCCCCCCCGTATTAATCCATCTGAAACAACGCCGTGCTCAGATACCGTTCCCCGTTTGACGCGGAGATGGTTAGAACCCTGTGACCACGTCCCAGTTCCTTCGCGACCTGCAACGCCGCAAAAACGGCCGCCCCGGAACTGATGCCGACCAGCAGCCCCTCTTCCCGCGCCATCCTTCTGGCATACTCGAAAGCCTGCTCACTGCTTACGGTCAGCACTCGATCCAACAGACTCCGGTTCAGAATGACCGGCACAAATCCCGCCCCGATACCCTGAATCTTGTGAGGACCGGCCTGTCCTCCAGACAGAACCGCAGATTCTTTGGGCTCAACCGCCACGATTTGACACCGGGGTATACGTTGCCGCAGGACTTCACCAACACCGGTGATGGTTCCGCCCGTTCCCACTGCTGACACAAAAGCGTCAAGCCGGCCTTCCATCTGCTGAACGATTTCCGGTCCAGTCGTGTTCCGATGGACCTGGACGTTGGCGGGGTTATTGAACTGTTGTGGCATGAAGTGCGTGTTCGGAGAACTCGCCGCGATCTCTTCCGCTTTCGCGATGGCCCCCCGCATGCCTTCGGCGCCGGGTGTCAGCACCAGGTCGGCGCCGTACGCCCGCAACAGACTGCGCCGTTCAACGCTCATCGTATCGGGCATGACAAGTAGAGCCTGATACCCTTTCGCTGCGGCGACCAACGCCAGACCGATGCCCGTGTTGCCGCTTGTTGGTTCAACAATCGTGTCGCCGGGCTTCAGCTTTCCTGTCGTCTCCCCGTCTTCGATCATTCCCAGCGCAATCCGATCCTTCACGCTGCCGCCCGGATTCATCCACTCCAGTTTCACGAACACCTCAGCGGATCCGTCTTCCACAAGACGGCGCAATTGCACAACAGGAGTATCGCCGATCAGATGCGTGATATCATCGACAACCCTCACACCAACACCTCCATATCCGATATGAATACATGATATTTGCTTGTGTCATTAAGATTATCGTTTCATATCGTCAGAGTCAATACTTGGCAGAATCGCGAAGTTCGCGCAGTTGTTCACTATCAAACCAGTACCGTTCGGAACAAAAGTGGCAGACCAGTTCCGCATGACCCTGCTCCTCCAGAAGATCCGTCAATTCCTGTCTTCCGAGAGACAGCAGAACGCGCCCCAATCGTTCCTTGCTACAGGAACAGGCGAAGGTGACCGGGCGCCTGGAGAGGATTTTGACGTCGTCACCGAGAACGCGTCGCAAAAGGTTTTCAGGGTCTTCTCCCTGAAATAGCAGGTTTGTGACCTGGGGCAACTCGGCAATCCCTTTTTCCACATCAGCGATGGTCTCTTCCGAAGCATCCGGCAGTATCTGCATCAGTAAGCCCCCCGCTGCCAAAACAGACAGATCAGGGGCCACGAGGACACCCACCGCTACAGCAGACGGTGTCTGTTCCGACACGGCAAAATAGTACGTAAAGTCTTCTCCGATTTCTCCAGATACGATCGGCACGTTTCCCCGGTAAGGTTCCCGTAACCCCAAGTCTTTCATCACGTATAGAGACCCCTGTTGACCAACTGCTCTCCTGACGTCAAGTTTGCCGAATTCATTGAGCGGAAAGTCGAGATGCGGTTCATCCGCATATCCCTTTACAGTTCCCAACCCTGTCGCGACGACAACGATCTTGCCGACAGGTCCGCCGCCTTGCACCTGTAAAGTTACCTGGTGCTCCGGATGTTTGAGCCCTGCTGTCAGCAGCGCGCCCATCGTGGCGACTCTGCCGAGCGCCGCCGTGACGACGGGCCAGGTGTCATGCCGCCTTCGCAGTTCGTCCACCACATGTTTGGTCGTCGCGGCATAAGCCAGTATGCTGTCATCCCCGGCAGTCGCCACCACCACATAGTCCTGCATCTGCGTCACGCCCTCACTTCACCTCCCATCGGCTTCCCAATGGTCCTCCATCCCGCTCTGGCGCCATCAGCCGTCATCTGGTCTAGAATTCACACTCGATGATTTCCGCCAGCAGATTCTCACGCAAATCCATCTCATAAGATTCCGTTAGATCGCATCCTTGACTGTCCCGCAGAATTCGAATCACCGGTCTCTGTGGTTGCTCGGGGTATGAAGCCACTACAACGCCAGTTTCCCCCGACTGCAACCGCACTGTAGTGCCAACGGGGTACAACGCCACACACTTGATGAATGAATCTACCACGGTGGTGTCAAAGCCGACAGCCGATCCCCCGAGTATAAACTCGAGCGCGTGGTGAGGCAGGTACCCGGTCCGATACACTCGATTGGCGGTCAGCGCCTCGTAGACGTCGCTAACTGCCACAATGCGACTGTACAAATGCTGTTCTTCCCGAATGCCTCGCGGATAGCCTTCACCGTTCAGGCGTTCATGATGCTCATAGGCGACGACCGCAGCATAGCTGGGAATGTCCAGCCTCCCGCTGAGCATTTGAAATCCGTGTGTCGTATGGGTTTTGACCAATTCATATTCCGAACTCGTGAGCTTGCCTGGTTTATGGAGCACAGACGAGGGAATCATGAGTTTTCCGACGTCATGGAGCAGTGCGCTGACTCCCAGATCAGACAACTGCCGAGAAGTGAGTCCAAGCTTTACGCCGATTGCAATCGACAGAATCGTAACATTCACCGAATGGTGATAAAGTTCTGCATCATAGTCGTAAACCGCCGAAAGGGGAACCGCCATACCTCGGTGGGCGCCAATCTCCCCGAGCAGACGGTTCACCACTTTTCTCACTTCCTGTCCAAGTCCCCTCTGCCGGAACGCCGATGATGTCCGCATGTCTCGCGAAAGCAGCGTGAGATTATTATAGGCAACCTCGATCAAAGTCCTGCGCGTCGTTTCCGATACCACTTCATCCGGCCGCACGTCATCACACAACGGATCCACGATATATACCGACCGTATGCCCCTGCTCTGTAAACGTCGAATGAGCGAGTCCGAGAGTTCTATCCCAGAGGCGAGCAAAACGCGACCCCTTTCATCAAGGATCGACTGTGCCAAGACTGAGCCTACTTTGACTCGCGATAACCACGTTATTCTCATTCGATATCCACCTATAGACGTGATCAGAATGATAGATCGCCCATGAAGACATGGCCTGCACTAACACAATCGACTCCCATGTCGCTGCGCGGCGTCATCAACAGGTGAATAACGGCTCATTTGTCAGGAATACTGTTCAACATAGATCCCTGCCGCTGTGGAGTACGATCAGTGGCATGAAAAAGCGCCTGCGGCGTTTTTCAGGGATGAAAATGACTCGCCTGGACGGATCGCGCATTGTGCTGCAGCGAGTTTTGCGGCCTTTCGGCCGCACCTGTTTGAGCGGCAGTTCAATGCACGATCCGTTCAGGCATACCGGGAATGTCCGTGTGTTCCGGTGAATCAGGACAAGCTCGGCGCAGGATCGTCTCCGAAGCCGCGTCCGCCAATCGTAATCTTCGGCCCATCGTCGCTCTCCACGAGACGACCGTACTCCATCAATTGACGAATCTGCTCTCCGTCAAGCGTCTCATTTTCAAGCAGCGTCTGTGCGAGCAGATCAAGCTTTGAGCGGTGTTCGGTCAGCAGAGCGCGCGTCTTTTCATAACACTGATCGACGATGCGGCGCATCTCCTGATCAATCTCAAAAGCGATTGCCTCGCTGTAATTTTGCTCTGACGCGATATCGCGACCCAAAAATACCTGCCCCTGCCGATGTCCAAACTGCATGGGGCCAAGTTTCGAGCTCATGCCAAACTCCGTGATCATCCGGCGCACAATCGCCGTTACACGCTCCAGATCATTCGACGCGCCAGTGCTGATCTCACCCAGCACGATCTCTTCCGCCACCCGTCCGCCAAGCAGTTCGACCACCTGATCCAGAATATCCTCCTTGGTCATAAAACTGCGGTCTTCCTTCGGTAAAGATACCGTGTACCCGCCAGCCATACCGCGCGGGATAATCGTAACCTTATGAACCTGATTGCCGCCATTCAGATAAAAGCCGGCAATGGCGTGGCCGCCCTCATGGAAAGCGACGAGACGCTTCTCTTTGTCACTGATGACCCGACTCCGTTTTTCCGGTCCGGCGATCACTCGATCAATCGCTTCATCGATCTCTGACATTTCTACGACAGACTTGTCTCTGCGGGCCGTCAACAGCGCCGCTTCATTCAAGACGTTTTCCAGATCCGCGCCGGTAAAGCCCGGAGTCCGCTTGGCGATGATGTCCATGTTGACATCTCTCGAGATCGGTTTGTTGCGCGAATGGACGCGCAAAATCTGCTCCCGGCCGCGCACATCCGGGCGATCGACCGTGATCTGCCGATCAAAGCGTCCCGGTCGCAGCAGAGCGGGATCCAGAATATCCGGACGGTTGGTCGCTGCGATCATGATGATGCCTTCATTGCCTGCAAATCCGTCCATTTCAACGAGCAACTGATTCAACGTCTGTTCACGTTCATCATGACCCCCGCCAAGTCCGGCTCCGCGTTGCCGTCCAACCGCGTCAATCTCGTCGATGAAGATGATGCAGGGGGAATTTTTCTTGGCGTTTTCAAACAGGTCCCTAACCCGCGACGCGCCAACACCGACGAACATTTCTACGAAATCGGAGCCGCTGATGCTGAAGAATGGCACCCCTGCTTCACCGGCCACAGCGCGCGCGAGCAGCGTCTTACCCGTCCCCGGGGGCCCGATCAGGAGCACACCTTTAGGAATTCGCGCCCCAACAGCCGTGAATTTTCGAGGATCGCGCAAAAACTCCACAACCTCAATCAGTTCCGCCTTTTCTTCGTCAGCCCCGGCGACATCGCTGAACGTGACGCGTTTCTTTTCTTCGGAATAGAGCCGCGCCCGGCTCTTTCCGAAATTCATGACACGGTTTCCGCCACCCTGACCTTGATTGAACAAGAAGAAGATAAGCACAAACATCAACAGGAATGGAACAATCGTACTCAGAAAACTTAACCATGAAGACTCTTTGGGCGGTGCACTAATCGTCACATTCGGCTGCTTGCTGATTTGCGCTGCAATCTGATCGCTGTATAACGCCCGAGAGGTAAACTGGGAATTGTTTGCCAACGTTCCGTCCAATTGAATAGTAGCGCCATCCGATGTCACATAGAGGCTTTTTATCTCATGGTTGTTCATGTCCGTTACAAACTGGCTCCATGTCAGTACGGTCTTTTGCTGTGTGCCGGACATGATGTATTGGAGGACCCCGATAATGATAAGCAAGATGAGCACATAGAAGATCGCGCTCTGATAAAAGCGTCTCATTCCTAACCTCCTCTCGGTCAAGGCGGAAATATTGTAACACACTCACAGCTAAAAAAGCACGTTACGGACCATGCTGCCGAAATCCTGTCGCAATCGCTCCCACTACTGCTTGGCCGCGTAAACCGACGGACTGAGAACACCCACGTAAGGCAGGTTGCGGTAGCGCTCCGCATAATCGAGGCCATACCCGACCAGAAAGCGGTTGGGCACTTCGAAGCCAAAATAATCCGGTTGAATGTCAACCGTTCGTCCGCCTGGTTTGTCGAACGCGGCCGCAATCTTCACAGATCGGGCATTTCTGCGTAAAAACGAATCTCGCAGATAGGAGAGTGTCAAGCCACTGTCCACGATATCTTCGACAATGAGTACATCGCGATCCTCGATAGAACGTTCCAGATCCTTTAGAATTCGCACAACGCCCGAAGATTTCGTCGTCGCTCCGTAGCTGGATGTCGCGATAAAATCAATTTCCATTTGGATATCCATGTGACGCACCAGATCAGCCATGAATAAAACGGCGCCCTTTAGAACCCCGACAACAATTGGATTGTGATCCGCATAATCCCTCGCGATGATTTGCCCCAAACTATGCACCCGCGTTTGTATGACTTCTGCTGAATACAGGATGTCTTCCAGATCGTTTCGCAACCTACTGCCTCCCCAAATCATGTCTGTCTGCGGTGACTCGAATGTGTTGGACTGCATTTTGACTGCGCTCAACAAGGTGACTGCCGCTGCGGCACAATCCAGGCACCCAGAGAATCTCGTCTCCCGCCGCCAAAACGGCATATCGCGCACGCGTGTTCTTGGGCACCTTCGCATCGATAAAGACATCGGATATGAGCCTGGTTCCCTTCATTCCCAAGGGTTGTATACGATCACCCTGAAGCCACGGCCGAAACACAAAACGCTCGGTTTCTCCGCGCGCAAACCAGGCTTCCCATTTGGACGGCGAAAACAGCTCCGGCGCTGCGACAGGTTCCGCCATGATCTGCCAACGCATGGGCAGCAGAGAAAAAAAAGAAGACCAGCCTAGCTCCGCCGGCATCCAGTGGCTGTCGCAGGCGCTCTGTAAGAGCGTACTCGGCCCAATATGTAGAATGTCACTCTGCATAACGGCTATCCAATCATTTGTTAAGATCCGCTGTCCGCTCCCAGGCTCGCCAACCATAGACCTAATGTCTTCAATGTCCGAAAAACGCCATGACAGGGTCACGCCTATATCCTCTAATAATAATTTAATGACTCGCCGTTGTAAAGCGCACGGGAGGTTCCTTAAGCCCGCAACCCAAACTTGAGCAGTTCCTGTTCCCTTGCTGATCCATAGGGCCCGCAAGTGATCGCGCGCGACAGTCTCCAAGTAGCGATCCTCCTCCAGGGCGATATCAGCGAGGCGAATCAGCGCCTCGTCGATACGCGGATTGAAATCCCTGCGGAGCTTTGGAAGTAAATCTTCACGTAAGCGATTGCGTTTGTAGCGAAGTTCTCTGTTCGACAAGTCTTCGCAGTACGCTATCCCCCGTTGCTTTGCATAGGCGAGCAAATTGCGTTTGTAAACCGGAAGCAGCGGTCTCATAAGTATATGTCTGCCCAGCGCCCGTCTATGTCGCATGCCGGCCAGACCCGACGGACTCGTGCCGCGCAGCAGTCGATCGAGAACCGTCTCTGACTGATCGTCAGCGTGATGGGCTGTCATCAGAACACAGCGCCCAAACGTATCCGCCAGCCGTTCCAATGCCTCGTACCGCAGGCGACGGGCCGCCATTTCAATAGATTCGCCCTGAAGCTTGTTCGCGTGTACATTGACCCGCACACTTTCAAAGTGGATATCGCGTCGGCGCGCGAAGGCCGCCACAAATGCCTCATCGCGATCCGCTTCCGCGCCGCGCAGCCCATGATGCACATGGCACACGGTCAGGTCGCATAGCCCGGCGTCGCGCAGGTTTGTGAGGATGTCAAGCAGGACCATGGAGTCGGCTCCCCCGCTGACGGCGGCTATCGTCCTCAGGCGCCCGTCTTTCAGCCACTCTCCGGCAGATTGCTTCCTGTCAGCAGTAAAAGTCGCAACCGCTTCAGCCACCAGTCTAGTCAGATTCATGGATGCGCGGCCTCCAAACCGATCTGGCCAGGACGCCCGCAATGACAAGACCTGAAGCGAGCGCCCCGGCAATAAGGACTGTTTGCGTTCCTGTAGCAAGCCCCAACACGTACTGATGGACGACAAAATCTTTCATGGCTGCATACGCCTCCATGCCCGGAACGAGCACGATGATTCCCGGTACGGCAAACACGGTCACAGGCATCCGCTGTACGCGGGCCAAAGCTTCGCTGAGCAGCGACACCACCAGACTGGCGGTAAAACTCGCCGCCACCTGTCCGACGTGATAGTGCGCGGCGGCAAGCGCAAATAACTCCGCCACAGCACCCAAACATCCAACCGATACAATCGCCCGTGCGGGAATCTGATACAAGATGGCAAAAGACACCGTAGCAACCATGCTCAGAACAATGATGATCACGATATGACACCTCGTATATTGTGTGGACCGCAGCGTCAGGCCAAGTGAGGGCTCACGCCAATGGCCACGGCTACAGCGACGGCAATCGCGGCGGCGGTAAAGACCGCCTCGGCCCCACGCGCCACCCCTGCAACCAGATCGCCCGCAAGCAGATCCCGAATCGAGTTCGTTACCGCGAGCCCCGGCAACAGTGGCAAAATGGCGCCAATGATAATGGCGCCTTCATGATGCGTGAATCCGAAAGCGCTCGATGCCACGGCTAACAGCGCGCCTCCGAGCGCAGCCAGGAGCACAGCAAAAAACCGCGGCGCGTACTGTGTGAGCCAGCCTGTGATCTCTTGTGCGAGCAGACCGCCAGCCGCGCCAAAGAGGAAATCCAGGGGGCGGCCTCCCATGATGACGGTAAAACTGCCACTGGAACATGCGGCGGCCAGCATCTGTATCCAGCGGGGATAGCGCGGTGAACTCGTCTCGATGCGCTCCAGTTCCGCCAGCGCCTCTGTCACAGTATAAGCTCCCCGTTGCAGTCGCCGGGAGAGATCATTGATCCGGGTGACCTTGGACAGATCCATGCGCGCAGGTCCTGTCACCCTCGTCAAGCGAGTCGTGGTGCCCGTTTCGGTGGTCATCGACACGAAGATGCCGGTCGGCGTGACAAAGCTGTGTACACTTCCCGGCGATGCGCCCGCGCCAATGGACATATGCGCGATGGTCTGCTCAACGCGCGACGTTTCTCCCCCATAGCGCAGAAGAAGACATCCGGCCTGCATGCACAGATGCAGGATCTGCTCTTCGTCCATCCAGCGTCCTCCCCGCTTCACGTCGCCGACTCAGCGCGTCCTCCTGTCGTATGTGTTTTCATTGTATACAAATTGATCATAGACTACCAAACCACAATAGTGTCCCCATCGTGACGACAAACACCGCCACGGCAACCAACAATCCCCAATCCGTCATGTCCCACGTTCGCCGAGTGCGCTTTCTCAGTCCCACGCTGCCCGACGCCATTTTCAACGGCCCTCCCATATTCCCCCGACTCTCCTCTCGATCATTGACCAAAAGAGCGGCCAACTCCATCCTGAACTCAGCTGGTTCTCGATACTGACCTGTTAGCGCCTTGCTCAAAATAGTCTGCAGTTGTCCATCCTTGATCTCGGAAACGCAACGCCTGTTCAAAAACGTGTCCCTCTCAGCAGGTCGCCGCGTACGCAGACGATCCAGATCCGTCTGGCCGATGGGCGTAATCAGTTGCAATCCCAATAAGGCGCACGCAAACATGTCATAGTGGGAATCTGCTTTACGAGTTCCCCGCCCCCACCAGGCTCGGTCATACAGTTCCGTAAATTCTCTCACCGCTTGCCCAATCGGAGTCAGTCCGCCGAAGTCAA
>JAJZCB010000159.1 GCA_021846285.1 Bacillota bacterium
TGTTCTCTGGTCCGGCTCATCTTCGGTGGTGCGAGAGCAGCCTCCAAGCGGATGAATCCTGCAAGACCGCGGACTCGAAAGAGTCGAAAAGACCTATGAGAGATTATAGTAGGTTTTTTGAACCAGGTGCTCACGCTCTATGGCGCAGAACTATCATACGACGTTCACCGATGTAGACACTCCGACTCATGTCGTCACCATCGTGCACGGGGCCGGAGAACACAGCGGCCGGTACGACTACGTGCGCGCGGCGTTTGCCGACCGCGGAATGGCGACCGTCATGGGCGATCTTCCGGGTCATGGCCATTCCCCCGGTCTTCGGGGGCATATAGACAGTTTCGATGAATACGTGGATGCTGCAGACTCCTTTTTACAAGCGGCGGTCGAACGTTACGGAGACGGTGTATACCATGTACTGCTTGGACACTCCATGGGCGGGCTCATCGCTGCTTTGACCGCAGCCCGCAGGACTGCGCCGCCGCCGCATGCGCTCGTGTTATCTTCACCGTGTTTTGGGCTCGCCATGAACGTTTCCCGCAGCCGTGTACTCATGGGAAGCATCTTGCGCAAGATCACTCCCCGCCTCTACCAGCCCAATGGCATCAACCCACAGGACGTCACCCGCAATCAGGAAATCGCAGCCGCCTACGGCGCCGATCGATTTGTGCACAAAAAAGTCACGTTAAACTGGTACTTTGAACTATTGCGAGGCATGGACGACGCGACGCGCATCGGACATCGCATTCAGATCCCTGTTTCCGTGTGGCAAGCCGGGGAAGACCGCCTCGTCAACAAGGCGGTCTCGCGCAAGTGGTATGAAAGTGTTTCGTGGGAACAGAAATCATTCAGAGAATACGAGGGATTTTACCATGAGATCATGAATGAGCCGCAGCGTGATGAAGTCCTGGCCGACATCATCGCATGGATCCTCAAAACTCTCCCGACCACCCCCAAAGCGTGATCATCGCAACCGCAATCGGTGCGTGACGGAGATTTCGGCTCAGACACGCACCGACGTTCTATACAAGCTCGTTAGCCATTTTTGCTCGTTAGCCATTCTTTTGATCTGCGCTCTGAGTCAGTTGACCAACACGTTTTTGCAGATAAGTGAGAAATCGGCGTTCGCTGAACCCCGCCAAAAATGCGAAGAGATAAGACAGCACGCCCTGAGTATGCCAGTCGCCGGTCGCTCCGTAAGCGGTGACTTGCAGCACTATGCCCGACAGCAGCCCCAGCACCCCGCCTGACAGTTGTTTTGCCGCCAGCCAAGCATCCATAGAGTCCGACAGCGTTCCCTGCAGGCGATGATCATACAGCACGTGCAGCGCCGACAGCGTCGCGCCGACTGACCCCCACCAGATCCACGCCATCGCCTCCCCGGACCCTGTCGAAACGGGCGCCCACAGGTGTTGCCATTGCCCCCATTCGTAGCCAAGCGCCACAGCTAGAAGAATAGCAAGAACCCCCATTTGAAACAGAAATATCTTCCGGAACCGTCGTTTGGCCCAATCGACTCTGGCCAACAACTGATCATACCGTTCTTTGATCTGCAGGTACCCATAGTAGGCTCCAATCAGATCAGGCGCGGCAGTCTCCAGCACTTTTCGGAGACCCTCCAGTTCTTTGAGCATACCCTGATCGGTAAGCGCCTGCTCTTGTCCCAACCGCATGGATATGTCCTCCGCGAGGCCATCCAGGGCACTCGTCACCATTTGCAAATCCAGTTGCACAGACATCCCCTCCGGTCACTATGCATGCTCTGTATAGTACGTCTCCAACACCATATGGGTGTCACGGCTCATGTTGGGGAACCAAATCGGTTCTGTAGGCATATGTCGGAGAGTAGTCGTACAACGACGCACTCTTCTTACTGGGAGGAATAGTCTATGGACAGCCAACCATCGCCGAACAAGCTCCTGTTTGCGAGTGGATTGGGCATGATGTTTGATTCCCTCGATGTCGGGCTGCTCGGTTTCGTCATCGCCGCCTTATTTGTCGCGTGGCACATCAGTGCAACCTCGGCCGGATTGCTCGGCAGCATGACTCTCATCGGGATGGCCCTCGGGTCAGCCGTGGCTGGTCTCTACGCCGATCGAATCGGACGGAAAAAAACGTTCCTGATCACGCTCCTGATCTATTCGATTGCAAGCGGCGTCAGCGCATTCGCTGCATCGGTCGGTTTCCTGATCCTGATGCGTTTTATCACTGGCTTCGGTCTTGGCGGGGAGTTGCCAGTCGCCACCACATTTGTGCTGGAGTCGTCACCGCCTGAACAGCGCGGACGCATGACTGCACTGCTGGAAACGTACTGGGCGTTCGGCAGCATCGTAGCCGCGCTGATTGGCTACCTGATCATCCCCGCGTTCACTTGGCGGGCGGCATTTGCGCTTACTGTGCTTCCCGCTCTATATGCCCTGTATCTGCGCCGCACTCTGCCCGAAACCCCCGCGTTTCGAAACCTCAGTCGTCGACTGAACTTCCGGAGCAATATGGTCCGGCTGTGGCAAACAGAATTTCGGCGCCGCACCACTGTCCTGTGGGTTCTGTGGTTCACTGCCAATTTTGCGTACTACGGCATGTTCTTCTGGCTGCCAAGCGTCCTTGTCCTAAAGGGGTACTCCCTGATTCACAGCTTTGGCTATGTGCTCATCATGGCGATCGCCCAAGTGCCGGGTTATCTCACGGCAGCCTGGTTAGTCGAACGACTGGGCCGCAAAAGGACACTGATCCTGTTTTCCCTGTTGTCAGCGATATCGGCGCTGCTGTTTGGGATCTCGAACGCCCTGCCTTGGCTCCTTGTGTTCGGACTCCTCCTCAACTTTAGCAACTTGGGAGCTTGGGGCGCCACGTATGTGTTTTCTGTCGAACAATACCCTGCGGCCTCGCGCGCTACCGGTCTAGGGTGGGCCATGGGCATAGGCAAAGTGGGCGGCGTCATCGCACCGTACCTGGTCGGGATTTTGGTAACCGCCCACGCGTCCTTTGGCGCCATATTTTCCATCTTCTTTGTGGTCACGCTCATCGGCATCACCGTACTGCTCGCCCTCGGTCGCGACGAGCGTCGGGACGCGCCAGACGCACTCATCGGCACCGCGTCTAGTTCCTGACTGGAAAACACACAGAGCGCCGCACCCGTCAATCGTTCCTCATGGCGCTGTGCGGCGCCATCAGTGGAACGAAAAACCCGCTTGGCCGGAATCGTATGCTGCGCCGAGGCGAGTTCGGCGCAGCCGTGTTTGAGAAGCGGCGCAGCATACGATTCCGGCGGGCAGAGACGATCGATGTTTCCGAGATAGACTTCCATACTGCTTGCGCGCTGTGCTATTCCCCAGTCACAAATTTGCCATGCCAAGCGCCCCAATTCTTCAGGTACAGACCTCCCGCTTATGCTAGGATAGCGAAGAGAATGACGAGCAACCAGCAGTAGCATGAAATGGAGGACGCTTTTAATGCTCACCCCTATTTATAACCTGATGTACAGTCTGTTGCCCGCCACCATCCATCCCATGGTCGTCCATTTCACGATTGCCATCCTGTATCTCGCAGTTCTTACAGAAGTCATAGCCTACTTCAAAAAGGACGATTTCTATGAGCGGGCCGGGTTTCTGCTGCTTGGTTTGGGCGTTCTGTCCACCATTGCCGCAGGTGTGGCGGGTGTCGTCAGCGAGCACTACGACGTCATTACACCCGCGGTGGCCTCGCTGCTGGCCACCCATCGTTTTTTCGGAGAAACCACTGGAGTCATTTTCCTGATCGCCTTCGTCATCCGGTTTCTGACCCGACGTCAGAAACCAGGCCGCGTGGTTCTGTCGGCGCTGCTCATTTCCGTCGTTGGTTTGGTGTTCGTTACATATACGGGCCACCTGGGCGGAACTCTTGTCTACAATCACGGTCTCGGGGTGACGGTGCCCGGACTGGGCCAGCGCCATTTCTAACCGTGAACAATCGAGACGCCG
>JAJZCB010000068.1 GCA_021846285.1 Bacillota bacterium
TGGCATCGACACCCACAGCATCCAACCCGTGTTCCAGCAGCAGGGTCAGCATTTCCCCCCGACCGCAACCGAGGTCAATCGCCCGTCCGTACGATGGCAGGTAATCCAGATGGGCCCGTTGGCGTTCCCGAATTAGTTCGATCGAACCGCGAAACATGTTTTCAAATCCGAGGTAATCAAATACATCGGACGAACGGACTGCAGAATCGACGACGGTAACCGGAGAAACGCTGTCGGCTCGTCCATCATGACTGTGATTCAACTCCCGCACCTCACGAATCTCCAACTGCATGTCCTGTACGGTATCCGTCAGTTGACCGACCTGCATGGCATGCAACTGCTCCGTTGCAGCAAATCGATGTTGCAACCCGTCCTCCCGCCGCTCCAGTCCGTCGAGTCGTTCAGCGATGTCGTGCAACGCTTGCTCCATGTCTCGTCGCCAAACCGGAAGATCACGCTTCATTCCGCCCAAGTCTTTGACAAACTCCACCATAGCGATACGCAACTGACGTGAACTTTTGACGAGATCGTTTTCCCAATTCTCTTCGGCCCTCGCGAACCGCCCCTGAACATCGAGAGTAAACTCACCTAACTGATTCAATGTTCGTACCACAGCCCCGTTAAAGTCACTCTGCTGTCCCCATACCGCCCGTTCCCGCCAAAACACCGCCTTGCGAACAATGCGTTTGAGCAAGTGACGCAAGCCGCCGCTAAGGCCCCGTCCGCGCTCAATCAGAAAGTTTGGATCCACATACCATAGCGCATTGGTGCGACCGATATTGTCATGCATCTCGTACGGCCGATATTGCGATGGCGGTTCCTGGACCTGAAAGTTGCGACGACCGTAGTCGGCGAGTTGAGTAAAATGTTCTTCCATTAACCGCAGCAGTTCTATCTCCAGATCACGACTGTCCTCTTGGTTCGACACAATCCACCAGCCCCTTCATGGTACTGTCCGCCGTCGTACGCCAACTGAACTCCTGAGCCCTTTGAAGCGATTGACTGCGCATCTGCTGCTGCAATGTTGCATCCGCGAGAACACGGCGTAAGGCCCGTGTGATGTCTGCAACATCGTGCGGATTAACCAACAAAGCTGCGCTCCCCGCAACCTCGGGCATGGAGGATACTCCTGAAGTGATAACTGGAACACCGGTCGCCATCGCCTCGATAATCGGGAGACCGAACCCTTCATAGAGCGAGGGATACACAAACACAGTCGCTCCCGCATAGAGCGCGGGCAGGTCCAGGTCGTCCACATAGCCGGTGAGAATGATCCTGTCATAAGCGGAACTGCGCTGAATCGATTCGAAAAGCGCGTCTGACTTCCACGCTTTTTGCCCAACCAGAACCAGTTTCACATCATCACTGGATTCGGCAATCAGACGCTCATACGCAGCGACCAGTCGACCGATATTTTTGCGTGGTTCAAGCGACCCCACACTTAGAATGTAAGGGCCCGACCCCAAGCCATATCGGTCGCGCACACGCACCAAGGCCGACGCATCAACGGGTTGCGCAAAATGCTCCATCGGAGCCAGCGGCGTCACGTGAACGCGGTCGCTGTCAACGGGAATATTGGCGACGATATCCGATCTGGTTGCCATGGATACGGAAAAGATTGCATCGCACAACGGAGCGTATATAGGCACACCAACACGATTATGAAGCAGGGTCCTAAACATCATCGTACTCGGATAGGTAAAGACGGCCAGATCATGAATGGTCATCGCCATCCGCGTTGACAACGGTCGAAGAATCGGAACGGCGTAGTTGGGGCCCCAAAAAACATCGGGTTTATCTTCGAATAACAAACCAGGCAGCGCCTTCTGCACCCACAGCGCTCCAGGCCGCGCGTTGCGCAGACGCATCCGCCAGTTGGGAGCTTCCAGCGGGAAATCGACGGGTTCCGGGGTATAAAGTATGTATTCATGTTCCTGATGATGGCTCAACCACGACAGCAAAATCTGTTGTGTATAATAACCAATGCCGGTCTTCGCACCCAGCATGCTTCGAACCTCAATCCCGATGCGCAACCCATCACCTCCGCAACAACCAGCTTATGCGCGCTACGGCGCCGAATCATCCACTCTCATGCCGCCAGCTATGCGGCAACCGCGCGAAACCCACATCTTTAATCGGCGACCGCACGTCAAAATACAACGCTTTGCGCTGATAATCGTACGGCTGTCCATCAATGTGATGAACTGCCACGTCAATCCAGTATCGGCCCTCCACCAAGTTCATCGCCTCAATCATGCAGCGGATCATCCCTGATTCGCCGAGTTCTCCGATTTGCGCACGATCTATAAACGTGTTTGTTCCGTATATCTGAGTGCCGTCCAGGGCAAATATCCCGATGCCAAATACAGAGTCAGTCACGCCCGCCCATCGTCTGTACGACATAAAGACATGCACAGGGTCGCCGGAATGAATGAGGGCGGCCCGTTGGCCGCTGACCTCCAGCCAGGTGTCGCTGATCTCCACACTCTTGTTGCCCCAGCGCACCTGTTGCGCGTCAGCCTCTTTTTCCAATGAATCAGCCGCGGACGCGTGGTTTGGTGAACGATCATGCGCGTGATCTGAACTTTGCGGCTGATCGTTCCCGACTTCTGTCTGATCGATCGCTGCTGATACTTGGCCGTTCCCCGACACTGCCGAATCATCAATGTCACGGAGGCTCGTATGAGTCTCCGCAAATTCCAGATACGAACGGACAGTCTCCACCGGGTTGCCCACCATGCGGATTTTCCCCGAATCCATCCAGACTACGGTATCGCATAAACGTTCGATGGCCGACAGATCGTGGGATACAATCATAATCGTTTTGCCGTGCTCTTTGAACTCCCGGATCCGATTGAGACATTTCTGCTGAAAATTGAAATCACCGACCGCAAGCACCTCATCCAACAGCAAAATGTCGGGCTCTACATTGATGGCGATCGAAAAAGCGAGTCGCGTGTACATGCCGGACGAATAGCCCCGCACCGGATTGTCGATGAAGCTGCCGAGTTCCGAAAAAGCTACTATGTCGTCGATCCGCCGCGTAATCTCGCGACGTGTAAATCCCATGATGGACGCATTCATGTAGATGTTCTCCCGCCCCGTGAAGTCCGGATGAAACCCTGCTCCCAGTTCCAGCAGACTCGACACCTTCCCCTGCACCCGCACCACACCCGTATCCGGATAGAGAATGCGCGTCGCCAGTTTAAGCAGTGTGCTCTTCCCGGAACCGTTACGCCCAATCAACCCGACAACGGCGCCATGCGCAACCTCAAGCGAAACCCCATCGACAGCGCGAAACCTGGTAAACCGCTCGCGCCCGCGGTACACCACACGTTCCTTTAATGTCGTATTTTTTTCGTGATAAATCTTGAAATCCTTTGTGACATTCCGCATCTCAATCGCAAATGATGGCATGGGTCTCAAATCTCCTCTGCAAACCGGCGGCTCAATCGATAGTAGACAGCCCAACCGACGACGGTCATCAGGACGCCTTCGAGCAAGACCAACAGCAGGTTCGTCACACTGGGCGACACCGATTGGTAAAAGATACGCTGATACGCCACTGTGATCGGAGTCATCGGATTCCAGTCCAGCCAGATCTGATCCTTCGGAGGGATAGCGCTCAGTTTGTAGACGATGGGGGTACAGTAAAACCAGAGCATCATAAAAATGCCGATAATGTGCTCGAGATCCCGGAAAAATACATTAAGCGCCGAAAACACAAACGCGAAGCCCAGCGAAACGAAAACCTGCGCCAGCAAAATGACAGGCAAATACACCAGCGGCCACGAAAGCGGAACGTGTTCAAGCAGAATAAACGGCACCAGCACCAGCAACGACAGAATATAATTGACTGCCGCGCCGCCGACAATCGCCAAAGGAAGAATCTCCCGCGGGAAGTAGATTTTTTTCACGAGATTGGCCTGACGGTTGACGATGCCAGTTCCCGTTTGGACAGCCGTCTGAAAAAGTGTCCACGAGAGCAGTCCCACAAATAGATATACCGGATATTTGGGAATCTGTGTCTTCAAAATCTGGGTGAAAATCAGGGTGTACACCAACAACTGCAAGAGTGGATTGACGAACGTCCACAGAAAGCCCAGAAAAGATCCCTTGTACCGAGTTCGCAGATCCGTTCTGATCATACTCAGGAGCATCTGCCTGTATGTATAAACTTCAAACAAACGGCTCATGGGAAACTCCTTGCCAATGATTTTGCCAAGCGGTCTATCTCTTCGTCGAGTCGGCCCGGATCATGCGAGCGCGCCAATCTCGATACATGTGGCCGCCACAGTCGCGCCTGTTCCGAGATCTTCGCCACAGCGACAAGAAAATCCGTATACAGGCGCCCGGCCCTCGCGCCAGAGTGCTTCGAGAACGCGTATTCACGAGCGCTCCGCCCCATCTTCACGAGTCGTCGGCGATCACTCGCCATGTCCAGCAGCGCTTCGCAAAGCGCCTCGACCTCGTTCCCGTTCACCGGCAGACGACGTACAAAGTCACCAGGATACTCGGAGAAACTTCCTATCTCAGAGGTGATGATCGGTTTGCCTTGCGCCAACGCTCGAATCAGTGTCGCAGAGGTCTCTCCCTGAGTGGGATATCGCAGATTCAGACAGACGTCGCAGGCAGCGAGATAGGCGGCAAAACCCCCGGATGTAACGGATCCCGTGAAAACCACCACATCTTGCAGGCCGCGTTTCTGAACTTCCGCTGCGTAATCGACGGCGTCAACCTGCGATCCAACAAAGAAGACCCGAAACGGCGGGAGTGATGAACGAATACGGGCGAAAGCGTCAAGAATCGCCAGCGGCCGCTTGGCAGCGGATAGAAAACCAAACGACCCAAACACCAGTTCGGCGGCGTCAATCCCCAACATCTCTCGCGCTTGCAGCGCATCTGTGCCAGAACTTTCGCTTGCCCGCCCAAGCATAGGAACAACTTCCACCGGCCCCCTGTACCCGTCCGCGCGCAAACGGCTCGCGACAAACTGCGAATGGACAACGGCTCCCTGCATGGTGGCGAGAAGGAGTTTGTTGGCGGGAAACTCCATGGAGTACGCCTCCCAAAGCGGCGGCAGTACACCCGTCAGCGTGTACGGAATGAGCGCCGCGAGTCGCGGTCCATACTGGGCTTCAATCTCGCGCCGATACGCGTTCCTGTCCGCGATGGCGATGGTTCGCTCAGCAAGCAGGTGGTGCAGCGCATAGTCATGAAAAACAACGACACCTGGATGTTCCAACGACTGCCGATAGATATAGTCGTGATATTGCACGTTGTTTCCCATATGGTATAGATTCACATCGTAACGTAGACTGTCAGCCTGGCGTTCATAGTCGCTTACCGGATGGATGGCGCAAGGCAATTCATGCACCGCAGGGTCAACCTCGTAGCCATTATCGATAAACACGTCGATTTGTAAGCCTAGGGCGATCAGTTCCGGGATCAATTCTGAGCTATAGTCCGAGACGCCTGACGCCTTTGGTCGCAGTGGACTAAAGTAGGCGATGCGCACCTCTGTTCACCTCCTCCGCTTCCGGGAAAGCCTCGTAACATCTGTTCGGAGGCGGGTCGACCGACTGCCCTGCGATGTTCAGTTCATCCCCCTGTTGGCGCTCCGGAAAGGCGTGAGTCCGACGGGCCATAGTTTGGTCCGGTGAATTCTCGAAAATGGTGAGTCTCTCCAGGATCTCAACCTGAAACTGCCGAACGAGCGTGAGCGCTTCAAGCAATGTTCTGTTGTACTCGCTTTGCCGCCGCCAGAGCGCATCGGTGTGCCAGCGAATCGCACGGGCAACGAGACGCTTGTACAGAGAGATGAACCGTCCTATCACTCGCCTGTGCGACCCCACTGGAATCGTGAGATCAATCTCAGCGCTGCTTTGCAACTGAGCGACGACATGATCCAGCACCCGAAGCTGAAGATGAGCTGTTTTCACCAACGAAGCGTGCGGTTGCGCGCGACTCACTTCTTCGCGCAGGGTAGCGGAAAGCAACTCATGCAGTTCCAATGCGATCCCCTCAAGGTCCGTCTGTGTTTCTTCCCTGCATGATGGTAGACAAAGGATTGTCGCATCACGCATTTACTAGGATGGTCATAGTGTAGCATAAACACTGGATAGCGCAAATTCGCATACAGATTCCAGCAGGCACTGCTATGGGTATGTAGGGCGGACGCCATCGACGTTGAAGGCGCCCCCATGCAGTGACGGCAATCAGTGACGGCAATCAAAAGAAGGCGATCAGCCCCCCATAGCGAGGAGACCGATCGCCTTGCCGTATTAACTACTAACTACACCTTTCCCGCCTGCCTGTGCAGCGAACGAAAGCGGCTATCCACTGCCGGGCAGCGCGATCAGTTCACCGTGACAGGAATCACATCAGGCTGGACACCCTGTACCGAGAACCAGGTGACTCCCGATTGCACGATATCCCACTCCAGCTTGTAGGAACCTGGAGCGCTCGGCGCATTGATGCTGGCGTTCACCGTCACTGTCTGGCCCGGCTGTACGCTCGACGGAAATGGCGTCCACACGCCGTTCCAGGAGACCACCTGACCCTGGCTGTTCACCCAGTGGTACGCGAGATAATAGGCGCTGTTGCCACTGTTGGTCCATGTGTTGGTGCCGGTATTTGTCAGTGTCACCGACGCGCTGACTCCCGTTTGACCGTGGGTCATGGTCGCAGGCGTCGTGTTGGCGCCCCATGACACGCCGTATGGCGCCGATTTCTGCACCACGATGGTAATCGGAAGCGTCGGATTTCCTGTTTGCGACAACCATGTGATGCCAGGCTCCACAATATCCCACTGGAACGTGTATGTGCCTGGCGCGCTCGGAGCTGTCAACTGTGCAGGCACAGTCACGGAGCCCAGAGACGCGACGTTGATCGATGCCCAGTTGGTTGTCTGAACGACCTGTCCGGAAGCGTTCAGCCACTCCCCAGCCAGAAAGTACTGCGGAGATTGGAGTGAGACCGGACTGTAATTTTCAAGCGCAACATTGACGTTGGCCGTCTGTCCGGCCAGCATGTTCGACGGTGTGTCGGAACTCAGCCATTTCGCCGCAAGCGGCGGTTGCATCACTGTCACTGCGTCGACCTTGTCCTGGCCGTTGGACGACGACCACGCGACGCCGCTGTCTATGACATCCCACACGATCTGATACTGACCGGGCGGCATGTTGTAGCCCTGGGCAGTAGTCGGGGCCGAAATGGTCACGGGAACAGTCATGCTTTGTCCCGGCGCCAGCGACACGGCGCCAGTTGGTGAGGCGACAAACGGGAACCACGTGTTGTTGAACTGGACCACTTGACCCTGACTGTTGAGCCAGTGGTAACTGACGAAATATTGGTTCGAAGTCATGGTAGTCGATCCCGTGTTGGTAATCTGGATCGACGACTGTGTCGGCAGACTGGAGATGATGGTCGACGGTGTCTGATCCGAAGCAAACGACACGGAGAACGACGGCGCCACGGTGACTGGCACAGAATCAACCGCAATGCCTTCCGACGAGAACCACGCAACGCCTGGCTCTACGATGTCATACTGCAACACATAATTGCCTGGCTTGCTTGGCGCCGTGATGGACACTGGCACTGAACCCGTCTGGCCGCTTGCGATGCCGCCGCTCGGGAAAGCGTTCCAGGCGCCGTTGAAGTTCACCATCTGCCCCTGCGCCGTTGTCCAGTGGTAAGCCAAGAAGTATTTCGGTGAAGCCAGAGTATCGGAACCGGTATTTTGAAGCGTCACGGTGGCGTTCACGGTGCCGCCTGTGGCAATGGTTGCCGGGGTGGTTGTCGTTCCCCACACGACACCCTGCTGTCCGCCCACCGAGACCTGTATGTCATCGGTCTGCGCACCTGCGCTAGAGAGCCACGTGACGCCGTTGTCGACAACGTCCCACTGCAGCACATAAGAGCCTGGTGTGGTCGGCGCCGTAACTTTGTCGGTCACCGTCGCCGACTGGCCTGTTGCGACATCGCTCGCAAGGGACGCCCACGGACCCGTGCTGACGACTTGGCCCTGTGTGTTGATCCAGCGGTAAGCCACGAAGAATTGGCCTGCCGTCCATGTCGTCTGCCCCTCGTTTGTCAGTGTGACCGACACGTTTTGGCTGGCTCCGGGGCTCATCGAGGCGGGCGTGGTGTTCTGTCCCCACGCGATGTTGTACTGCGGCTGCAAGTCGCTGAGAAACTGGTCGATTTTCACGGAACCCCAACCAGTTACGGCGTTCCAGCCTACACCGGTCGCCTGATATCCGTTGTTCCAACCGGCCGTGACGTTATTGAACGCGTTTGGATTCACTTGCGCCATCTGGTAAATGAGCGGATTCATCGTGCCCATCAGACCGCCCAGCACCGTATCCATATCGGCTACATAGCCGGCCCATGTTGGAGAAGAAGCAGATGTTCCGCCATCGAGCAACCACTGTCCGTTGTCGACCATCAGCCACCAGGGCGTGACCGCCATAAATGAAATGTCCGGCACTCCCCGCATGGCGCCCGGCACGACTCCGCTTTGGTAGGGAGGTTTGGCGAAGAACTCACTATAGCCCCCTGTGGATGCAGATACAAGCGTATGCCACGGACCGTCCGGCGACCAACCCCACTCACTGGTCAGCGTCGGGGTGGATGTGGCGTCAGTCAGAGAACCTGGCGCAACTGGCGCAGTCGGATTGAACGACGCGGCATTGTAGGTGCCGCTGTACCCGAGTTGAGTTCCGCCGACCGCCGTCGTGTATGGATCGGAAGCAGGCAGGTTGACCGTTTGCAGCAACTGACCGTTTGGACTCTGATCGGAGTTGGCTCCCGAATCTCCGCTGGAAGCCATCAGGGTGATGCCCTCTGCAGACGCAGCGGCCGACTGGATGTCCCACGCCTGAGCGTATTGGGGCGTCAGGGCGTCTTCGGACATCCCGAAGCTGGAGGAGTATACCTGCACCTGATCCTGCGCAGCCACCGCTGACAGCGCGTCTAGCGGATCTCCATAGGGGTTGAGTTGGTACAGATACAGCGTCGCCCCTGGGGCGGAGGAAGCGGAACGTTCCATGTCCAGCATCAGTTCGCCGTGCCAGCCGGGAATTATCTGGTTTTGGACGCCGCCGTCCACAGGAACCTGCACTACGTTGGGCATCGGCAGATTATTGTAGCCGAAGTACGCCTGCAGGTCGCTCGGCGTGTAAGCGGACATGGCAAAAATCCCGATCCGCATGCCGCCGATCGCCTGCGCGCGCGCCACCGTGCCTGTCGCGCCGTACAACTGGTTGCCGGCAGTCGCGTCAAGCGGATAGTTACTGACATTCGGCCCTGCCCAGGACACGCTGGCGGACACACCCTCATAAAGGGTGTTGCCGTTTGGACCTGTCTGGAAGATGGTTACAGGTCCGCTTGCAGGACCCCACAACGTCATGTAGTCCTGGTTGGGCAGACCGGATATCCCCTGAAAACTGTTCGGCAGGTATGGCGCCATCATGTTGGGATCCGGGTTGTAGTTGCTGGGAGGCATCATACCGTACAGCATGGAGCCCTGAACTGGCTGCCCCGTAGCCGGATCAGTAAAAGCGCTGAGGTTGAAGCGGATATCCTGTCCCGTCGCTGCCGGCACTGGTGTATGCGTGTCCGCGGTAGCTGAAAACGCGTTCGCGTAAAAGAACCAGATATTGTCCGGCGCCGCTGCGGTCAACCCCGCAGACGGCACTGCGGCGGTGAAGTTGATGTTCTCCGACGCCGCGTCGGACACAGTGAAGGACACCGTTCCGGAGGAGTCGGTGGTCGCGGTAACGGCTGCGCCAGCTGCTCCTGTCGTCGACCCGGCTGCAATGACCGCTGACGTAGACCCTGTCAGAAATGGATTGACAAACGAGGACGAGAGCTGCACCGCGACCCCGGGCACCGGCGCACCGGTAGAATCAGTGACCGTGTACGTCAATGTCGCGGTACCGGTCGTGGAAACCAGATTGGAATACGTTGACACGTCGTTCAACGCCGCCGGCGATCCTGCTTGCGCGTTGGCGCGAGTCGCAACGGCGGATTTGCGAACGATGTGCTTCATCGGATCTGTGTAGCGCTGTCTGCCATGCATGAGGATCGGGGCATTCCCCTGCGGGGCCACCGCTTTTTGGTAGGAATCGAGCCCCGTGACCGTGAGCGCGACGCCCGATACAGAAGCGGGAAGCATCAGGGGTGTTGAGTTTGCGAAGAAAGAGATATGATTTTTCGAAAAATTGGTCAATTGAGTGGAAAAAGCGGTCTCGATGTGCTGCACAGACCCACTCACTGACATGGAGAGACCGTCAGTCGATAACGATCCCACCTGCAGCCCCTGCGACTGCAAGTAATTGGAGAGCTGCGCCACGGCAGAGGGATTGGCCCCAAACTGCGCGCGAATTTGCGCTGGCTTAAGCCACTTATGATAGTCCGGAGATTTCTGGTTTACCGTCTCCTGTACGTATGAGAACAGTCCACTTTGATTGGCTGGATGCAGATAGACAGTAAACGACAACTGTTTTCCGGGATCCAGTGCTCCCATCGCCTTGGCTTTCCCCACATACTTCGGCACTGGCTGAAGTATCTGTGAACCTGCCGCCGATGCGGTTGTGGAACTCGAACCGGGCGGCGAAGAGGCGCCGCTCGTCGCCGCGTAACTGTACGCGGCGGGTGATGCCGCCAACAGAACGGAGACCATGATGGTCATGGCCGTTCTTGAAACATGTTTGCGCATTCAGTCTCCCCCTAGGATAACGCAATGCGATCCAGAAATCGCGCCTGAGAGGCGCTATGTACACCTTTCCCCATTTGCTATATTCTGGCCTCAATGCTAGCCTAGCACATGCCAAATACTTGGTCAATAGAGGATTTGCCCCATGGTAAAGACTGACCCTGCAAGTGACCTTACGACTGTTCGGTCAGCACCCGGGAAACCGCGCTGCGCACGCGTTCATCGAAGTAATCGGGGTGAAAGGCGAGTGCCGAGGACTTTATTTCATCAGGGTCGAAGGTTATCTGCTGGAGTCTCTCCATGGCTTCGGCCAGCGCTTTTGCCGTAGGTTCACGGAACAGCACACCGTTTCTGCCATCGCGTATGATGTCAAGCGCGCCTCCTCGCGCATACGCAACAACAGGTTTGCCGAAGCTCAGCGCTTCAACCATTGTGATGCCGAAATCTTCGAGTCCGGGAAAGAGAAATGCCTGGCAATGCGCAAACAGCCAGCGCGCTTCGGCGTCAGTCACCGGCCCGAGATAAGCGGTCTGCTCTGCACGTCCTGTTCCACGTTCTGTAGCGCTATTTCCGTGGCGCGGCTCATCCATGCGCGATCCATCTCCCGCTACTACCAAAGGCGCCCCCAGTCGTTCGCAGGCGGCGACTGCCAGATCAAGCCGCTTGTACGGCACGAGTCGACCCAGAAACAGATAGAAGGGATTCGCATCAAAGAACCGCGGCAACAGCAACGGTCGCGTCTCGACCGCAGAGTCTGTTTCTGCCTGTACGATTCGCTCTACAGGAGGGGGGATGATTTCAGCAGATCTGCCGTAATAGCGGGCAATGCGCGCGGCGACTTCGGAACTGTTCGCGATAAAGTGGTCCACGCGCGCAGAACTGGATACGTCCCACAGCCGCAGATAGTGCAGCAGCAAGGTGGATGCGAAACGCCTGATCGGACCTCGTGTGTGCTGTCTATACCTGTGGTATTCGCTCCAGGCGTAGCGCATCGGAGTATGACAGTAGCAGATGTGTTTGGCCTGCGGCGCCGTGATAACCCCCTTCGCGCAGGCGTGGCTGCTGCTGATGACGAGATCATAGTCCTGTAGATCCAGCGACTCAAAGGCCAGGGGCATCAGGGGCAGATACGTCTGATAAAGGGAACTGGCGCGCGGAAGTTTTTGGATAAAGGTGGTCCGAACATCTCGCGATGACAGTTCTTCAGGGAGCGCCGAAGGTTTCAGGACGGACACAAAAATGGCGGCGTCCGGAAAGAGTCGCGCCAACCGCAAGAGCACATGCTCAGACCCACGAATATTGACGAGCCACTCATGCACAAGGGCCACTCTCATGGCTGTCGCATCCTACTTTCGTTCAGACGTCGAGAGACACCCGCATCGCCCACACGGACTGCGGCGTCACGCATAGAGGATCATCGACCACCCGTACCAGTTGCCGTGCCCGCTGTCGTACCCGCCGCCAACTGCTGCTGCTGAGCCTTCATCCAACTGGCCATGTTCGTGACATTCGGCGAGCCCACGCCCGTGGCCTGGTTGTACCCTGGGATGGCGCTGTAGTACCAGTTGTTGCCGGCGGTGATGGCCGTGAGCGGGCCGTTTGGCCCATAGGCGTTCGCCTTGGCCATCGCATACAGCGCCGGGTTCAACAGGCCGATCCGCGAACCGAGATATTGACCGAGGAGCGCCGTGATGCCGTTCATCTGCGGGGCTGACATGCTTGTGCCGCCGACGTTCTTCACCCAGCCCCCGTCCGGCGTCGAATACAGCAGATACCCTGTGTAGGGATCGGCGTTCATCGCGATGTCGGGCGTATTGCGCCCAGCGAAGCCTCCGGGCAACTGATAATAGACGGACGGCGGACTTTGTGTGAAGTCGATCAATTGTTGCCCCGACGGCGTCTTTTGAATGGAGGGGATCCCCTGTTGGTACCATGGCATGGGCCACACGGAACTCACGCCGCCGCCCCCGCCGACGGGAAAGATGTTGCGCGTGTACAGGGCAAGCGGACCGTAGTATGTATTGGTGTAGTTGGAGAGATAGCTCCAACTCCAGGCCCGTGTTGACGGAACGTTGACCCAACCATTTTTCAGATGGATGGGGCCTGCCAGCGTGGTGCCTCCGGTCGCCGTGACGAATGGGTCGGACGATGGCGCATCCACCGACACCACTTTGGACACGAATGGATAGGGAACGGCAGCGTTGACATCAAAAGCGCCGGAATCGCCGGCGGCGGCAAAGGTGGAGATGCCTTGAGCGGCGGCTTCCATGAACGCCTGATGGAGCGCCTGCAACTGCCCGGTCTGTTGCGACGCCAGGTAGAACAGTTCAGGCGATCCCCAACTGACGGAGAGTGTGTTTACCACATTGTCCGACGCGGCTTGGTAGAATACATCCACGAATCCCTGGTCTGTATTGGCCGCATCGTAGACCACGATGTTGGCGTTCGGCGCAATGCCTCCGGACTGTTCCACATCGAGCGCCGTCTCGCCAGAGCCTGCGCTTTGGCCAAGCGCCCCGCCGCCGTCCACGAACACTTGCCGGATGCGGTTGGGTTTGTATTTGAGATGGATGGCGTTCCAGTAATGATACGCGTCTTGCGCGTGGAAATTGGCAAATGTGGCGATCCCGATGGTCTGCCCTTGTCCGGTGATCCCTTCACGGTACAGGCCGTTGATGTGATACAGATGCGCCACATCCCCGACCGTGTACTGTCCGGGTACTCCCGTGGCGGTGCCATGCTTGGGCAGGGTCACCGGAGCGGCGGCGGCGGGTTGCTGACTTTTGGACAGCATCATCATCTGCGGGGCGGCCGCCGTGTAGTTGCTGAGTCCAATCGTGGTCAGCACCAGTTTCGCAAACGCCTTTGGAAACGTCAAAGCCTTGCTGGCGGCGTAAAATGATGAACCATTGACAGAGAAGTTCTCAATCTGGATCTTGAACAACTGTTCAAACGCGCTGGCCGGACCGATCGCTTTCACGAGCAGTCCATCCGCATACGCGTAACTCTGGATGCCGTGCGCGGTGAGATAGCTGATCAGTTGGGTGACATCCGTCGCAGGCGGCGCGTAGAGATTGCGAAATTGATTGACGCTGAGAAATTTGTGATAATTGGAACTGGATGGATTGACAGTCTGGGCGATGTAATTCGCGAGTTGAGTTGTATTTTGCGCATTGAGGACAATCGACATCGAAACGATTTGATTCGGATCCGCCGGACCCAGATCGGTGACGGGCTGGATCAACGCTGTGTTCGGCTTGACTCCATGGCCTGCGGCAAGAAGGCCCTGCAGTTCCTGGAAGTGCGCGGATGCGGCCACCGGCATGCCCGTGAGCAACATGCCTACGGCGAGTGGAGCAGCCAGCAAGGCCGTCTTTTGTTTGAGCAACGAATACACCTCCGAGACATCAAAGCCGGCAAACGACAATCGGACTGTCTGAATGGACAGTCTTCAGACTCCCACTACCCCCATACCCCTGGTGAACACAAGAGGAGTATGAGAATGTGCCGCGCTCTATTTTACCATCAAATGTTACACGATACTGTTGATCATAGTCTATAAACTATCGGCAAGCAAGTGATTTGCAGTTGCGCTGTCTGCTTCCCAAAGCGCATCGTATACTGTCGATGTACATGACGCGACCGCCTGGAGGAGCAGTGATAAAGTCCGCTGAGCAGGCGATTTGATCCCACATATAGTGTTTGAGGCATCAATCAAACACTATATGTACTACTGAACGCCTGCTGGAATCTGGTTTATCACTGCTCCCCTAGCAAGCGTTCTTGTCGCGAAATCCCCTCAGCATGGTAAGACCGATGATGCGCAGATCCCACGAGAACGTCCAGTGTTCGATATAGCGCAGGTCGTACTTGATGCGTTCCTCAATGCTGGTGTCTCCACGCAGCCCGTTAACCTGCGCCCAGCCCGTGATCCCCGGTCGTACCCTGTGCTTGATCATATACTTCGGAACGTCTTCGCGAAAACGCTCGGCAAAATACGGACGTTCAGGGCGAGGTCCGATCACGCTCATGTCGCCTTTAAGGACATTGAAAAATTGCGGCAACTCATCGAGGCTCGTACGACGTAAGAAACGCCCCACCGGGGTCCTCCTTGGGTCCCCGGGCACTGTCCACCCAGTATCCAGTTCGTCGGGGTCTTCGTGGACCATCGTTCTGAATTTGTACATGCGAAACGGTCTGCGGTTCTTCCCCAGACGTTCCTGCGAGAACATGACCGGCCCCGGCGAAGACCACCTGACCAGTAAAGAGAGAATCAGAAACAGGGGTGATCCAAGGACGAGCACAAAACATGAAAATACTATGTCAAACGCTCTCTTAAATATGGCGTTAATCATATCGTCAAGCGGTGTATAATGGGTGTCCACGATAGGCAGGCCCGCAAATTCGTCGAAGCGGGGTCTACTCGGCAGGATATCCAGGAAATCGGGAACCAGAATGGCGTGAACACCGTGGAGCGCCGCAATGTCTATAACCTCAGCCAGTTGCGAATCACCATGGTTGGCAAGTGTTATTACGACGTGATCGATGATTCGGGTTGCCAATATCGAGTCCAGACTCGCGATCGAACCAAGATGAGGAACACCCAGACGATCCAGACCGATGTGCCTGGCGATGCGCAGAGCCGCAGCCTGTTCGTCGGCCGATGCGCGCAGTGTGTGAAGAGTCTTCTCGCGCAGTGGACTTGAGATTTTCCCGGTCGTCGCGGGTACATACGGTTCGGGTGTGAGCGTCCGGCCCTCAGTTCTCGGAGCGGGAGAATCGCCTGTTACGTAGCCAACAATCTCATAGCCGAGATCCTCCTGAGCCATGACTCTCTTTGCGAAAGTCAGTGACGATGCGGTAGCTCCCACCAACAGGAGGTATTTGCGATTGAATCCGCGCCTGCGCGCGGTTCTCATCACCAGACGTACTGTGAAGCGAGCTCCAACTACAAGCAGCCAGGTGAATGTCACGAAGAAAAACAGAACGGCTCGCGAATAATGCACCTGGTGATTGAAGTACAGCACACTCATGACGACAAGCGCCATAGCAATGGCGCTTTTGACCGTTTGCCAGGCGATCGTCCGCATGGAGTTGGAGCGCGATGTCCCATATAGGCCCAGAAGGGCAGAACTCAGGACGAGCGCAGGAACGGCCGCCAAGAGAATGGACATGTAGTCAGCGAACGTAAGCGCCTGGAACTGGGGCAGAAGGTTGGTCCGAAAACGCAGAAACCAAGCCAACAACAAAGCAACCAGAACCATGAATGAGTCAAGCAGTGCATATAGTTTGCTCAGGAAAGACTGATGTCTGCGCAGCACTCTTTAGGACTCCTTGCATGATCAAAGATGTATGGCCCTCACTATGACGGCTCTATGAATCTACGTGTCTATGCTATCAAATTCGACAGGCATTGACAATAAACGCTTACGCATGCAAGAGGTAAGTGTACTCGGCTGCCACGGACGCATTCGCAAGGATCTGTTTTTTGAAAAAGACACTCGCCTTGGTCGCGATGTGCAGTTTCGCATCGTCCAGAACGGTCACAATTTCATAAATGTTCACTGCTGCCTGATCGCGATCAAGTTTCAAAAATGGATTCATAACCGCGAGCGACTGCCTGTAGTGACCCAGCAGGTAATCACTCGCCCCGCGGTACACTTGAATGGGCGCATCGTTCCGCAGTGGAATGGCCGTGGGAAATAGCGCCAGATTGACAATCTTCGACTGCTGGACAAATAGCCTGTACAAGTACTGGACCCGTTGCAGTTCTGCCCTGCCAGCCTGCGGATTGGTTTTAAGGGTCGCAGCGCCGTTCCACATGGTGAGGCCAAGCAGAGTGCGAAATCCAAGCGAACTAAAGGGTGCGTCGCGGTAGGCGCGCTGCGCAAATTTGACCGCCGCGGAGCCGTTGCCGAGGTTATAGGCGAGAATCGCCGCCCGAGTTTGCACTGTCGGATCCCATGGCCCCACCGCCGCGGCAGCCGACACATTGTTCCAAGCTTGCCTGTAAAGAGAGGGATCTTGGGCGGATTGGGCGGTTTCCATGTCATATTGGGCTAGCGAGAGGTATGGATCCGGACTATAAGGAGCCAGTGTTGAGGCCATCTGTGTCAGATTGAGTTGGGAATCGATCGTCTGACCAGGTTGTGTGGAGTCGCCCGTGAGGATTTGCGCTGCCGCCAAGGTTCCAGACAGCGCGAGCGTCACTCCGCCCACTGCAGCCGCCACAGCGATAGTGGAACGTTTTAGCTGCGTCAAACGCTTGTCCCTGGCTATCCGAAGAGCATTGTCGTCCCGCATTTTTTTCCACTCAGTACCGGATGTCGCGGAAGATACGGGCGTCTTACTGATCGTTTCGGGCAGCGTCAGGGCTACAAAGGCCATGCTCATAGCCAATCCGAGAAATCCCCAAAACATATATTGATAAAAACCAAAGGCGAAGTCGAAGTCAACGCATGAGTGTGCGAGCATGACGGCTGCGGCCATGAAGCTCGCCAGCAGAAGCGCCCGCTGCTCCTTGTTGACAAGCCGTTGCGCCCCTCGGACCACTGTCGCAAGCGCCAGGGCAAACACCGTCAACTCCAGGGCCAACCCTATGACGCCTCCATTGAGCAGTTGGTCAAGAACGGAACTGTGTACCTGCTCAGACACATAGGGAAGCGTTTGAAACGCCTGGTACTTCGCGGTCCACGTGGCGCCGCCGCTGCCAAAGACAGGACTGCTCTTCCAGATCGCGAGGGCGTTTCGATAATAGTAAAAGCGCTCCTGGAGACTGACGCTGCTAAGGGAAATGCTGTGCAATCGAGCGGTGATCGAGGCCGCCGAGTGTGCCAGATGATGTCTCAGTATGTATAGCCCGGCCGCGATGAGGACCACAAACAGACCAGCGGTTATGCGCAGTTTATTTTTGCTCACGATGATACCTGAGTATTTGGTCTCAACCACGGTGAGAACTGCGCTTCCACAAATAGCCATGAGCGCGGATAGAACAAAATCTTTGGACGATGCAGTTTCCAGGACCTTGATCGCATACACGCCGCTCGCCGCTGAGACGATCAGGGACATGACGCCGACTCCGACTGGCCAGAGGGATTTCTCCAGCCGCGCCTTGATCCAAAAGGCGGCAATCAGCGCAAAAGGGGTGAACGCCCATGCGACCCGGGAGTAACTGCCCAGCACTGCATCCAGACCAATGATAAAAGTTACCCACGCCAAGGCGTTGCCGCCCCAATGCGGTTTATTTGTCGGACGCGCCAAAACCGCAAATACGGCAATCGCCAGTTCGATTGCGCCAAACGTGTTGTGATACTCAAACACGGAAGCCAGCAGATGCTTGCCGTAGACCGCGTCGACTGCCTTCCACCAACCCACTTCCGCGCCCATGCCATAGATGTATAACGCGATGCCAACTATAGATGCGGCAACCGTATACAGGCGCCCCACGCGCATGCCCCACTGCGATACTGCGACAAAGAAGAGAATCGCCGACACCTGCATGGCAGTCACCTGAATAGACAGCAAAGCGGAGGCGGCCCACAAATTCGTCAAGGCCATGTACGCGGCCAACACCAGCGCCCACACAACCGGATTGGCTGCGGAAACCGGCAGCCTTCTGTACCGGATCGCCATCATGCACAACAGGGTTATGACAGTCGACACGACCGTCGAAGCTGGCGGGAAGAAGAGCGCTGTGAACCATGGACTGACAGTGACGACCGTCAGTAAGAGAACAACAAATACCCAGAGTCGCCACACAGGAGTTTCTTGGGAAGTCGATACTGCGATGGCGGGAAATCGGATGCGCAAGGGAGTTTCCTCCTAAAATGAAAATGACGATCAGTAGAATCATTGACTTCGGACGAAAGGTGCGAGTTATAGCTTGAATCGGTATGCGCTGGCAGACGTTTGTAAATCGCTCACATTGCAGACATTTAAGGCTGACGGAACTTGATTGCGCGAAGACTCTCTCTTCGGAAGTTTCGCGCTCCGCAAGCTACAGCAAAGGCTGAGAGTGGTGCACTCTCAGCCTTTGCCTTGCCGCTGGGGTATTGCTCATCCACCGTAAATCTTAGAACGTGTAACCGATGCTCGGTGGGCTCGTCAGTGTTCCCGACGTGGTGTAGATGGTCACATCGTACACACCAGCTGTCCCGGACGCGGTCACAGTGTACTGACCGGCCGACGGCGTAGTCGTGGTTGCATACGTGTAGCCCGTGACCGTAAAGCTTTGCGGATTCACTGTGCCGGTGTAAGCGCTCAGACCGCCGTTGAAGTCGGCAAACGTCACCGCAGCCTGATAGGCATACACGGAACTCATGACCGTGGTGCTGGAGGACGGGAAGTTCGTCGTTACCAACGCCGACGCCGTCGACAGATCGTAGCTCGTGACGTTGCCGCTGTTGCCTGCGTTGCTGTTCACGTACCACACAGGGATGGCCACCGTGCCAGCCGGTACTGTGTAGCTCGAGACACTCGCCGCGTCTGAAGCGCCGATCCGGAAGGATCCGGCGTTGCCAGCCGTGGTACCGTCGAGGAACTGCACCGTCGCCGGGGCGTTCGAGGTGATCGGGTTGCCGTTGACGTCGACCGGCTTCAGCCACACTTCCTGAGGCGTGTTGGCCGCAACAGACAATTCGTTGCTTCCCGAAATCTCCTGGCCGGACGAGTTGAAGAATGCGAATCCTGCCACTTGCGTGTTGGCGTTGATCAGGATCGAGCCGCTGCCAGACACGTTCGGCGTAACTGAAGTGTCAGTGACGCTCACCGTTGCGTCGCCCACCGAGGTCGGGGTCGCCGTGAAGGTAAATTGACCGCCTACCACGTTAACCGTGTAGGGAGCGCCTGCCGCAAGCGTAGTGCCGGAGGCCAGCGAACCGCCGCCGCCAATGCCGTTGATCGTCAGACCGCCGGTGACGGCCAGCGTCACGGTTTGCATCGCGTTGACGGGGTTGCCGTACGGGTCTTTCAGATACACCGTGCCTGTAACAGTCGGCGTGTTGCTGGAAGTCACGATGGTCGCGCCGTTCGGCCCGGCCAGAGTGACGGTCGCCTGACTGGCCACTGTCGGTTCGACTGTGATGCCGATCGTGGACGGTTTCACCGTGTAACCAGTTGCTGCAGCTTGTACTGTATAGGTCTCGCCTGAGTACGGCTGCATGTTGAGCGTGGCTGTTGCAACGCCGTTTGCGCTTGTGTCCACAGTGACGGTGTAGGTTCCGCCGCTGAACGTTCCCGTGCCAGGCGAGCCGGCTACAGTAAACGTGACCGGAACACCAGCGGTGCTCACTGCGTTGCCAAACACGTCCGAAACCTGCGCGCTGACCGTGGTGGTCGGCGCCGCTTCCGAGACATACTGCGAACCTGACGAGAGATTCAGCACAGTGGCCGTAGTCGCCGTTTCAGTGAACTGGAAGGTCGACCAGGTGTTGCCGCTTGCATCCTTGATCGCGACCGTGTAGGTGCCCGCATCAGCGCCGGCGTTCGTATCGGTGATTTGCAGCGCTTGGCTGGCGCCGAGCGCAACGCCATTGGTGCCCTGTGCCAGACCGTTCACCAGGATGTTCGAAGCCGATGCGTTGCTGGAGTTTGTCACATACACATTGAACGGTCCGCTTGCCGTCGGGAAGGCGGTCGGATAACCGTTCACATCAGCGCCGGTCAAGGTGTAGGACAAGCCGTTGCCTGCGCCTTCCGCGAAGGACGTGGCGCCAGCCGTTTCAGTCGCGGCGATCTTGACGGCCGCTCCCGCAATGACTGACTGCGTGCTGCCGGAGCCAGCGGTCAGACCCTGCGCACTGGCGGTTACCGAAATCGTGCCAGTCACACCCTGCTCAGAGGTCACCGACACGGTTGCGGGCGCCGGAGCAGTGCTGCCGTTGCCGAAGAACACACCCGTCGTCGGGCCGGAGTACGAGGCAGGACCGGACACCGCGATGGTGAATGGATAGGTGCCGCTCAACATCGGATTGCCCGTTTGGTCAACCACCTGTACGTTGAACGTGGTCGAGGTTGCGACGTTTGAGCTGATATACTTGTTGACCGGCGTTACCTGCAACGCAGTCGCCTGCTGTTGCGCCGTGGTCAGGTTCAGCGTCGCGGTTTGCGCGACAGTGCTGCCACTCGGCGTGTAGGAGGATGTGTACGTCGATGTCACGCCCGGCGTGGTGCCCGAGATAACATTGAACGTAGCGACGCCGTTGGTGAAGGTCAGCGTGTACGTGCCATTCGAGTTGGCGGCTGCATCGCTCGCCTGGGCTGTGCTCAAGGCAGGCGAGGTGCCAGTTCCCGTCATCGACATGGTCACAGTGCCTGTGAAGTTGCCGACTGTGTTGCCGTTCGCGTCGACAGCCGTTGCGGTGATCGTGTCAGACGACACGCCGTTGGCAACCGGACTGGTGGTTGTGGCGGACAGTTTCACATTGGCGATAGCGCCGTAAGCGGTGATCGCGACAGGCTGGGATTGCACGCCGTCGACAGTCGCCACAACGTTGTACGTACCGGCTGCTGTCACGACAAGTTGATTCACAGGGCTGATGAAGCCCGCTTTGTTGTCAACCGAGTACGAAATGGCCGCCGTGCTCGGAAGCGTATAGCTGCTGCCGTCAGCCAACTTGACTGAGACGTTCAGTTGATCGGTGGTGCCGGGAGCCGTGTTGCTGCTCGTTGGCACTACTGTGACTGTCGCGCCTGCAGGGAGCAACTGGCCGTTCATGAACGCCATCACGTTGGACAGGAACACAGCGGCAGTCGCACGATCCATGTAAACCGGATTGGCGGTCATTTCACTGGCCGGGATGCCCTGGAACAGGCCTGCGGCTTTCGCGAACGCCAGCGGAGCCATGCCGTTTGTAGACGTGATCGTGCCGGATTTCTCCATCGCAGCGACGAAGAACGAAGCAGCGTCGCTGTACGAGGCGTGATAGTTCTCATTGAAGTTATAGCCAGGTTTGATGCCGAGCCAGTACTGATTCAACCAGCCTTTGCTGAACCCTTCGCCGACATAGTTGAAAGCCCAGTTGCCGGGAGCCACGTCAGCGTAAACTTGAGCGTCCGCTTGGGGAACTGCGCCTTGCG
>JAJZCB010000069.1 GCA_021846285.1 Bacillota bacterium
CTCCTTGACGATATTGGACATTTCCGCCTCGATCTCGGCCAGTTCTTCCGCCCGAATCGGACGCGGCGCGTCGACATCGTAGTAAAATCCTCCCTCGATCACCGGTCCGACGCCCAAGCTCACGTGTTCGTGCCCGAAGAGCCGTTTGATCGCCTGCGCCATCAGGTGCGCCGTGCTGTGGCGCAGCATCTCAAGCCCCTCCGGGCTTTCTGGCGTCACGACCTCGACGCTCGCATCCGCCTCAATCGGCGCGTATACGTCGACCAGCTTGCCGTCGATGCGTCCGCCGATCGCACTCCTTTTCAGCCCCGAACCGATCGAACCGGCCAGGTCTTCGACAGTCGCGCCGCGCGGCAATTCCTTCGGTACGCCGTTCGGAAGAGTGACGACGATCTGACCTGCGGCTCGTTTCTCCGTTCGTTCCATTTCATAGCCCTCCTGACAAAATAAAAAACGCCTCATCCGTAAAGGGACGAAGTCGTTTCGTGGTTCCACCCTAATTCGCCTGGGCACCCGCATGACGCGGTGCGCAGACCTCAGCGCCAGATAACGGCTGGCCGGTCCGTCGGCGGATACGCGCGGGCGCCTGTGCCCGTTTCCCCGCCGCCGCTTGCAGGGGGTGAGACGCGTCCGCGCCGGGGAATCTCGCAGCAAACAACTCCCTCTCTGAACGGCCGGTGACGCGTTCCGTGTCCTGGATCGTCGCGATTTCCCATATCATACACGGTTGGATCTGCGATCGCAAGGCGCAGCGCGAGATGAGAATGTGGCAATTCATTTAGCGCGTGTAACCTGGCGGCATTGTCTGTCGTCTATAGAGCATCCTTGACATGAAAGGACTGACAATATGAAGCCCTCGCGTTGGATCAATGGGATAGCGACGGCCGTCCTGGCGCTGTGGACGGCAGCGATCGGCTCAGTTCCGGCTGTCGCTGCTGCTGCGCATCGTACGGCGCCCGCCATGGCGAGTTCCAAGCGTTCCTATAGTTCTGCAGCGAGCCAGGTCGGGGCGAGTACTGGTCACGTGACGCAAGACAACGATTCGGTTCCAGTGACGGGTCAGTCCGTTGGAGTGATCGAGAATCTTCACATGTTCAGCGCACAGGACGGTTGGGCTTTTGCGGTGGCAAATAGTGGTGCACGACTGCTTCGCACGGTTGACGGAGGCAAGCAGTGGACCGTCGTCAGTCCGCTGCTTGCAAAGTCGGATGTCATTGTCGGCCGTGCATTCATAAACTCCAACGCGGCTTGGCTGGCGGTGCAATCACAGCCGGTGAACTTCTTTGCGGCACGGCCGCTGCGCTTTTTGCGGACACAGAATGGCGGGCGCACGTGGCAGACCGTGTCCAGCTTTACGCTGCCGAATGGGGTGCCCGTACAGTCCGTCCAATTCGATCTGATCACTCCTACCGCGGGTTTTGTGATGGTCCAGCCTCAGCATGGAATGGGCAGCGAACCGGGTCTGCTGTATGCCGTGAGCGGCGCTGGGAAGCGGTTTTCCTTGAGGAGCGAAAATTTATACGCCTACGCACCCGCGAAGGCAAGCTCTCTGCCGAACGGCGGCTCCATATACTTTTCTTCCCTGCGGGTCGGATGGCTCGTTGCGGCGGATTGCACGACATGCACCGAGCGCCTGTACGAAACCGCGAACGGAGGAAAGAACTGGCGTCGCATCCCGTTGCCGGTGCCGCGCTCCGACCGCGGACGCACGCCGAACCTGCTGTCCGCACCCTTTTCTCCCGTGACTGGCGGCGCTCTTTATCTCGCCGCGTTTATGGACGGGAACATCGGGCTTAATTCGAGTGCGCTGTACCGATATGACTCCGCCACGCACCGCTGGCTATATGACGGCGTCCTGCCTGACAACTACGGTTCCCTTCAGATGATGGCGTCGCGACCGCCTTACGTGGATTTCACCAGCGCTGCGAATGGATACGTCATGGGAACGAATCGTCTATACGAGACAGTAAACGGAGGACGGAATTGGTCGCCGGTTCCCGGTGGACCGCAAAAAACAACTGCGACAGCGGACCTGCAGGAGATCGATTTTGTCAGCAAACAAACAGGCTGGATCCTGTGGAATACGCACCCGGCAAACGGGAAGGATGTCAGCCTACTGTATGAGTCGGTCGACGGCGGCCATTCCTGGAAGCTGATGCTGCGGACTGTGCCTACGGCAATAATCTAAGTTGCGGCCGGATGGTCATTGCCTCTTTTTCCTTCGCATCTTCCATCCCGCGTAAAGACCGATCAACAGGACCGCGACAATGATGGCAGGCACCATGTATTGGTGCAGGACCGCATGATATTTTGACCATTCGACGCCGATCACTCGACCCAACAGCGTGAATGTCAATACCCATGCCAAAGCGCTGATCGCATTCAAGGCAACAAACGTCGCGAATTTCATGCGCTCGATCCCCGCAACGTAAGGAACCAGTACGCGAATGCCGGCGATGAATTTCCCGATCAGCACGACCCATGCCTGGTATCGTCGAAAAGCCATCTCTGCCTTGTCAAACCGTTCTTCCGTCAGCCCGATGTACTTCCCAAACCGGGTGATGACGGGGCGTCCGAGCAGCCGACCGATCCCGTAGGCAATCGCCGATCCTACCATGTTGCCGAGAAACGCCGCGATCATCAGAGGGAGCAACCGAAATGTGCCGTTGGACAGCTCGATGCCCGAGATGGTCAGCGTCGTCTCAGCAGGGAAAGGAATCCCGATCATCTCCAGCAGGAGAATGAAGAATACGCCGACGTAACCGTATTGGTGAATCAGGGCTGTTACGTGAATATGCAAATCCGATCACTCCTAAAAGGGAAGAAACGACAAGATGATGTCAAGCGCCACCTCCAGCCATCCCCAACGCCGCGCCTCCCGGCGATGTTTTTTCGTTTTTCCTCTGCGCTTGGAGGGGATGATCACATTGAACAGTATCAGTATTCCCAACGCGATCAGTATGCCAATGACAGCCAGAAGTAATTTGCTCATCTGCTGTTCCCTTCGTTCCGTTCGCCATGAATGTTGTCCTTATCCATTTTACTCTACGGCGGCGTACTCCAAAAGCGAATCCGAAACTTTTGGCGGGGTGATCACAGGGAAGAGGCGCTTCGAAGCGCATCGTTCGGACGCGGGATCAACTGCGCACAATGATATCCTCGCGGCGCGGCCCCACGGAGAGCAGGCGAATCGGCGTTCCGATCAACTGTTCGACGCGTTCGACGTACCGCCGGGCCTGTTCGGGCAACCGTTCATACGATCGTATGAACGAGATGTCGCATTGCCAGCCGGGCATCGTTTCAAGTACTGGCTGCGCATGCTCCAGTTTTCCCGTAACCGGAAACTGAGCGGTTGTTTCGCCGTTTATGTCGTAGCCGACACAGACCGGAATCTCCCGCCAATGCCCGAGCACGTCCAAATTGGTCAAGGCCGCCTCCGTGGCGCCCTGCACCTGGCATCCGTAGCGCGTGGCCACGGCGTCGAACCAGCCAACGCGCCGCGGCCGCCCTGTGGTGGCGCCGTATTCCCCCGCGTCTCCGCCGCGTTCCCGCAGTTCGTCTGCAGTCTCCCCGAAGAGTTCCGTTACAAACGGACCGGCTCCCACACATGTCGAGTACGCCTTGACAACCGCGACGATGCGAGACACGGCATAGGGGGGAATGCCGGCTCCGACGGTGGCAAAACCGGCCAGGGTGGAAGAGGATGTTGAAAATGGATAGATGCCGTGATCCGGGTCGCGCAGCGCCCCGAGTTGGCCTTCCAGAATGATGCGCTGGCCTTGCGCCAGCCCCTCCCGCAACAGGCGCGTGGTATCGCCGATAAACGGTTCCAAGCGCCTGCCTTCGAGCCACAGGGATTCCGTCACTTCTTCCGGGTCCACAGGGGATTGGTTGTAGAGGTGGGCAATCAGCACGTTTTTATTGACAAGCGATCGCTGTACGCGTTGCGCCAAGCGATCCCGATTGAACAAGTCCGCGGCCTGGACGCCGACTTTCAGATATTTGTCCGCGTAAAACGGGGCGATGCCGGAGCGTGTGGAACCGAATTGCTGCGCGCCGAGCCGCTCTTCTTCGTAACGGTCAAGCAGGTTGTGCACAGGCAGAACGATCTGCGCGCGCTCGGACACGGAAAGTTTGGGAACAGGGAGACCGCGCCCCGTCACGTCCGCCAATTCCTTCAAAAGCGCGGTCATGTTGAGCGCAACGCCCGGTCCTATCACGTTGTGCACGTGTGGATAAAACACTCCGGCAGGCAGCAGATGCAACGCAAACTTGCCATACTCGTTGATGATGGTGTGGCCTGCGTTGTTGCCGCCCTGAAAACGGACGACAAAGTCCGCTTCGCGGGCCAGGTAGTCGGTGATCTTTCCTTTTCCCTCATCGCCCCAATTGGCTCCCACAACAGCCGTGACAGTCATCGTGCATTGCCCCCTCAGATTATCCAGTGTGGCCGAATCTTGCGTCGCCAATCGTCTTCCTGTCGTTTTCTTGGCCCGATATTAAGTATAATGAGCTGCGAAGGATAATAAAATGTGATTCTCATTATATGAGCCATAAGGGTGATGAATGTGTCGATCAATCTGGAGCGATACCGCGTGTTCTATCATGCAGCTCAGGCGGGAAGCCTGTCACGAGCCGCTGAGGACCTGTATCTATCGCAACCTGCCGTCAGTCAGGCCGTAAGACAACTGGAATCGGACATCGGATGCCCATTGTTTGTCCGCATGGCTCGGGGCGTTCGCCTGACTGAGGAAGGGAAGGTGCTATTTTCGTACATCGCGCAGGCGTACCGTCTGATTGAGACAGGAGAACGCAAATTGGCCGAGTTGAGGAGGCTGGAAGCAGGAGAGGTTCGCATCGGTGCGAGTGATACGCTGTGCCGCTACATTTTGCTGCCTTATCTGGAGGCGTTTCACGCCGCTTATCCGCACATCCAGATTCACGTCACCAATCGTACGTCCAGGGAAACGGTCGAACTGCTTGCGGAGGGGCAGATCGATTTTGGCATCGTCACCCTGCCTGTGTTCCATGAACGGATCGTCGTTCATGAGGGCGTGTTTCTGCAAAACTGCTTTGTGGTGGGCGAGCGCAGGAAGGCGCTTGCCGCGCATCCCGTTTCCGTGACGGAACTTGCGAGCCATCCGCTCATATTGCTTGAAGAAGGGAGTGTGAACCGTGCTGGAATCGATGCGTATTTCCAGTCTCACGGTGTGGCGGTCAAACCTGAAATCGAGCTTGGCAGCATCGATCTGCTCGTACAGTTTGCCAAAATCGGCCTTGGCGTGGCGTGCGTTGTGCGGGATTTCATCACGGAGGAATTGAATGCCCGCACACTCTTTGAGGTCGCCGTGGAACCGCCGTTGCCCAAGCACCGGATCGGCTTGATTACCCTGAAGGATACGCCGCTGTCGCCGGCCGCCAACGCCTTTATCGCCGCGCTGCAGTATGACGGGTGAAGGCATGGGGCGGGACTCCAGGCCGAAGCAGACCATTGACCAACCACGAAATCATTGTCGAATTGATTGTGACCATGACGACTCCCACGGGATTGAGCATAACGTACCATCTCGACACCAATGCTATCCGAAAGGGGCCAAAGTCTCACATGACGAACTCGTACAGATGAACATAGAACGAGACGAATTCCATTTTGCTCTATCATCCCACAAACCGTGTTGCGGCTTGTTCGTCCATCGAAGTCTTTATGAACTGAATATCCAGCCCCAGACTGATCGCTATTTTCACCAATGTATCCAAACGCGGGATTGCCGCTCCACCTTCCAACCTCGCAATGGCGGACTGTCGGATTCCGGATCGTTGCGCCACTGTGAACCGACAGTGGGTACGGGAGATTATCCGGTACTCTTCAACTGTATACGGACTGCCTCAAGTGATCAAGCACACGCAGGACGGAAGGAGGCAGCCATAGATCTACAGTGGGTCACTCGTCCAATTCCGCTCAGTTCTGCGAATCAAGTGATTGACCCTATTGTCTGTTTTCATGAATACACGTATGATAATACGTGTACAATAAGGGTGAGAGGTGATGGCTTGATGACGAGTCATTCGTCCCGCGATATCATCAAGCGGATTGAGGCAGATGGATGGTATTTTGTCAGAGCCGCAGGAGATCACCATCAGTTCAAACATCCTTATAAACCTGGTAAGGTAACGGTACCGCATCCGGTCAAGGATCTTCCGACTTTCGTCGTGAACAGTATTTTTAGGCAAGCAGGACTCAGGTAGGGGGATTGACTGTGAACAGAGATCGATATGTGTACCCGGCTCTATTTCACTTAGCAGAAGATGGGATCTCCATCGAATTTCCTGACCTTCCGGGCTGCTTTACGTGCGGCCGCGATCAAGAGCAGTCGCTGCATATGGCTCGAGAAGCGATGGCGCTCCACTTGTACGGCATGGAGCAAGACGGCGATCCGACCCCGGAACCGACATCGGTGTTCCAGATTGCGTGTCAGTCCAATCAAACGGTGGTGCTGATTGAGGTTTGGATGCCGCCTTTTCGGGACGAGATGGAACAGCGTGCGGTGAAAAAGACGCTGACCATCCCGAAGTGGTTGGATGATCTTGCTCAGGAAAACCACGTGAACTTCTCGCATCTACTGCAAGATGCGCTAAAAAAATACCTTGGTGTGACAGATAAGCTATGAAAATACATTTGACCGACAGGTCTCACTCCGCGTCGATGCTGATCTTGTCGAGGATAAACGCGTAGCTGGCAGCCAGTTCCTTCAGACGGTCGAAACGGCCCGAGGCGCCAAAGTGCCCGGCTCCCATGTTCGTTTTCAACAGCAGCACATGGTCGTCGGTCTTGGTCGCGCGGAGCCGGGCGACCCATTTTGCGGGTTCCCAATAGGCGACGCGCGGATCGTTCAGGCCGGTCGTGACCAGCATGTGCGGGTAGCTCCTCGCTGCGACGTTGTCATACGGACTGTAGGACTTCATGTACGCGTAGTAGGCGGGTTCTTCCGGATTGCCCCATTCATCCCATTCCAGGCTCGTGAGCGGAATCGTCGCGTCGAGCATGGTCGTGACGACGTCGACGAAGGGTACGCTCGGCGCGATCGCCTGGAACAGATGCCCCGCCATGTTTGCGACGGCGCCCATCAGCAGGCCGCCTGCGCTGCCGCCGCGGGCGGCCAGCCGGGCCGGCGTCGTGTATCCGCGCTGGATGAGGTCTTGCGCAGCCGCAATGAAATCGCTGAAGGTGTGGCGTTTTTGCAAGAGTTTGCCGTCCTCATACCACGAATGTCCCATCTCCGATCCGCCGCGAACTTGAGCGGTGACCAACATGACGCCCAAATCCAGAAGGGGCAGGCGAATGGGATCAAAATGGGGATCGCTGTTGGCTCCATACGATCCATACCCGTGCAGGATGAGCGGGGCGGGCCCCTGGTCGAGCAATCCGGCTCGGTACACCGCCATCATGGGAACGGCACTGCCGTCCTCGGCGGTCGCCCACAGGCGTTCCTGCCGATAATGGTTCGGCGCATAGTCGCCCGGCACGGGCGCTTCTTGCAAACGGACTGTCGCACCGCTCAGGAGGTCGAGACCAAACGTCGTTTTCGGCGTGAGCAGCGATTCATATTGAATCAAGGCCTCGGTTGTTTCGTAACTTCGATTTTCTCCAACGGATACGGTGAACAGAGGTTCGTCCCAAGGTAGCCGCGTGAGCGTTCCTCCGCGGTACATCCAAAGCTGGGTTAACCCATCATGGCGGCCAGCGAGCAAGAGGGCCTCTCGAAACGGATAGATTTCCTGGAGATAGCGTGTGTCGTCATACGCAAAGAGGTCCTCGCGGGCGGTTTTCGCCGCGTCATGAACAGGACAGCGCAGCAGGCGGAAGTTGCGCGCCCCCTCATTCGTCCGTATGAGGAAGTCGTCGCCCCAGTGTTCCACATCGTACAGGATGCCTCGTTGCCTGGCGTCCAGCAATTGAAAGGGATGGAGGGGTTGATCGGCGTCCAAGTACCTCGTCTCATCCGTCGTCTTGTTCTCTGACTTCAGAAATAAAAAGCGACCGCTGCGCGATTTGACCAGTCGCAAAGAAAACGTGATGTCCGTTTCCTCGTACAGCAAGACATCGGCCTCGGTTCCGCCAACGCGATGCCGCCAGAGTCGGTACGGGCGCTGGCTTTCATCGACGGTGACGTAAAAGAGATAGTGCCCGGCGGCGTCCCATTCGAGGCTTTCATGAATGAACACATTTGAAATACGATCAGGCAGCAAAACGCCCGTGGCAACATTTTTCACGTAAAGCGTGTATCGATCGGTTCCATCGCGGTTTTCGAGATAGGCCAACCGGGTGTGGTCGGGACTTATGCGCTGCACCGTCACGCTCAGATACCCTCCGTCTTCGGCAAGGGCATTCAGATCGAGAATGATGTTCTCTGCCGCGCCTTCGAGTTGATCGCGGTTTTTGGCTAGCTTTCTGGCATACACGGGATACTGCAGGTCTTTTCCCATTCTGGAATAGTAATAGTACTCGCCGTCCTGCACCGGAACCTTGATCTCGACATCGGGGATGCGGGCGATTATCTCCTGATAGAGGCGCTCGGATAGCGGCTCCAGCGGCCGCATGACATCCTCATAGTAACGGTTTTCCTCTTCAAGATAGCGGATGACATCCGGATCATGGCGGTCTCTCAGCCAATAATAGTCATCAGGTCGCTCATCCCCGTGCAAGACATGTGGATGAGCGATGCGCTTGGCCTTGGGCGCTTCCATAGATTTTCCTCCTCGTGACGGGTCGGCTGACCGTTCTCATGCAGCTCTCTATCGGGATCATGAACTCCCTCATTATAGCACCCTATTTGCAGCGCCAGTTTGTGAAGCTAAGCGTTGGCGCGAATCCGGCCTGAGCAGAGACGGACGCCATGTGCACTTTGCCGCCTCCTGAGCGACGATGCGTTATACTAAAGACGGCGCAAAAATCGGCGCAAATCGAGAAATCAGGGAGGCGTACCTATCGTGCAAATGAGGAAACTTGGGATTCAGGGGTTGGCGGTATCGGCGCTCGGCCTCGGTTGCATGGGGATGTCCGATTTCTACAGCAACCGGGATGACCGCGAGTCGATCGCAACCATTCACAGGGCTATGGAACTGGGGATCACGTTCTTTGATACAGCCGACATGTATGGGACCGGTCGAAATGAGGAATTGGTGGGGAAGGCGCTGGAGGGGCGGCGAGACCAGGTGGTTCTCGCCACAAAATTCGGCAATATGCGCGGCGTCGACGGAGCGTTCCTCGGCGTCAACGGACGGCCCGAGTACGTCAAATCCGCCTGTGAAGCCAGTCTTCGCCGCCTGAACATGGAGTACATCGACTTGTATTATCTGCATCGCGTCGATCCGACTGTGCCGATTGAAGAGACGGTCGGCGCGATGGCCGAGCTGGTCCGGGAGGGCAAGGTGGGCTATCTCGGGTTGTCGGAGGCCGGGCGCGAAACGATCCGCCGGGCTCATAAAGTCCATCCGATCACAGCCTTGCAGACGGAATATTCGCTGTGGAGCCGCGATGTTGAAGATGCCATTCTGCCGACATGCCGGGACTTGGGGATCGGTTTCGTTCCTTACAGCCCTCTTGGACGAGGCTTTTTGACGGGGGAAATCAAAACATTCGACGATCTCGCCGAAGACGATTATCGGCGGTTTTCGCCGCGCTTCCAGGGGGATAATTTCGGGAAAAATTTGGCGTTGGTGGAGCGAATCCGCGAGATGGCGAAAGAGAAGAATTGCGCGCCGTCGCAACTGGCGCTGGCCTGGTTGCTGGCTCAGGAAGACCTCGTGCCGATCCCCGGCACAAAGCGCCGCAAATACCTGGAGGAGAACGTGGGCGCGCTCGATGTTCATTTGAGTCCAGCGGATCTGCGACGGATCGATGAAATCGCGCCACAGGGTGCAGCCGTCGGCGAGCGCTATCCGGAACGCGGCATGAAATCTGTCAACCTTTGAGGTGAAACCTGCGCGTCGGGGAATCGTCTATAGAGAGAGGAGGCGATTCGGCCCGCTTGGTCGGCCGTTGCTGTTCACTTGCTGCTGTCGCCGTTCACTGCAGCAGCAACTCCACCACCATTGGGACCTCGCCGAGAGCGGCAATCCGAGTGTGCCCTGTTTGCCTGTGTCTCACCTCCACGCCGCCGGCCGCAAGCGCTCGCGGGCTTACGGTGACGCGCACGGGCATGCCGAGCAGATCGGCGTCCTGGAGTTTGCGGCCGGCGCCCAGGGTGCGGTCATCCCACAAGGTGTTTTCTGCGCCGAGCATGGCATGCAGGTCCTCCGCCATCGTTCGAATCTCAGGTTCATGGCCAAGCGAAACCAGATGAACGGCGTAGGGTGCGACGTTGGTTGGCCAGACGATGCCGGCGCCGTCGTGATTCGCCTCCACAACACACGCCAACATGCGGGAAATTCCGATGCCGTAACAACCCATGAGCAGCGGCCTGCGCGCCCCTTGGCTATCGGTGAAAAAGGCGCCCATGGCCTCACTGTATTTCGTGCCCAACTTAAAAATATTGCCTACCTCAATCCCGCGCACCCGTCGCATTGTTCCTCCACACTGTGGACAAATGTCTCCGGTGAGTTGCCGGAGCTCCAGCACTTCGATGTTGGCCGCGTACGCGCAGGCATCGCAAAGAAGGAGCGTATCTTCGCCGCTGTCTGACAGAAGCATGAACTCGTGCGCGCCGCCGCCGCCCATCATCCCTGTATCGGATTCGACCTGAATCGCCTGAATACCGCAGCGTGCGTAAAATGACTTGTACGCGGCCGCTGCGCGACCGTAGAACTCTGTGAGACTCTGCGCATCGGCATGGAAACTGTAGGCGTCTTTCATCTGAAACTCGCGCAGGCGAATAAGTCCACCGCGCGGACGGGCTTCATCGCGAAACTTGGTTTGAATCTGATACACCATCACGGGCAGTTGCCGGTGCGACTGGATCACATGTCGCGCCAGGTCTGTCACCGCCTCTTCGTGAGTCATGGCCAGCACCATCTCCTGACGGTTGCGATCGGTAAAGCGGGCCAGCGACGCGTCGATGGCTGCATAGCGACCCGTTTCGCGCCAGAGGGAAGCGGGCTGCGCGACGGGAAGGAGCAGTTCTTGTCCACCGATGCGGTTCATCTCGTCGCGCGCGATCCCGGCGATGCGCTGCATGGCGCGCCAGGCCAGCGGCGTGAGGCTGTAGATGCCCGTTGAGACTTGCCGGATCAAGCCGCCGCGCAGCAACAAACGATGACTGATGAGATCCGCATCGGCGGGCGGCTGTTGTTCGGTTTTGATCAATAGTTGCGACAGGCGCATGGATTCTCCTCCTTCTACATAGCAAAACCCCGCCCTGTACAAAGGGCGGGGATCATCCGCGGTACCACCTTTATTGGTCGCTGACCGTTGTCAGTTACCCACTCAAGCCACAGCCAACCAAACGGACGGCTGTGGTCGCCTCATGGTAACCGAAGGCAATCGGTGCGGTTCGTCGCCGCAGGTTCGGGGATGGGTTCCACTGCGCGTGTCGGCCGACTTTGCACCTGTGCGGTCGGCTCTCTGATCGACACCGCGAGAGTGTACTGGTCCCGTCTTCACCAATTTTCGTCATTGTACCCGCAGTCGTGCGACGGTGTCAACGGGTCCTGACGGCTAAAGGGCAGGGAACCAAAATAGAGGGCGTACCGTATCGAAATCTTGCGGTCTTGTATCCCTGGCATACTCAATCACAGTGAGTGACTTTATACTCAGGTAAGAGGATATCGCAACGAGGACGAGGTGACGGTATGGAGCCAAGCGACGAATTGTACGAGACAATGGTAAAGCGGAGCGCCAGATTCGATGGTCGATATTACGTGGGCATTGTTTCCACGGGTATCGTCTGCTTTCCCTCCTGCCGCTCTCGCCTTCCGAAGAGGGAAAACGTTTGTGTCTACTCCAGCCTGGAGGAAGCTGTACAAGCCGGATTCCGTCCCTGCAAGCGATGTAGGCCGGATCATCCTGACCGTCATTCGCCGGATGCAGAGATTGCGCACGGAGTTATGGGTATTCTTCACACTCGGCTAGAGGAACCGCTCACGCTGACATTACTCGCTGCGGAGTTGAATATGAGCCCCTATCATTTGCAGCGCATTTTCAAGCGTGTTACGGGCCTATCTCCTGCGCGGCAACTCCTCATGATCCGAATGGATAAAGCCAGACGACTGTTGGCGGAGAGCGATCAAGAGATCGGAGAGGTTGCCAGGGAAGTGGGATTTCGAAGTTCCTCCCACTTTTCGGTCACGTTCAAAAAAGAGGCGGGTGTATCTCCGCAAGCGTATCGCATCCAAAAAGGAGATTTGCGTGAATGAAAGAAAACCCGGTATTCCAAGTCGATGTTTTACTGTGTCCATCCCGAAAAATCGCCGCAGGCGTATTTTTCTTCCCGGTTGTTGGTGCTGCGCAGCAGCATGAAAGTCCATTCTGAATTGTGCTTGGCCGCGTCAGACAAGGGACTTTGTCTGGGCTCATTTCCGGGCGGGGGGAATTGGATGAAAATGGCGAACGAAACGGGGCTTGAGGGCCTCATATCCCTGCAGGCGCCACAGCCTTTCAGCCTGTCCGAAACCATCGGCTATCTGTCGCGATCTGCCAATGAGTGTCTATTTCATGTGGAGAGCGGTCGTGTGTATCGCCTGATCGAGGTCGGGGGCGAGCGGGTCATGGCGGAAATCAGCGGCCATGACACCACTGTGAACATCCGCTGCCACAGTGACAATCCGCTGACCTCATCCGTGCGCGCCGCAGTTGCTGGCCATGTGTGGGAGTGGTTTGATTTTGACCGGGATCTGTCGCCGTTTTATGAACAAATGGAGTACTGTTCCGGGATGAAGGAGGTGGCAAGGGCGTATTACGGGTTGCGTATTGTCGGTGTCGTCGATTTGTTTGAAGCGCTATGTTGGGCGATTATGGGTCAGCAAATCAACCTGACGTTCGCCTATAGCCTCAAACGTCGTTTTGTGGAGTCGTTCGGCGGACACCAAGAGTGGGCAGGACGGAACTATTGGCTGTTTCCTCGTCCAGAGGCCATCGCACAATTGCATGTCGACGATCTGCTCAGCCTGCAGTTCACCAGAAGGAAGGCGGAATACGTGCTGGACGTGGCGAGGCGAATGGCTGAGGGCTCCTTAAGCAAACACAGTCTGTTGCAGACGGGGGACTTCCAGGCGGCTAAGCGAGAATTGATAAAGATCCGCGGGATTGGCCCCTGGACCGCGAACTACGTGCTCATGAGGTGTCTGCGAGACCCCTCCGCGTTTCCGGTCGAGGATGTTGGTTTGCAGAACGCTGTAAAAGCAACGTGGGGCATGGATCGCAAACCCAGCATCGAGGAGTTGCGGGAAATGGCCGTAGCGTGGGCAGGATGGGAAGCCTATGCCACATTTTATCTGTGGAGGAGTTTGTACCACTTTGTCGCTGATTCAGCAAGACGTGGCTTTGATTCAAGTGATCGATGAGTTAAAACGCCGTTTGAACCAGAACAGTCGCAACAGCAACAAACCGCCATCCAGCGATGGCTGCCGGAAACCGGCACCCCAGATTCTGCGCGGTAAAAGCGATCGGCACAGCGGCGGGCAGACTAGACACAAAAGCGCATCCACTAAGGATGCGCTCACACATTTCCAAGAATTCTCGCCAATTCCGAACCGGTCAAGATGAAGGTTGTTTCTGTTGAGCAATCGATTCAGTCGATTCGGGAGCCGTAGGGGATATTAAGAGAGGAATGCCAAACATATGGTCTGTTACAACGGAGATGATGGACGTCGCCTTGGCGTGGAGTGGAAAGCCCAACTCATCGATGTGATCTTCGATTTCATCACTGTCCATGATTGTCTTTGACACAAAATCACCGCGCATAAGAAATTCAATCTGCGCGAACTCAGGTTTTCCAATTCTAATGACCTCTTGATTCTGAACAGAAAATTTCTTGCCTTCGTGGTTAATCACGGTCATTGACCCACTGCGAAATATTTGTCCAGTTCGCTTGGTTACAGAATCATTTGTCGTCGCCACCAATTTCAACAGTTCAAAGTTAACCATTGTGATGCGGGTCAATTTTCTGCTGTTATCCACGATTCATCCCTCTTTCCGGCAAACACTATACTCTTTTCTGCGTTGGGCATCCACGAGGGTGAACGCCATCCGGATTGATTGAACTCAATCGAAGTGCGTTGAACTTCGATTCGAACATCCATCTCATGCCTCTGTTTACCTTGGTGTTTGCTCAATACCCCCATTCCGCAGGCGATAAGCGTGTTGACATACTGATTTAAACTCACGCGATTTTGCTTCGAATCCTTCGCAATGCGCGCATGCAAACTCTGTGGTATTCGAACGACAAATCGACCGCTATATCCTCGAAATGACAGAGGATCACTACTGGGAACCTCGGGAATGTCCCCTCCTTGTTCGAGAACAGCCTGAAACCATGCCTTTTTGGCTTCCTGCAAGTTAGCCAACGCCTCTTCAACAGATATCCCGTCCGCACAGCACCCCTTCAAATCAGGCACCTCTGCAAGCCATCCTTCGCCGTCTTCGCCTTCCAAACGACTCAGCTCGATCTTGTAGTTGCGCATTAGAAGTTCTTCAATCATCCTCATCATCCCCCATAGCTCGCATCAGAATCGCTATCATTCTCTTAACGTACACAATCTTGACTTCGTTGTTGTGCACAGGAACAGATAAATTTTCCCTCTCTGGATCATCGGGATGATAAATGATCGCCAAATGGGAAGTTCCACTTCGAACCAACCCGCCATAGTGTTCAAAAATGACTTGAAGTTGATCCCACTTTTGCGGGCTTCCGCTTCTTATGGCGTCCAGCATTCGTTTTTAACCGTTTCTCCATACGGGTCAATAGCCGCGCCCCCAACAGCATTCCCATGTGATCAACGAGTAATACTATATATGACACTAGAATGATTATAATTACTGTGAACATACGACGCAAGCCCGTATTTCGCAATTCTGCGCTGCGCGTTGACCAGAGGCAAATACGTGACAAAGCGACAAAAGCGCCCCCGAAGGAGCGCCGTTTGCCAGTCTGAAATCAATGCGCCGCTCGCTGCAACAGACCCGTTGCCAGCGCCGATGACTTGTCCGAGTGAACCGTCGTATGCCGAACGGTGCGTACGATGGTGTTGGAGATCGGGATCTAGCCGCTCCCTCCTACCTGATTCACTCGGTACAGAAGGCGTGTTGTATCCAGAGCCTCGGCGGCGGACGAAAGTTCTTCTTCGTACAAATAGTGCGGCCAAAGTTCAAGGACGGCATCAACGAGCGTCATCAGTAGACCACTTGGATTCGCCAGGCTTCTTGTGGCTGTCCAGGGAAAGGGAGTTCCACGAGTTGACCTGATTTCAGTTCAGAAGCCACTGTGAGGCGGGGAAGGAATGCAACCCCTATATTGTGGATCACCAGATCTTTGACCGAGTCGAGTGGAGTGGTTGCAGTCCACGGGCAAGGGGCGGCATTGGACTGGGCTTAACGTTGCTTGGTCTCAGTCATGCGCTGGGGTATGCCATAATCTGTTCGCTGTTGGCGGGCGTATTTGGCGCGATGGCCCATGTGCCGCGTACGACGCTGATTGCTGAGCGCGTGGCGCTATTACATAGGGCTCGTAAATGGGAAACCGGTAGCCACGTCATTGCTCTTTCTGGGCACGGAGGCCGCTGCCGTTCACTGGGTTGTGACTCTTCCAGGATATAGGAAGAAAGGCATCGGCGCTGCGATGACACTGCGAGCTCTCCATGAGGCGAGAGAAGAGGGCTACAAGGTTGCGGTATTGACCGCGTCCCCGTATGGCATTGGGATCTATAGGAAGATTGGTTTCCGGGAATTCTGTACGATTCGCAGATATGGAAGGGAGCCCAAATAGCTAGTGTGTAATCGGTGTTCATGAGGCTTCGAGCAACGAGGTGGCATGAAATGAATGGCTGCATTGCGAATTCATTTAAGACGAAGATCTCAACATGCGCCAAATTCAGCGCGACGGGTTTTCACAGTAGTGGAATGAGGATTACAATATGGATGAAAGACGAAGCAGGGGGTATGACGATGGTCTTGTCGTCTGGTGGTGTTTTGACCGAGTATTTGAATGCTGCTTTGCGACACATTCGCATGGAACGATTGGCGGATGACGGGCAGATGCATGCGGAAATTCCGGTGTGTCCTGGGGTGTGGGCTTCCGCCCAAGATGAAGAGGGAGTTCGACGCGAAATTCAAGAAGTTCTTGAAGAGTGGCTAATTCTTAAAATCCGTGATCGAGAGCCTATACCGGAAATTGACGGTCGGAGCCTGAGGCTCTGATGCCAGCGTCTGTCTCACGCAGAGAATTGATCCGCCGTTTATGAGCGTTAGGGTTTGACGGCCCATTGAGCGGGGGCAAACATTCGTTCATGCAACGCGGTGCGGTAAAACTCCATATTCCTAATCCGCACGGGTCTGGAGATGTCCGTTCCGAGTTGCTGATTCGGATTTTGCGACAAGCTGGAATCACGATGGTGCAATGGGAAGAGATCAAGTGAAGTTGTCATTGTAGAACAAGCATGGAAGAGGCGTTATGGTGCTCAGTTATGACATTCGACCGACGACAGACTCTGACTTGCCCTTCCTCTGGGAGATGCTGTACCTTCCCCTCCATGTTCCCGACGGGTAACCGCCATTTCCGCGCAGCGTTCTGGATGGCCCGCGCATTGCCCACTACCTGACTCAGTGGGGCCGGGCAGGGGATTGCGCCTTTGTTGCGACTGTCGAGCGTGAAGACCGCATCGGGGCGGGTTGGATGCGACTGTTTGACGAATCGGATCAGGGCTACGGGTATGTGAGCCATGACACGCCGGAACTGGGGAGGGCTTCCGATGTGTGAGAGCTATGAGAATCGCCTGAAAGAATTGATCGAGGCGCATGAGTGGTTCCTGTCCGTGTTGAGGGCGGTTCGGGCGTGCGATCCGCCGGATTGGCTGGTGGGCGGCGGCGTGCTGCGCAATCTGGTATGGGATGCTTTGCACGGCTATGAGCATCAGACGGCGCTCCGGGACGTGGATGTGGCGTATTTTGATTCAAATGATCTGCGACCGGAGCGCGACGTGGAAATCGATCGCGGTCTTTATTTGCAAAATCCCCATGTTCCATGGCAGGCCAAGAATCAGGCGGCCGTTCACCTATGGTATGAACGGGTATTCGGATTTCCGGTGGAACCTCTCGCGTCAAGCGCAAACGGGGTTGGCACCTGGCCAGAGACGGCTACCAGCGTGGCCGTGCGGCTGCTGGCAAACGATGACCTGCTTGTCGTCGCTCCCTGCGGACTCGCGGACCTGTTTGACATGATTTGTCGGCGCAACCCCCGTCGGGTGACGCCCGAGATGTTTCGCAAGCGTTTGCTGAACAAGCAAATTGAGGAGACGTGGCCGAAGGTTCGGGTCATCCGCGAGTGAACACGCGATACAGGCAAGGGGGGAGTAGCACGCCGTGCTTGCCTGGTTTCACCGAACAACAAGGCTCAGCAGACATAGCAACATGACGGCGTCATCGGCCTGACCCGGACCCGTCGTCTCTCTACCGCGACTCTGGATCAAGGTCTCGCAGAGCCATCATGATCTGGGTGCGGCGCTCCATCCCAAACTTGGACAAGACGTCGCTCACATGGTTGCGCACCGTCTTCTCCGATATTCCCAACCTCTGTCCCACTTCGGCGTTGGAGAAACCGTTGGCCACCAGGGCGGCAACCTCCATCTCCCGCGGCGTCAATCGTTCGAGCAGCGGCGGATGGGGTGTCGCGTCGTCCGGTCCCTCTCGCCGTACGAACCGAAGCAGGGAATCCGCCACCTGTTCCCGCAAGATAGGGCGTCCTTGCGCCAGCGCCAACACCGCTTCGATCAAAGCGCGGCTGTCGGCGGTCTTGACCAGGAAACCGTCCACTCCTGCCGCCACCGCCTCAATCACAGCGCGCTCCTCTCCGTAAGAGGTCAGGATGAGGATCTTGGTTCCGGGAGAGAGCTGGCGAATGTCGGGCACAATGTCCAGGCCCGAACCATCAGGCAGCCGCGCATCAAGAATCAGGACATTGGGCTTATGCTGACCAAGCGCGTCTATGGCTTCCTGCGCAGACCCCACCACCGCCAAAAGTTCGAACTCTCGCGCATCGGCCAGGACTGACGTCAGCCCCACACGCACGATCTCGTGATCATCGACCACCATCACCGTATACGCCATCGATCATCTCACCTCCACGCAGCCTTGACTTGCCGTTAAGTTCGATCCTGAATCACCGGGAATTCCAGACACACGTCGACTCCGCCTTCGCTTGACCGCTGCCACTCCACGATACCGCCGAGTCGTTGACCGCGCCGTTCCAAATGTCCCCGTCCGCGTCCGGTCGTGAGTTTGTCTGACAACCCTCGCCCATTATCGCTAATGGTCAGGCATATACGATCACCACGCTGTTGAAACGAGATCCGGATGTGGGTGGCATGTCCGTGCCGAACAGCATTGGAGAACGATTCCGTGATGAAGGGCCCAAGTTCGGCGACAACACGTTGGGGCAACCCATTGGCAACCTCACGATTCACCCATGTCACCGTCACCTCATGCAGCAGCGCCATGGTTTCAATCGAGATGCGCAATTGCTCGGCGGCCGATCTGCTGGCATCATCCAGAACGTTCATCATCGTCCGTGTCGCGTCCATCGCGCTCCTGATCGCAACCAGAGCGGAGGCCACCTGCGGTTCGGTGAGCACCGCATTGGCGCCGCTCCATCGCGCCCGATCAAGTTGAATGCCGACGGCGTAAAGCGACTGTAGCACGCCATCGTGAAGCTTCATCGCGATCTCCTGCCGTTCAGCCATGCGCACCAGACTGGCCTGCTCCTTCACACGTCTGGCTCGCATGATGGCCACCGCCGCATCCAGCGCAAACATCTCAAGCAGTCGTGTCTGATCGGGACCAAACCCTGTTTCGCCAGCGCGCCCGCCAAGGTACAGATGGCCAAGCAACTCTCCTTCCCAGCGTACCGGCACACCGAGGAATGTCCGAAAGCGGGGATGGTTCTTGGGAAAGCCGGTGAAGGTCGCGTCGGACGTGACATCATCGATCATGACCGGTCCAGGGCCGTCGAGTCGCTTGAGCAAGCCCCGGTGGGTAGGGGGGGAACCGAGGACGTTCAAGGTTGCTTCATCGACCCCGGTTGTGACAAAACGGATAACTTCCCCCTGCGGGTTAAGCTCGGCCAGTGCGCCATAGCGCGCTTGGCTGAGGCGCGCCGCCTCCTCCACCACATGTTGCAGAAGTCCTTGATAGGAGGGTTCAGCGACCACTCTCAGAGCTGCCGCATGCAACGCTTCAAGTTCGGCGTCCCAGTGCCGCGCGGCCGCATGAAGCCTTTCCAGTTCCCTGTGGTCCTTTTCCACTCGCGCCTCCACCCGTCGCAGTTGATCGAAGACGATCCAAATGACCGCGCACATGATGAAAATCTCAACCAGATCGAAACCTTCCCGCACCATGGGTGAAGGGATGAGGGGCCGCAGATACGGTTCGATCAGGAAGTCGGACCCTATCTCAACCAGCACCACGGTCGCTATCATGCTCCACTTAAAGATGGTCGTGTATCTGCTGGCTGAGCCTGATCGTCCGGTCGGACTCCGTCCGTCCAACCAACCACCCCCTCGTTCCGCCAGCCTTTTCGGACACCTTTCTTAAGGACGCCACGCTTTAGCGGATCGCTCTGGTTGCCTTCCCGCAATATCGGATCGACAAGTGTTTCGCCACCACACTAACACCGTCCATCGCAATCGGCAAGAGGCTACCCGCCAGCATGACACTCTGACCAGCATCACTCCCCAGTCGGCGCCCACGATCGACGCCGCAACATCAGGCCCGGCAACGCCATCGCGAGGCTCATCGTGCGGAGGAGCAATGGCTGAGCCTCGCGATCATTTCCTACTTTGCTGTGAGCACCGGCGGCGCTGCGGCAACTCCTCTCTGCGGCCTTGCCGCCAGAATTGCATGCGCTGTTTCACGGCCTTCGGCCATCGCTGTTACCACCGTTTGCGGACCGGTCAAGGCATCGCCCACCGCCCACACCCGTTGCCCCTGCGGCTTACGCGCCTCTGCACGATCCTGATCTCGCCTCAGCACCAACGGCAACATCTCTCGCCCCGCAGGCGCCGCCAAGCCTGCGGCCATCAGCCGTCGGGGGATAATCGCTGGCGGTGTTTTTGGCCTTAGAGGCAACTTTGCACCAATGCTGGCGCTCAGCGCCGGATCCGGCCGATAGCCGACCGCCATGATCACCATGTCCACGGCTATCCGCTCCAGAGGCGCATTGGTCCTCTTTGGAAGTTCGGTGGCGCTCTGCTGAAGGGTGGAGGCAAACACCGCCCCCTCAATGCGATCCGACCCGACCAGTTCGAGCACCTGGGTTTGAAACCGGATGGTGACGCCCTCGCGTCGGGCCTGCATCAATTCGTCCGCGCGGACTTTGGCGAAACGGGCGTCGACCCAGTCCACCGCTGTAACCTCACCCGCGCCCAGGCGCCGGGCGCTTCGGGCCACGTCCATGGCCGTGTTGCCGGCGCCGGCAACCAGAATTCGGGTTCCGTCGTGGATCTCCTTGAGCGACCGCCCTTCCCGAAGCGCCGTCTTGGCCTCGGTCAGGAAGGTGGTTGCGTCGATTATGCCTGGGAGATCGCGTCCAGGAACCGGGAGGGAGATCCCGATTCCCGCACCGTGAGCCAGCACCAGAGCATCGTACGTCGAAAGCAGTTTGTCCATATCCTCTGGCTTAATCTCAGTTCCATAGCATACTTTTGCCCCGGAGGCCGTCAACGCATCAATAGGTCGATGGGCCACATGATCGGGCAAGCTGAACGACGGGATTCCCCAACGCAGAACCCCAAGCCCCTGCTCCTCTTTTTCAAACACCGTCACGTCAGCGCCATGCTCTAGCAACGTCCAGGCGACTGACATCCCGGCGGGGCCGGCGCCGACCACGGCGACTTTCAGATCCTTGCCGTCAGCACTCTGCCGGGATGGCGGCGGAACGGGCGTCTGGTCGGTGATAAACCGTTCCAACAGCCCAATCGCCACCGCTTGACCTCCCGCCAGCTTGAGGTTGCAGCCGCCCTCGCATTGGCTCGACTGATCACAGACGCGGCTGCAGATGTCGGGCATCATCGACGTGCGCGCCAGCACTTCGTGAGCCGTCTTGAGGTCCCTTAGCCTGATTGCCTCGATAAAACCAGGTATGTCGTTGTGCGCCGGGCATCCCAGCACGCACGTTGGATCCGGGCAAGTGAGGCAACGATCAGCTTCCTTCAAGGCCTGATCCCAAGTGCGATATCCCTGGTGCACCTCCTCCGTCTTGCCCAACACGTGATCATCAGAGTGGACATGGGCGGCAGTTCGCGGCAAGATCAACAGCGGCCCTTCCACAGCGATCGCAGAGAAAGGACAGGTGCGCACGCACTGACGACAACCAACGCAAGCGGCATCATCGGCGATTGCTTTCCAGATGGTTGAATCAAGACTCAACGCGCCCATCGGGCAACGCACGATACACTCCTGGCAGCCGGCACAGCGTTCAAGATTGATATCAACATGAATCTGTTCTCGTCTAGGCACCGTCGCCACATCAATTCCCCCT
>JAJZCB010000070.1 GCA_021846285.1 Bacillota bacterium
CCGACGATGTACATGGCTTTCAGCGCGCCAGCGTGAATGGCGTCCACCATCTGATGATTGTCAAAACCAGGAACTGCAGGAAGTTGCATGCCCCATGCCCGCTCATACCGTTTGCGCACATCGGGATCGTCGACTCTCTCGTAACCGGGGAAAAAATTCGGCATCGCCCCAAAGTCACTGGTTCCCTGCACGTTGTTATGTCCTCGCAGTGGATAGGCCCCCGTACCTGGGCGGCCGTAGTTTCCGGTCACAAGCAACAGGTTGGATATCGCGGTGCTGGTGTCGCTCGCGCCGGTATGTTGGGTAACACCCATAGCCCACAGCACCACTGCGCTCTTGACACGGTGAATCCGTTCGGCGATCTCGATCAGGTGCGCCCTGGTGACGCCTGTGACAGCTTCCGCATATTCCAGCGTGAAAGGCGCGAGACTTTCACGGTACACATCGACATCGTTGACACGGTCCCGCAAAAACGACTCCGCCGCCCAGCCCTGGTCCAGCACATACCTGGCGACGGCCGACAGCCACACCAAGTCGGTGCCGGGCCGCGGGCGTATGAAGAGATCCGCGCGACGCGCCATCTCATGTTCTCGCAAATCGGCGACGATGAGTTGCTGCCCGTGCAACTTATGCGCCCGTTTCACTCGTGTGGCGATCACAGGATGCGACTCCGCCGTATTGGACCCGACAATCAGTACGAGTTCCGATTGAGCGATGTCCGCGATGGAGCCGGCGTCGCCTCCGTATCCGACAGTTCTCCAGAGCCCCATGGTCGCGGGAGACTGGCAGTACCTTGAGCAATTGTCCACATTGTTTGTGCCCATCACGGCGCGGGCGAATTTTTGCAACAGATACGCCTCTTCATTGGTGCATTTGGAGGAGGCGATATAACCGATGGCATCCGCTCCGTCTGCGGCGCGAATTTCCGAAAGACGTTGCGCGATATGGTCGAGCGCTTCCTGCCAGGTCGCTTCGTGAAACTGGTCTCCGCGACGAATCAACGGCCTTTGCAGGCGGTCAGGACTGTTGATGTGGCCCCATCCAAATTTGCCCTTGACGCACGTGGAGATCCCATTGGCAGGAGCGTCAGTCTGCGGTTCGATCTTGAGAATCTTGCGGCCTTTGGTCCAGACTTCGAAACTGCATCCCACGCCGCAATACGCGCAGACCGTCTTCGTGCGCCTGATCCGTTTCTCGCGCATGGACGCTTCCACTTCCGACACGGCGAGAATGGCCCCATATCCCGGTTCTACCGCTTTTGTAAGCTCAATCATCGGACGCAAAACGTCACGTTTCATCCCTGTCATAAAGCCTGCTTCACCCAGCATGGATTTCTCCATGAGCGCGTTGCAGGGACACACTGTCACGCAGTGTCCGCACGAAACGCACGAAGACTCATCGATGCTGGCGCCGCCGTCCCACAGAACACGCGGACGATCCGCATGCCAATCGATGCTGAGCGTCTCGTTGACCTGAAGGTTCTGGCATGCTTCCACGCAACGGCCGCACAAAATACACTGATCCGGGTCATAGCGATAAAACGGATTGCTCTCGTCCACCGGGTAGGGCTTTGCGGCAAACGCAATCGCCTGATGCTCGACGCGCATGGAGCGCACCGTATTGTGGATTTCGCAATTCCCGTTGTTGTTGTCGCACACCGTGCAGTACAGTTCGTGGTTGTGCAACACACGATCCATCGCCTGACCCTGCGCCTCACTGACGCGATGTGTATCTGTCCGCACCGTCATGCCCGCCGCGACAGAAGTCGCGCACGTACGCACCTTGACGCCGTCGACTTCGGCGATGCACATGTCACAAGTCTGCAGCGGACCAAGATTCGGATGATAGCACAGGTGAGGCATGGTGACGCCCGCTTGCAAAATGGCCTCAAGCACACTCGCAGACAAGGCGGCCCGATGCCCCTCGCCATTGATGTCAATCGAGGTGAAAGGCTCCGACATACGGCATTCCTCCTTAGCTTCGGGATGGAGTCTGGGATGATATCGGCCCTAACAGCGGCGCAGAGGTGCTATACTTGATAGCGTATCATAGTTTGACGGCGATGGAGACGGCGGATAAGCCACCGAAGGCACTCGGAACAGACGCCGCCTTGCGAAGAAACGCTGTGGAACCAGTGTGGGGCAGACGCAGCGTTGAGAGGAGACGAAGAGTCTTGGAGATAGCGCCAGGCGTTCATCTGCTTGAGGAAACCAAGGGCAGCTATGTGTATGTAATTATGGGGCAGGAACCAGTTCTTGTCGATACATTCTTCCCGGGAAAAAGCGGACAGGTCATAGCTGGACTCGAAAGAATCGGATTGCGACCGCATGATATCGCTCACATTTTGCTCACTCACAGCGATGTGGACCATGTGGGCAACGCCAAGCGGTTGCAGGAACTCTCAGGCGCGAAACTGTGGGCCCCCCGCGAGGAGTTGCCGTTCATCCACGGCGCACAGAAAGACAGCGGGTTGCGGCGCGTCATCAAGGCCATGATCAAAGTGGATGCGCCCGCCATCGACGATGTCTACGAGGCGGGGATGCGAATCGGCGGCCTGGAAGTGATACCGTCGCCGGGGCATACGCGCGGTCACGTGTCTCTTCTCTATGGCGATGTATTGCTGGCGGGCGATCTTGTGACGACCCGCAGAGGCAGACTGAGACCATCGCCCGGACTATTGACCTGGAATAAAGAGGCGTTAAGGAGATCGTTCCGCCATGTTGGGGCGCTGCCGTTCGACTGGGTCTGCCCGGCGCATGGCGAACCTGTTCGTCGCGGCGCCCTTTGGGAAGACCTTCTCAACATTTGAGCCAATCCCCATGGCTAAAACTCGAATCCCGTCGACTCTTCCCAACGGTCGCCAGTTTCGCGCTTTCTCACAATGTGCTATGTTGGGATGAAGGACGGACGCAGCAACCCCCCGTCCGCCAGGAGGTTCAGCATGGCTCAACATGTTCATCAGCACGCGAATCACGGCCATGAAGGCGATCATCTTGTCCGTAATCATCATCATCACGATGGTGTCTTTCACACGCACGCACCCGTCGACAAAATGAAGCAGGCGTTCGCACTTACGTGCGTGGTGCTCCTCGTTGAGGCAATCGGCGGGATACTGTCGCACAGCTTGGCGCTGCTGTCTGACGCAGGCCATGTCCTGACCGATCTGGCCGCCATCGGCCTGTCGTGGTACGCGATGGTCCAGGCGCAAAAACCCCCCAACGACACCATGACTTACGGTTACCATCGAACGGGGATCCTGGCGGCGCTCAGCAATGGCGTCGGATTGATCGTCATCGCCATCGTGATCGCCTGGCAGGCGTATGGAAGACTCCATCACGCCGAACCCATAGACAGCACATGGATGTTCATCAGCGCCGGTGTGGGGCTGCTTGTCAACCTGTACCTGGGCCTCGGATTGCGGTCAGAGGACAATATCAACGTGCGCAGCGCCGTACTGCACATGTTGGGGGACGCGGCCGCTTCCGCGGCGGTCATTGTGGCGGCGGTCGTTATCGCCGCGACGCACTTTTATATGATCGACCCCATCTTGAGCGTTCTGATCGCCTTGCTGATCGCATTTGGAGCATGGCGCATCGTCCAGCAGTCCGTCGGCATCCTCATGGAGGGAACTCCCAAAGGCATCAACCTGCGGGAAGTGGCGGAGACCATCCGATCTGTGCCCGGGGTTTGCGATGTCCACGATTTGCACGTCTGGAGCATCACAAGCGGACGCAACGCGCTCTCCTGCCATGTGGTCATCGACGGCGACCAGACGATCCGGCACAGCCAGGCTGTCCTGCGCGATATGGAACATCGGTTGGTGCATCTGGGCATCGGTCATGTAACCGTTCAGGTGGAAGACGCGGAACATCCACATGGCGGTTCGATCCTCTGTTGCGATGATCCAGCGCCCGAACACCGCGACACCGCCAAGTAGAGCGCATGGCGCGGACTTTCGCCAGGCGCCGTTTTCGGGCCCGTCTGCACCGCAACCGGCCACTCCAGTTATCCGCGCGTATCCGAAAAAGGTATGCGAACCAGCGCCACACGGCCGGAGCCCACAAGATACATCTCTTCTCCCGGCTCAAAGAGCCAAGTGTCGTAGGGTCGCGCCCTGTACGGCAAACTGTGAGGCTTGACGTCTCCATCCAGGGCAATGACACAAAACATGGCTGACGAATCTCTTCCCCAGTCGTCGCTCTGCCACTGGCCTTCCACCGTGAGTGCGGCAAACCCAAAGAAGGGATTGTCGTCATAGACGGTCAGGGCGATATCGGCGCGCCATTCGCTGAGGACTGCGCCATAGTCCATCCCGGAGCCATGAGTGGAAAATCCGGCCCTGACGGGATGCATTGTCGGCAACTTTGGCTGTGGAAACGCCGTTACGGCAATGCCCTCTTCAATATGCAGCGCCCTCGGCTTGCCATTCTCCAGCCTGCCGTAATCGTACAGCCGATACGTCGTATCCGAAGCCTGTTGTACTTCGAGCGCCACGATGCCCGCGCCCAAGGCATGAACTGTGCCTGGGGGTACTGGGAAGTAGTCGCCCGGTTTTACTTTGACATAGCGCAGAAATTCCTCCATGCGACCTTCTTGCAAAACCTGTCTGAGTTCAGCCGGAGAATCCAGCGTATGCCCGTAACAGATGCGTGCTCCCGGTTGCGCGTCAAGAATCAGCCACCCTTCTGTCTTGCCCAAATCGCCAACAGACCTGGCCTGATCGTCATTGGGATGCACCTGGACGGACAGATCAGCATTCGCGTGCAACAGTTTGATCAGCACTGGGAACCAATGGCCGCTGCGGGAGTCCGTCGGCAGCGTTCGCCCCAGTTCGTCGCGTGTTTCTCCGGCTGGGTGTCCGGACAATAGCCACGCCTCCCCAATCGCGGTTCCACCTGGCGCCTCCTCAAATCGCGCGCTGATGTACGAACCGCCCCAAACGCGCGGCTTAAACACAGGCTGGATCGTCCTCATAATCGCATCTCTTCTCCCTGTCTTCCTCAATCAACTCTGGACCGCGCGGAGGCATGTATTATTCTACAATTAAATCCATATATTCGCTCAAAGCTTCCCGCCAGTCACGCAGTATCGGCAACCCTTGCGTCCGCAGGGCAAGCGGTTCCAACACGGAATACGCAGGCCGTTTGGCTGGTCGTGGATACTCACTGGCAGGAATCGGCCTGACGGTCACCCTGTCGGCGAAACCCGCTTCGAGAAAAATGGCCTCAGCGAATTCGTGCCATGAGCACGATCCGGAACCTGCCATATGATAGGTGCCAAATGTCGCCAGCTCACTGGAATTCGACAACACCAAATTCCAGATACCATGCGCGAGATCCCGGGACCACGTTGGGCACCCGATCTGATCCGCCACCACAGCCACCTCAGCGCATCCGTCCGCACGCTCTCCCATTTGGCGGCGCGCGAGACGCAGCATTGTCTTTACAAAGTTGCCATTGCCGGGCGCGGTGTTCGCACCGTAAACCCAGGATGTGCGCACGATACAATGACGTGGCGCCAGATGCCGGACAAATTGCTCACCGGCCCATTTGGATCTGCCATATTCATTGATGGGGTTCACCATGTCAAACTCTGTGTAAGGTGTCTGTTTCAGTCCATCAAACACATAATCGGTGCTGACATAGACGAGAGTGGAACCCAGACTGCCACACACCTGCGCCAGATGTTGCGTACCAAACGCATTGACTGCGTACGCGTCCAGACGGCCCTCCCCTTCCGCCAGGTCAACCTTTGTATACGCCCCGGCATGGATCACCACATCGGGCCGCGCGGTTTCCAGCACGCTCCTGACGTCTCGCGCATTGCGAACATCCAAGGCGGCGCGGTCAAGCGCGAGCACCTCCAGCTTCTCAGCCATGGGCGCCCGTTTTGCCGTTTGCACCAAGTCATGACCCAGTTGGCCGGTAATCCCCGTCACCGCCACGCGCATCTCTTAAACACACCCTGTTCCTGTTTGTCCTATTAATTTAGCATATCCGAGCGACCCGGAAAAGAAATCCTGCCGCGCCCAAATCCCTCATCATCAACGCTTGCGGACAACTCCCGGGAACCAGGCGAGCGAGCCACGCTGCTACAGTCCGCCGTTGCCGCCGTAAATCCGGGTGAGCCAAGCCGTAAGCGCTTCTAGTTTCCCCGTCAACAGCATGACGCCCATAAGAACGAGTACAGCGCCCCCCACGCGGCTGATAGCCACACTGTAGCGACTCATCCACCGCAGCGAACCCAGTGTATACGCGAGAATCAGAAATGGCATAGCAAATCCAATTGCATACACGAGCATCAGCATCATGCCGTTTACCTCGCCAGTCGCCGCAATCGCGATCACCGAAGCGAGGATTGGTCCAACGCACGGCGTCCAGCCGGCCGCGAAGCTGACGCCCACGACAAACGCGCCTAGATAGCCGGCTGGTTTGGCCTGCTTGCTGTGCCACTTGGCTTCCCGCATCAGCCAGTCCCATCTGACAACCCCCACCAGGACAAGACCCATCACGATGACGATCACACCGCCAATTTCACTCACGATGGTTCTGTACTTCGCAAACAGGATGCCGATCAGGTTGGCGGAAGCGCCGAGCGCCACAAATATTACAGAAAAGCCCAGCACAAAGAACATAGCGTGAGCGAGTGCCCTGCGTCGAATCGAGGCACTCGCGACACCCGCGCCGGCGTCGTAGGAAACGCCCGAAATATACGAAATGTAAGAGGGATACAGCGGAATCGTGCAAGGCGACACAAAAGACACAAGACCCGCCAAAAAAGCCAACCATATTGTAGGCGTGGAGTTCACTCGCCAGTTTCCCTCCTGCCAATGACTTGCACAGGCGCACTCACAACACGAGACTTAACGAAACATACTGATGACAGACGCATCGGAACGACCATCGGACCTATTTGGCCCACCACACCTGCCTGCTTCAGCCTGACCCAAGCAGCTGCGCCACTTTGGCGCGCATCATGACGGGGGGCATAAAGCCAACCACGCGGCTCATGATAACACCTTTGGAATCAATAAAAAAACTGGTCGGTATATCTATGACTCCGTAGGTCGCTTCGACGGCGCCGCTGCTGTCGAGCAAAACCGGGTAAGGAACTCCAAAGGCGCGCACATATTCCTGTACTCCGGACAGCGTGTCGTCGGGCGCCATATTGACGGCCAGAAACTGCACTTTTTCACCATACTGTTGATACATGTTCACAAGATCTGGCGTCTCCATCTTGCAGGGTGGACACCAGGAGGCGAAAAAGTTGATAACCACCGGGCGGCCGCGCAGTGATAAGAGTGATACGGTCCGACCCTGCAGATCCGTCAGAGTGAAATTGGGCGCCATGTGACCTGCCAGGGGCAACGCTGCAGCCTGTCCGGTCGCCTGACGACTTACGGCGGGCATGGCGCTCTGTGCGCTCGACTGCTGTTTCTCCGCAAACAGATAGCCTATAACGGCGATCAGGACCAGCACAACCAAACCCGCGAGGGTCTGCTGCCGTTTCATGAAATCTCCATCCTCTTTTCCTTTGCTGCACCCTGCGCGTCGGAGGCGGCGAAGAACGCCGCCAGTTTATTCATTCGCCGCAGATGTCGAACACGCCGCAATGACCACGCCTTGCCGCTCACGCCAGATTGTCGATCGGCACAGGCTCCACGCGATCGGCCAGTTCAATGCCAAATATGCGGGCATAAAAGTAGAGTTCGGCTTCCAGCGTTCTCTTTATATTGTTCGCCTGACGAAAGCCATGCCCTTCCCCTTCAAAGGGCATATACGCAACTGGCACACCCTTCTCACGCAGCGCCTCCACCATCAGTTCAGCCTGATTGGGGAGGACTATCTTGTCGTCGAGTCCCTGAAAGAAAATGACGGGACAGGACAACCGCTCCGTAAAATGCAGCGGCGACCGCTCTACATACACGTCGCGAGCTTCTGGATACGGGCCCACCACACTGTCCATGTACCGCGATTCAAACTTGTGCGTTTCCTTCGCGAGCAGTTCGATATCGCTGACGCCAAAGTAGCTGGCTCCCGCCGCGAACGCATCGCGAAATGTGAGTACAGCGAGCGTCGTGTACCCGCCGGCGCTGCCGCCGCGAATGGCCAACTGGTCAGCTCGCACATCCCCGCGTTCGACCAGATACAACGCTCCATTGGTGCAGTCATTGACATCAACGACACCCCAGTTGCCATTCAGCCGCTGCCGATAAGCTCGCCCATATCCCGTACTTCCGCCGTAATTCACGTCAAACACCGCAAAACCGCGACTGGCCCAATATTGGATCGATAAATTCATCGTGGTCGAAGTCGCGGCTGTCGGCCCGCCGTGAGTGAACACAACAAGCGGCGGCCTGTCCGATGGAGCGGCGTCATAATCGCGATTTCTCGGAGCATAAAAGAATCCGTGCGCCGTCAGTCCGCCTTCCGTAGGAAACTCGACGGCCTCGGGCAATGACAGGTATTCATCGTCGACGACGATGTCGCTCGATTTGCGCAGAATCTCGATTTCGCCGCTGGCCGGATTGAACCGCACCACAGACCACGCATGAGTCGGCGAACCCGCTGCAAACACCGCGTAGCCGCCAGACGCACACAGTCCGGACATCTGCGTATACAGCGTATCTACGTGCTGCAATGAAGGAACGTCCGCAACGATCTTACCCAAGTGCCAGACGCCGTTCATGTTATAGACGCACACAATTTCCGAGGGACCCGTAAACGCGTACGTAGACATCCCAAATACCCATTGGGGCAAGCCAAATTCGGCGTCTTTCGCAACAACACAGGCGACGTGTCCATCGGCGTAACGGTAGATGTTCCACCAGTTCGAGCGGTCTGACACGAAGAAGAGCACACCGTCCGGCGACCACTGCGGCTGGAAAATGGATTCCTGCGGACCGCCCGCGATCAGACGTTGATGGCTGAGCGTTCCATCTTCCCCCACATCCGCGATCCAGAGTTCTGTTCCATCCCACGGCATATTGGGATGATTCCACGTCAGCCACGCCAGTTGTTCGCCGCTGGGACTCAAGCAGGGAGACGAGTAAAAGTCGTTGCCCGCTGTCAAAACAATTGGTTCCCGCTGCCCATCGACTGCCAGGCTGACGAGTGAATTGACAGCCTCGCCCGCGCCCCGGTGATCTTCCTGCACGCATATGAGCCGGTTACGCCTGCGATCAAACGTAAAATCAGCGTACCGCAACGCACTGTCAGACGTGATTGCAATCGGCGCTTCTCCCTCTTTATGACGGTATACCCGGTTGTCCGAAAAATTGGAGCAGTAAGCGACTTGGTCGACTGCAGTATAAGCGCCGCCGCCATATTCATGAACACGCGTCCTCACATTGAAAGAACTTGGCGTCACGTCTGTGGTTTGCCCGTTTTGATCCCGCCTCACCAACACAGAGCGGCCGCCTTCAGTCGGTCTGCTCTCGATCCAGTATGTATCGGCGCCGTCGCAGGAAATCTCCTGCAATCCAACCGTTCCGGACACGATCAAGTCTGAAGTAATCGGTGATTCCCAAGATCCGTAGGGCGCCTGCTTCATTGTTGTCACGCCGCCATTCCTCCCGACCACTGTATGTTCCTTCTACATCATCAGTATACGGCAAATGCCGCCTCCCGGCTCATCGGCTTGCGCAAGATCGTAATTGACTCATGGGATGGTTGCCCAGTCACCGCTTAAAAAAGGCGCCCGCTCCGGCTGGTTCGTATGAGCGACTTTCAGTGTCCAGCCTGAGCCTCCACAACCACCCGATTTTTCAATATTTTCGCTTCATACATGGCGAGATCAGCGCGGTGCACCAACTGTTCCATGTCCTGCACGTTCATGGCCGCCGCCACTCCCGCGCTGATGGTCACTCCGATTTCGCCGCAGTTTTCGTTCTGCAAATGCAACCCTTCCACGGTCCGCCGCAACCGTTCCGCGATGTCCGTGGCGTCCTGCAAGGAAGCGCCAGGCAAAATAACAGCAAATTCCTCTCCACCCCAGCGACATACCGTGTCTCCCTGACGCACAACCAGGCGCAATGCGTCCGCCACCGCAAGCAGTACGCGGTCGCCTGTCAAATGCCCGAAGGTGTTGTTGTACTGCCTGAAATTGTCGACATCCACCACAATCATCGCCAATGGCATGTGGGCAGCGCGATGCCGACGTCCATATCGCCTCAGTCGCTCGAAGAGGATGCGCCGATTATAGAGATATGTACCCGGATCCAGCGCGCTTAACCGCTGCATCCGGTACAATGCCAGAGTGATCGCGCTGCCCGCGACGGCACAACCCGTTATCGCCGCTACTTGCCATAACATGGCCGCACGGGCGACAGCAATCAGAACGCCTCCCGCCAGAAATCCAGCGGCCAGACCGACAAGTGCTGCGCGGTATGCGCGACCTGGTCCAACACGGTCAACGATCATACTTCTTCAACAAATCGTCCAGCGCTTCTCGCAGCAGCACCGATTCCGCACGACCCTCTTTTTCGGCCAAAAGTTTCAAACGCCTCAATCGAGCAGAACTGTAATAACTGGACTTCATGACCATTTCTTCCGGTTGCGGAAGACCCACGTGATTCCCTCCCAGTTCTTTTGCGCCCCACATCGCCGCAGTCGCGATTTTGATCAATCCCTGTACTTCCTTGTTGTCACGGGGACACTGCGCTACTCCGATAGTGATGGTGAGCGGGCGTACATCCTTCCATCCTGCGGCTTCACGCACCCCGACCGCTTGCAGAGTGCTGCGGAGACTCTCCATACGCAAAAACATATGCTCCAATGTCTCACCCGAAGCGGCAATCGCAAATTCATCACCGGACACCCGGTAAACTTGTGCTGAATCGATCTCCTTAAGCACCTCCGCAATGATGGTCAACATGCGGTCACCCGTCTCACGGCCCAGCGTTTCATTGATCTCTAGAAAGCGGTCAACATCCAGCAGAGCCAGCGCAACGGGGAGATCCGCCGTCATGCATTCTTCCAGGAATGTCTCCAGGCGAAACCGGTCTCCCAATTGGGTCAGTGCGTCAATATGTTGATCCACCATCATCACCCTATCTGTATGATATAGTTTTATTATATATGTATGTATATATACGTCAATAAAAAATGCTGAACGGGAGCATGACGTCTTTCAGTCACATTCCCGTTCGGCCGTTTGGTCACTCCACGATCATTCTGAATGCAGTGCTATGACGGGGTTCAGCCGTGCCGCGCGCGCTGCCGGAATCCATCCCGCAATCAGCGATACGGCCGCGCCGAACACCAATCCCAGGACGAGAAGCCATAGGGGCAGATGAAAGATTCCGCCGTGGAAACTCGCATTTTTGCTTATGACTGCGTTAATCACTTCACCAGCCCCGGCCCCCAACCCAAGTCCCACAAGGCCTCCGCCGATGCCGATGGTTCCGACTTCCGTCAAAAACAGCCGCGCAATGTCCTTGCGCCGTGCGCCGACCGCGCGCAAAATCCCGATTTCGCGACGCCGTTCAAGCACAGACATACTCATGATGACGCTGATCATCAGTCCGGCTACGACAAGCGCAATCCCGCCGATAATGCCGAGACCCGCTTCGATGGCGGAGAAGCTGCTCGTGATGGATTGCAAAATCTGCTCCACCGTTGTGGTTCCGTATCCCATTTTCCCGATGCGTTTTGCAAGCGGCGCCACATCCGTGATCGTTTTACCGATCACAGTCGCGCCAGGGTAAGTGATGCTCGCTGAGCCGGAAACCTGCTTCACCCATGCGGTGGCGAGAGTGTAGGGGATATAATTCGCGCCATTGGCAGTTACAATGCCCGTCACGCGCAGCGTCACAAACGGGAGTCTGCGCGGAGGCATGATAAGTCCTGTGCCGCCGCCGAAAACACCGCCAGACATACCTTCCGGACGAATGGAAATGGTGCGTCCGATCAGTTTGTCAGGGTTCGGTTTCTTCCCGCCGAGCAGTGCTTTGGCATCGGCGGCAGACACGAGGATGCCGCTTCCAGTTGGCCATGCGCCCGCTTCCAGAGTGGGTCGCAGACCTGATACCGACGCCAGGCGGGAAGGCGGCAAGTTCAGGATGGAGGATAGGGTGCTGCTGCCTCCCACCCGCAGCGTGGCCAAAAACATGACGGACGCGTACGCCCCCCGGGCGCCTGGCAGTGCGGCGAACTCACGCAAAGACCGCGGCGTGATCGGCGTCGTCGGGCCCGCGGCGGTATTTGGAGCAAACGGACTGGTCGTGCCAGATACGCGTTGCGGAGACACCGTAATTGACGTCAGCGGTCCAAATGATGTCAGTCCGGCTACGACGCCTGACTCCAGTCCTGATCCGAGACCCATGAGCAACACTGTCGCCGCCACCCCGACCGCAATGCCAAGCCCCGTGAGAATGGCGCGCCCGATGCGCCGCCTGACGGCGGACAACGCCATGCGTGCCAGAGTGCCAAACTGCACGCTGCGCGCGGCCCCCGCTTCGTGTTCCGCCGAAACGTCTGCAGCAGCCTTGCGGACATCGTCCGAATGGACTCGACCGTCGCGAATGCGGACGACTCGATCCGCAAAAGGAATGAATTCCTCATTGTGTGTGACCACCACGACAGTGCGCCCGTCTTCATGCGCGATGGACCCCAGCAACTGCATGATTTCAAGACCGCTTTGGCTGTCCAGGTTACCTGTCGGTTCGTCGGCCAGCACGATTTTCGGATCAGCGGCGAGTGCGCGCGCGACCGCGACGCGCTGAGCCTGACCGCCCGACAGTTGATGGGGCCGATGGCCCGAGCGGTCAAGCAGACCCACGCGCGCGAGCAGAGTTTTTGCCCGTTCCCTCCGTTTTGCAAGCGACACCCCGGCGATCGCCAGAGGCAATTCGACATTCTCAGCCGCCGTGAGGGTGGGGAGGAGATGAAAGGACTGAAACACAAACCCCACGTCGCTTCGTCGATACGCCGAGAGTTGATCTGATTTGAGACGGGTGATGTCCCGGCCAAAGACGAGAATCTCCCCCTCGTCAGGACGGTCCATGCCCCCCATCAGGTGCAGAAGCGTCGACTTTCCGCCGCCCGACGGACCTAGAATGCAGGTGAACGATCCCGCCCGCAGTTCGAGTGAGATATCGGCCGCCGCCTGAATGTCCTCTTCGCCCCGCCGATAGTGCTTCCATACACCGCGCAACGCGAGAGACGGCCGAGAAGAAGAGTTCAACACTTCAGACGGCATCCTTCTCTCCCTCCCGCCGTGTGGTGGCTCCGCCAATCAGCCCTACAATCAAGCCCAATACTCCATACACTATAAGCGCCGCCGCGATTTCCAGGATATGCATAATGGGTGAATTCCCGATCGCAACCTCCTGCGCGACCAGCGTGGAAGAGACAGCCGTGCCGACCCTGCGCAGTTGCTGATCGATTTGCGCCGCAGTGACGGTCACAAAAAAAATACCGATACTTGACAGGAAGCCATATATGGCGCCAACGAGCGCTCCCTTCCACAATGGGCGACCGCCGCTGCGTTTGGCGGCGCGGCCAGCGAACAGCGCCGCGACCAGGGCCAGCACATCAAGAATGATGATGACGATGGAGACCAGTCCGTGCAGTGTCGCATTGGCGCCGCCAACTGCAGTGAGCAGCATCGCCGCCACACCCAGCGCCACCGCAAAAATAATGAATTTTCTCCCGGATTGCATGACATCCACCTCTTCGTTCGTATTTTGTTCCAATCCTTGGATTCATGTCCAAATCGAAACTATTATACTCCGAAGTTCTGAGAATTGGAAGTCGCAACCTTTATTACTTTAGTACTCGGCGCTGTGTCAAGAACCTGTACCCGTAGTAAGCAAAGAGTAAATCTGATAGATTGGATGAGTAATCTCTGACAAACCGGAACCGTATGTGCAAAATAGAGGCTATAGTCAGACGTTTCAAGGCGCCAGTTGCATCAGGAAGGGATCGAACGCTAAATGAACACCAGCAGAAAGGACACCGCCGCTTTGGAAGCGTTATGGCATGACAGGGTGATGGAATGGATTCAGGCGTTACAGCAGGCACAGTCGCTGCGCGCCATGGGAAGCGTATTGGCGCGGCTGTTGCCGTGGCGCATTGTCGGACTCTTTCAGGCCAATCCAGTCAGGAACGAGATTCGCTCACTGGGATTGAAAGGATACGGAACTTACGGGGAAAACGACCTCGCGTTTTCGCTCGATCCCGTCGATTCTCTGGTTGCTCAGTGTTACAAAAAGAAAATCAGCATTGCGTTGCTGACGGACGACGACTGGAATATCCACTACCTGGGTTCCTCCTCGCTGGCCGTGATTGACGAACTGCAGATCGAGATGGCGATCGCCGTTCCGCTCATTCACGCTGGCCATGTGGTCGGCGTGATTTATTTGGCAGATCGGTCCACTGGCGAAATGTCACAGTCGGCGCTGCGGGCCATCACTGTGATTGCGCCAATCGTGGCGGCGATGATCGTCCGGCAGTCGCTGCTGGCGACCTTGGAGGACGAGAACCGGATGTTGCGCGCGGCCAGGGAACTGGCGGAGGCGAGCGTTTTCACTTCGGACGCGAACACGATCTGGCCGGCATTTCGACGGATTCTCGTAAGCCTTGAACGCATCAGTGGAGGAACGTATACGGTTTACCGCAATGGTCAATGGCACGTTGACGATGTATTTGGAATCATGGAACCGTACGCGGACCAACTGGGCAGAGATATGCCAAACTGGCTGGGCAGCCGCGCGAAGCACCTGCTGTCGACTGAGCAGCTCTTACTCTGGACACCGATCGGGATGCGCGCCTTGCCTCCCTATGTTGAAGAGGAAACGGAGGGGGGGCGCGGTCTCATGTACGTGATTGGCGCCGACGACGAACCACTGGCCGCCGCCAACCTCTACTGCAACGCGTTCGATGACTTTGCGGAGCATGTGATTCCAGCGATCCTGCACACGCTCGGCATGACATTGCGAGTTGTGAGGCAAAGGCATCACCTTGCCCATCTGAGCGAGCATGATTCTTTGACGGGCGCCCTGAACCGACATGGACTCGAGAAACGGATGGAGCGATTGCTTGAGTTCCCCAACACAAGTCGCGCCGTTTTCGTAATTGCCGATCTCGATAACTTTAAAGCATATAATGACGCCCATGGTCACCAGCGCGGTGATGCGGCTTTAAGGCAAATGACTCGCTATATCTCTGAATCCTTGCCTGAAGGGGACCTCCTCGCCCGCCTTGGCGGGGATGAGTTTGTGCTCGTCTTCCCCGACAGTCGATGGGACAGCAGCCTGATTGACAGGCTGGAAAAGCTGGCGCACCACTCCCCGTTGTCAAACCTTGGTTTGCATATGACCATGGGCGCAGTCGCCGCCCCTGAAGAGTGTTCCGGCTTTGGCAACTGCTACCGGCTTGCGGACGAGCGCCTATACCAGGGAAAACGGACGTCGAAAAACTGCATCATCGGTCCAAGTGCGTTGTAGTTCGCGATGGCCTTGCGAACGCCTCTGTTGGTTTTGCGCGGGAAGGGCAGGAACGCCCGGACCGAAACCAGCATGCGTTTTCGAAATATCGCAGACAATGCGCGGTACAAATACGTTGACACGCGTGCAAACCATCGGTTATATTGTGACCGATGGTTACTAACCGATGGTCATTAATCAACGGCGTCCACTTCATTCGACGCATGTTCAACTCCACCCTGTGCCGCTATAGGGGCATAGTGGTTTCGAAAGGATGATCAGCCAACATGCTGCGCAAGCAGGAACTTCGTTCCGCAGAGACCAGACGCGATATTCTGTCCGCAGCAGGAGCGCTCTTTGCCAAGCGTGGATTCGATGCCGTGACGATGCGGGAGATCGCTGGAAAAGCAGGCTGTTCCCACACCACGATCTACATCCACTTCAAGGATAAAGAAGCGTTGCTGCATGCATTGTCCATGCCTTCGCTGCAGGAACTGAAACAGCGGATGGAAAGCATTTTGCTTCATCATGATCTGTCTCCAGAAGAGAGATTGAAAGGCATCAGTCGGGAATTCATCCACTTCTGTCTGCAGAACCGGACCATGTACACGATCTTTTTCGAAGCGAAGTCCGTGCGGGTGGACGAAGAACGCCCCGCGCTGCCAATCAATCAATTGCGCAATGGGCTGTTTCGACTCCTGCAGCAGGCGCTTCAGGACTGTCTCGACAGACAACGGGGCGACCTCCTGTTGACCAGCGCCCGCATCTTTTTTTTCACAATCCACGGCATCGTGGGCACATACACTTACTCCGAGGAAACTCCCGAGGCGTTGATGGACAGGTTGTCTTCCACGTTTGACGAAGCGGTTGACGTTCTTCTTCTGGGTTTTCGACAACAAACGGTACTCCGACAGCAGACAATACAAGGAGGAACTATCCTATGAACATTGAACGCGCGTCCGAACATGTCTGGAGTTTGCGCAGTTGGGTGATAATCCCCATCCATGTGTGGATTGTCGTCGAGGAGGATGGCGTGACTCTGGTGGATGCGGGCATATCCATGATGGCCAAGGGAATCATGGAATTCATCGAACGCCTGCAGGCCGGACCGTTGCTGCGCATCGTGCTGACCCACGGTCACTCGGATCATGTGGGGGCCATCGGACGTATTTTGCGAGGGGAGCAAGTCCCGGTCTACGCCCATTGCGCCGAGATCCCCTTTATGGAAGGCGATCTTCCTTATCCCCGGCGCAGGAAGGCAGGCATGTCCGTCGCCAAAGGGCTGGCCCAGGCGCTTCGAGAGAATGCTCAGGGCTGCATGGAACCCATCGGTTCGTTGACGCCCTTTTTTACTCCGGGGCATTCGCCGGGACACGTCGTGTATTATCACGAAAAGGATCGGGTGTTGCTGGCCGGGGATCTCTTCACTTCGAAACACGGACAACTCCACAGACCAATGCCTCTGTTTACGGCGGACATGCGGGAGGCGGTCAACAGCAGCGTCGTGGTGCGTCAACTGAACCCGCAGCGTCTGGAGGTTTGCCACGGGAACCCCGTGTTCCAGCCGGCGGACCATCTGGATGAATATATCAGGAAAACCGCCGAGCGGTTTGCGTTTGCGGTCGATGCGCCGGTGTAGCCGCGTCTTTCTGATAACAGGCGACACTCTGCGCCGCGAGCCTGCCAAGCGGTCGGCCCGTTCTCCGTTCTCATTTCCTCCATAAATAAACTGAACTGATGCACGTTTTCCAAATTCCCCGCTTGAAACGAATCATTTCACAACTGAGCAAACTAGTACTACCAGTGCTGCATACATTGTTAACTGGGAAGAGGAAGCATCGCCAACTGCAAGTACAAGATGAATCTTGCGTCTATCTGACCAGTCGCTATGGTTATTTGTGTCATTTCGAGGCCGGGAGTCCGCTAGATAAAAGGGTGGAGAGCGAACCGTGAATAGTAAAGTCTTTAACGAACTGAAAGCCCCTCTGTATATCGTATCCCACACATCGGTCGCCGAAAGTATTTTTGGGAACCTCTTTCAGGCAACATCCGGGGTGCTTTCTTCGAGCAGCGCATCCCAACAAATGGTTATGACCTTGTCCAATCCTTCCGGTTCCGGCATCCGCGCGGTGATCGACGAGATCGAGCTGTCCGTCAGCACGGGCGGTAATCTGGCATTGATGACGCTGCGTTTTGACGGCACATCGAGCGGTGTGTCTGCGGTGACCGGTTATAACCTGAACACGGACATAACCCGGTCTGCGCTCTCTACCACAGCCGCCGGGGGAGGGGCGGGGGTGTCCATTAGTGGCGGCAAGATCTTTCATACGGACTTTGTGGATGTGGATGACGATCACTCCCCGGTGGCGGCGGTCGTGACACCGGGGCACTCGCTGGGCATAAATTATGTCTTTAGCAGTTCCGGCAATCAGGGCGCGATGCAGATCAGGTGGTATGAAATCCCGGTGAATGACGGCTTCGCATAGCAACGATCAGCGTGTCGGGCGGACCGATTCAAGAACATCTCCCTTATCAACCCAACTCTTCCCTTCCTGCCGCTTCGAACCGCCACACAGCTATGGCCGTCGCCAGCATGCCAATGCATGCCGTTATGCCGAGCGCAGAAGCGCCGCTGTAATTCGCTTTCAGATGATAGGCAAGCACGGAAAAGGACTGCATGGCGTGTGTGGCGGGAAAGATGCGCCCCAACCACAGGAGAGGTCTGGGCAGCAGGGATGCGGGAAACATGATGCCGGAAAGCAACAGGGACGGCAGAAACACCGCCTGCGACAGCATGGTCGCCATGGATTGACTGCGCGCCGTCACGCCGATGAGCAATCCAAGCGCGATGCTGGCAAAAATATAGATGAGCAGAATGGTGAAGTATCCAGTATAATCCCTCGGCAAGCCCGCGCCAAAAAACAACGGCGCCGTCGCGAAGATAATGGCCGACACCAGCAACAGATGAAAAAATGCGCTGACCTCCTGAATGAACAGCACCGCCCGGCTTGGTATGCCGCTTACCCGGTAGGCGCGCAGCACGCCGGATTCCCTCATCTTGACCAGCGGTATGGGCGCTCCCAACACGGCGCCCATAGTCACGGCGAATATGCTCATGGAAGCCGCAAGAGTCTCTTTTGTCGTGGGATTTATGGATGAGAACACCGCCCCCATCACAACGAAGAAGGTGAGCGGCACGGCGTAAAAAGTCAGCAGCGTTCCCCTTTCGCGGGCGTCCATCCTGACCTGCACCCAGAGATGCAGCAGAAAAGCATTCATTCGTGCTCCCCTCCGTCCACCAACTCAAGAAATCTTTCTTCCAGCGATGGCCTTTCCACTCGCAAATCCTCCACCGTATCGCCGGCCGCCTGCACTTTTCTCAATAGATCGATGACCGCCGCCGCCGCATCGGAGCACATCCATTCCCCGTAACCCTCGGATACTTTTGTGAATCGTGCGTTACCAATATCACGTCCGGGCAGCAGACTGCCGTTCATCGTGCGTACGATGATGCGCGTTTCGCCGTGTCCGGCTGCCGTCACCTGCGCGGGAGAACCGACAGCCGCTATATTGCCGTGTATCATGATGGCGAGACGGTCGCATAGTGTCTCCGCCTCGGCCATATCGTGAGTGGCCAGCAGGATGGTTATCCCCTTTGCTTTCAAAGCTCTTATGGCATCGTGAAGCTGCGCTCTGCCCTGCACGTCGAGCCCGGCTGTCGGCTCATCCAGCACGACCACGGCGGGGTCGCCCACCAGCGCAAGAGCCAAGTGCAGCCGTCGTTTTTGACCGGTTGACAATGCGTGATACTGCTTTTTTAACGATGTTTCCATGCCAAAGCCCTTTAACAGGTCGATCCGCGGCGCAAGCCCGTGCCATGCGCACACAAGCGACATGGCCTCATCGGCGCGTATGCTGTCTGGCAGCGATGAGGATTGCAACTGCACACCCAATCGGCGTCGCAGTTCCTTCCGATCCGACTGCGGGTTGCAACCGTCCACTGTCATCCTGCCGCCGTCCGCTTTGCGGATACCTTCCAAACACTCCAGTGTGGTTGTTTTGCCCGCTCCATTCGGCCCCAGGAGTCCAAATATCTCTCCTTTGCGGACTTCCAGGTCGATGCCATTCACGGCGATTGTAGGGCCGTATCGCTTGATCAGGCCCTGCACCCTTATCGCTGCTTCAGCCATTCTTCTTCACCCCCACAGCAGGCAATTGAATCGCGTTATTTTTGAAATATACGTCCAGTGCGCGCTCCAAAAACGCCTTGGTCGCCTCCTTGAACTCCCTGGCCCCATCCGGCCAGTTATCCACATCCACGCCTGCCGACACGAGGGTTTCAAGCAGCGCCGAATCGCCTTCTGTGAACGCATTCACCATGCGCCACCATCTTGACGCCATCTCTTGGCCCTCCGGTCCGGCGGGGTCGGCGCCTGTGCGGTACAACTCGATCATTTCCGCAAACATGCTCTCATACTGGCGGGTGACTTCTGCGGCGTCATCGCCGTCGTCAAACCGATTGATAAGATTCTTCACCTGATCATTTGTGAAATAGCGAAAAATGAAAGAGGGAGAGTTCCCCTGCCGCATCAGCTCCATGATGGCCACGAACCTGTCGATCTCGATGTCTCCGCTCGCTTTGATCTCAGCTATCACTTCATTCATCGCTTCTGCAACTTGCTGCAAATGGGATATTTGCTCAAGAAGACCTTGTCTTTGCCGTGTGAGAATACGCTCAAATTCGGTCGCCGATTCGACAAGCAGCAGTCTGTCGCGTATGTCTTCCAGTGAGAAGCCGAATGATTTCAAATACAGGATCTGCTGAAGGCGCATGACGTCGCGTCGATTGTACATGCGCCGTCCGCCCTCGCTGTATGCGGGAATAAGCAGACCGCACTTGTCATAGTATTGCAGCGTTCGCACGGTCACGCCCGCCTTGTGAGCCAATTCGCCCACCGTAAACAGCCTTTCCTCCCGTTTTCCCATGTTCCCCCTCCCTTAAAATTCATTGTACTATGTTACGTAACGTCACAAGCAAGCGGAAATTAGGGTTGCCTTCCCGCAATCGGACGTTTCTTCACCGGTTGGCTGCTGGCGGCGGATGGCGATTGAAGTTGGGGGGGGTGGGGGTTGGCCGATGCTGGCGGAGAAACTGGAGTGGGAAGGGGATTTCGAAGAGTGTCCAAGGTCGAACCAATCGACGCGCTGCGGTAGCCGCGCTGATGGATTCGACAAGTGACTGCCGCGGCTGACACTAATCGTCTTTGAACAACTCTCTGAACATTGACTCGGGCGAATTCAGGAATTTTCTCGTGATGATCACATGGGAGGAGTCTTCGTAGCGGATTGGTTGGATGGCTCCGTTGTCGAAGCTGAAGAGCGCGGCGCCTGGATACCCCAGCAGGATCGGTGAATGCGTCGCAACGATAAACTGTGAACAACCGGTCCGTTCGTGATCGTACAGTATGCGCAATAGAGCCAGTTGTCGCGTCGGAGAAAGGGCCGCCTCCGGTTCATCCAGCAGATACAGGGCTGGTCGTCGATTCGACAGTCGCCCCGCAAATAGATTGAGAAACGATTCACCGTGTGACTGTTCATGCAAAGATCTGCCTCCGTACGCTTCGTAAGGATTGGCGGCGCCTGATTCCTTCGCGGCATCGTCAATGTGGCTTGCAAAATTGAAGAAACTCTCCGCACGGAAAAAGAATCCGCTTGTTACCTTGGGCATCCAGCTCAGTTGGAGATGTTTCCATAGATCCGATTCCGTTTGTGCTGTGGAGAACTGGTTCCCTTTGGAGCCCCCCTCCTCATTGAATCCAACCTGAATAGCCAGCGCCTCAAGCAGCGTTGACTTGCCGCTTCCGTTCTCCCCTACGAAGAAAGTGATGAATCGGCTTAAATCCAGGTGATGGAGCCCTTGAAATGCAGGCAAATCAAACGGATACACCGCTTCCGACGGCCAATCGACAAAGCGCGCTTCGCGCAAAAACATGATATCCTTCACCTCACAGCGTCGCCTAAAGATCGCGCCGCATCAAACTGAAGCTCTGCCCGGTTGGCCCCATCACGGGCTGGGTGGCTAGTATAACGATTCGTAAATATTGATGTTATAGGGGAGTTGTGATAGTCTGGGCGTAGGAGGCGAAGCCCAATGCCCTTTCTGCGTTCTAAATCGCAACTTGAGGTTACCAAAGAGCAGCGTGCAA
>JAJZCB010000071.1 GCA_021846285.1 Bacillota bacterium
CAAAGTGACATAATGAAGACGATGCAGAGCATGCTGCCTGAATTGTCGCGTTTGAACAGGACCTTAAGCCGGTTCCTTGGCTGCGACGAACGAACGGATTTATGGGAACAAGTTATTCGCATGATCATTTAAAGAACCTGAACTACGATGAATGCCTCCTCACGCGGTTCACAGACCCGCCTTGCGGAGTTCATCCCGAAGAGCGGGATACCGCGCAAATTCGGACTTCAGGTTGCGAATGTACGACGTCCACCAGCCCATCCGGTCGGCCGAACGACTCGCATGGAACGCCTTTTGCAGATGGGCGGCCGCTTTTTGGTAATCGCCGCGATTTTTCTTCGCGATCGCCGCCTCCGCATAACCGGTGTGAATGGTGATGACCCGTGCAGGTTCTTCCGTCTCGACGATCGCCAGAAGCCTGTTCGCGTCGGCCTCCCAGCGGAGATCCATCGGCAGATGGGATACAAACAATCGCCACGAATCGTCTCGTTCACCGATCGTCCAGAGCATCAGGGCCGCAAGCGAGTACCGGCGCATTTCGCGCACTTCGTCGGCCCACGCGCGAGCAGCACAGAGCCGCTCCGTTTCATCGGGCATGTCGTTCAGGCATCCCTTGAAGCGATCAAATGACGGTTCCGCGACGAACGCTTTGCGGCGCCCGGCGGCGGCATCGCTTGTCGCCCCTGTCCGTTCGCACCAGAGAATCAGCCGATCGTAATCTTCCGCGCGCGTCCTCCCGATCCGCTCGAACTCGTCGACGGCCATCCGTTCGTAGTCCAACGCCTTCTGCCATTTTTCGCGCGCCGCGTAGTAATCGGCATAGCCGCGCGCGGTCGCTCCTGCGAGACGTGGGTACAACGACGCCGCGGACAGGGCTTCCTCCTCCCAGTCGTAGCGCAGGCACGTCTGTGTCCACCAGTGGTGCAGGTAACGTCCGGTCTCATTGGGGCCCAGCCCATCCGTCAAAAGCGGGTCAGTCAGGAATTCTGGCCATTTGCCTGCGATCGCTCCACGAATGGCCTGCAGATGTTTACGGTCGATGATGGCCGTGGAGAGTACGCGCGTCCAACTGGACAGATTCGCCACACTCTCACACTGGGACAGAACCCAGTCCGCGAACTGGTAGAGTACATCACGGTATACGGGGTTTGTGGCGGCTCGTTCGATCGCGAGGTCAAACGCATGGTCGTATACACTCTGGCACTCTTCAAGAAACGTGTCACGTTCGTAGTCTTCCAGCATGCCTGTATCCGCCATCCAGTCTTCCGCCGCAAGATGGGTCATCGCAAGCCCTGAGAGTCCGGGTATCGGGCGCCCGCCCCTGACGAGTTCCGCCAGGGATTCATACCAGTCCAACAGATGTTCCTGCGCTTCGCTGTAGTCCCATTCTCCCGTCTCCTCGTCATCCTGATCCCAACCACGCCAATCATACGAATCACGCTCGTACTCGCGGCGCTTGAACAGATCCACGCATTCGCTCAACCGTTCTTCGATTTGCGGACCAAAGTAAATCGCTGCAGCCTGGCAGTTCGGGAGTTCAGCACCGTCCGACGCGATTGCGCCTTCCATCGCGTCTCCGTTCGTGTCTCCGTTCGCACCGTCGATCGTGTCTCCCTGCCGCCATGCCAGCAATGCGCGAAGCAGGGTGCCTTTGACTCCTGGATCGCGTTCGATGGCGAGGGTCAGAATCTCCAGCACGGACTCTCTGGGCAGACCGCTCAATTTGCTCATCAGACTGCCTGGCGCCGTGTCGTCAGGCGATGCCACCTTCGATTTGGCGACCGCATCGCGCCCCCCACCCACGAGCCCCGCACGACGGTCAATGTTGCCATCGTCAATGCCAGAGTCACGATCATGGCCAGAGTCATAGTCATCACCAAAGTCTGGCGCGTTCTCCAACGCGTACACGACTGCGACAATATGCTTGCATAAATCCTCATACGGACAGTCGCACTCACTTTCGGCCAATATCCGTCGGCTCACGCGGACGCTATAATTGCCGCCCTCCCCCGTCACATGCGCAAGGATCCGGTCGTCGTCGATATTCTCCAAACTGACGCGGTCTTCCTCAAAATAGGCGTAACCGCGATCTACGATGAAGTCGGGAATGTGCTGCATCATTTGGTTAAACAGGGAGATTCGCTCATCCGCCAAGGTCTTTCCTCCGCTCACTCGATGTCAGTCTCGATGTCAGTCTCGGCAAGCCATTTCCTGACGCGCCCTTGATTGCAGGCTCGCTGAAAGGTGAACCAGCGTTCCCGCTCGTTCGGAAAATCGAGAAGCACATCCTTGAAGCGGCGAAATGGTTGGCGTCCGTCCAGCGCGCGCTCCAGACGGTTGCGCAACAGGCGAGAGTCGATCGACTCGGCAAACTCGACCATGTCCCTGTATCCTTCGTCTGAATCGGTGCGAGGCAGACGAATAAACGTTTCGCCGAAACCCTCTTCGATCTCCTCTTTCACTTCGGCGAACTGCGAGGGGTCAAACTCGGATGTGAAGACAACCTCGCCGGTTTCAACATTCAAAAAATAATCGTGCAGCGGATCGTAATCCTCGTACACATCCACCAGATCAGACAGCCGGAGTCCCGGTATCCGCACGGTTTCTCACCTCTTGATGGGCCATATTGGACGTGAATGGGGACGGTGCGCGGTGGAACCGTTTCCGGCCTCACGAGCTTACGCCGCACTCACGCACCAAACCGACAAGCATCACCGCGATGATTCGTGCAATTCTGCGCCAAGTCCACAATCTAGATGGTAGTTTGTTGATCATGCAATGTCAACGGACAGTCAGTATTGATGGAGTACGCAATCAATGACAAAGGGGCTGATCCGTCAGTTGTCTTTCGGAAGTTGATCGCACTGGAGAAAGCAAAAGCCACAATACCATGACCGTTATTCCAGATGCGCCAATGATCAAAGTTGGCCTAAGCCCCCAGCCGCTCCCGACAACTCCCCCAATGACTGCGCCGATTGGGTTGAGACCAATGAGGAACGTCTTTGACGCCGCGCTGACCCTCCCCAAAAGATGATCTGGTGTAGCCTTCTGGAGCATCGTTGTCGACACAATAAACGCCGAAGTTCCTCCGAAAAAGGCCACCAGCGCGGCGACTGTCACAGTCGCAACTTCCAGCCAATGCGTTCCGCTGGCGAGAGGAACCAGCCATGCGCCGACCGCAAAGAACGATTCTCCGATGATCACCGCCATCCCCGGAGCCAGCCTTCCTCCAATACGTCCCGTAACGATGGCGCCGATCGTAGCGCCCACAGCGCCAATCGCCAGGACGAATCCCATGAGCGATGCCGTCAGCCCGATGCCCCTACCCAAGTATAGGAAATAAACGGACAAGAATGCGCTAAAGAACATGCTGATGCCTCCCATCGCCAGGGTCAGAGAACGGATGACCGAATGCCTGAAAAGAACCTGCAGTCCCTGACTGACGTCGCGAAAGATCTTGCGCTCTGCAACATGGCTCTTCTCCATGATGGGCTCCCGTTTCTTGATTGATATGAGCGACAGGGCGGAGACCAGGTAAGAGACAGCGTCGATGAGCAACGTGACAGGAGCCGTTAGCAGACTGACCAACAGACCGGCAACAGCTGGACCGCTGATTTGCCCCAGCGAAAAGGTAAACTGTATCGCGCTGTTGGCCTTCTGAAGCTCTTCGCGACCCGTGAGGGTTGGCAAGTAGGCCTGATTGGCTGTGTCGAACATCACCGATAATCCTCCCACCGCGACGGCCGCGACATATAGATCGTAGATATTCAGGAGACGGAAAAGAGCCAGGGCCGGGATGGCCCCTATCAACACCGCTCGACCGAGATCGACTGCTATCATCAGCGTTTTTCTCCGAACCCGATCCACCATCACCCCGATAAACAGGGACATGATCAAATACGGCAATTCTCCCGCAGCCCTCAGGAGTCCCATTTGAAAGGCGGACGCATGTAATGCGTACATCGCCGTCAGGGGCAACGCGATAAAGGTGACGCCAGATCCAAAAATGGAGACTGTCTGCCCAATCCAAAACTTGAGGAAATCCCGATTACTCAACACACCGGTCGATGAAGCTTTCATGCCAGATTGCTCCTTTGCAACGGTCCCAATAGAGAACATGTGTTCTTATTATAACTCGCAGACATGGAAAAATAAATAGCTTGACGTCCGCTAAAAGATTCAACCGTTGTTTGCCTGCCCGTCCACATCGCATACTGCATAATGAAGCTGTCATCTACATGACGGAAGCGAAGCGACCGTGATGGCGAAGAACGGTGCAACGCACACGCCCCTCGCAAAGCGCTATGATATTTTCAGTCGAATGGCTGGACATACACGATTGCTGCGGCTATGGGCAGGTGTCATGGCCAACCGTGAGGTTTAACCCACGAAGCATTCTCCGATCAAGAGGCACCCTTCTTTGCAGCCGCTGTCACGCAAGATCGTACCCGGGAGCTTGTTAATACGCATAGTTTATGTGTATGATATATTCAAAACGTATGTATCGGAGGACGCGCATGGTTGATGTCGTATTTCCGTTCGGAAGCATGGCCAGAGGCGAGGATGTGGTAGAGCGGGAGTCGTACATCCGGGAAATGGTGATGCGAATGGAAGATGGGCAAAGCGCGATTATCGCTGGCCCACGACGCATTGGCAAGTCGAGCGTGGGTCGCGAAATTCTGCGGCAAGTGCAGCAGCGGGGACAGTACGTGGCGGCGGTCGATTTGTTTTCGGCGAATTCCACGGACACTTTGGCTTCCTTACTGATGCAATCCATTCTTGAAAATAGAGTAGGACGCATTCGACGGGGTGTTCGTTCCTTGGCGGGGTTGCGGCGATTAGTTGGTAACCCGGACATCAAGGCGAAGATGGGCGATCTTGAAATTGGGCTAAATGGGTCAGAGGGAAAAAACACGGGCGAAGACGAATTGCTGCGCGCGCTGGCGATCGCGGAGGAAATCGCAGCGCGGGATGGCCGTCGCATAGTTATTTTGCTGGATGAATTTCAGGACATGGAGCGACTTGGCGGCACGGCTTTGCTCAAACGTCTCAGGGCGGTCATGCAGGCGCAGCAGCATACCGTGTTTTTGTTCTTGGGGAGCCACCCGACTTTGATGAAGGTGCTGTTTGCCAATCAGAGTCAGGCGTTCTACCGGTTTGCGACGTTTTGTCCTTTGCCCGCCGTACCGTCAGACGCATGGCTGGGATACATCGAGAAGAAACTGGCGGAACAGAACATGACGGTGACACCAGCCGCCTTAGATTTAATGCTCGAGAAAACAGGAGGTCATCCTTACTGCGTCATGGGCGTGGTCTATCATTCGTATTTGATGGCCAAGGGCGCGGGTGTGGGGAGAGTGGATGCTGACATCGCGGTGGCCGCAGACGCCCGCATGATGGATCACCTGTCGGGGATCTATGAACAGCAATGGCTGGAGGTGCGCCGTGCGGCCCATGCGGACGCCGTTTGCCTGGCGGTCAGTGAACAGAAGCCCCCGTATTCTTTGGATGTCTCGCGTTCCAGCGTCGGCAAGGCGCTGAATCATTTGCTTGATCTGGGGCTGATTGAAAAGCGGTCGGTGCGGGGTGATTACGTTTTGGTGGAGCCCATGTTTGGACGCTGGCTGCGCCAACGGTTTTACTGAGTTTCTGTCTTACGCCGCCCCTATTGTGGGAGGATTTTGTCTGTCGCCATCGAGTTGAGCCGCTTGCATCGTATGTTGGCCTTGCGAGAATGGGCCTCTCTCTCTTTTGCAGACTGGCGAAGCGCTTCGCCGCTGAAGCAGCTCCTTGTGTCACCCTTCTATTCCCAGTCCGCCAGCGATGACCACTGTATCTTCGGCCTCCCGCCATCGTTTCCGAGAACACCCACCCAGATGTCATCTGACGGCCCATCCTGAAAGTATTTTTCCAGGACAAACCGATTGGCGGCGGACATGGCTTTTTCCAACACGGCGCTTTGTCGGATCCAATGCAAGGCGCCCTCCGCCGTATATCCGAGATCTCGCGTCTCCGTGTATCCGAAATAGATATACTGCACCCGAATCTCCTGACCGCGCTGCCGGTGCACCACCGCCTGCAGCCGAATCCCGGTGATCGAGTCGGCGACGATCCCCGTCTCCTCTTCAATCTCTCGCAGCACACACTGGACAGGATCACTGATCTCCTCAGGCTCTACATGTCCTCCGATGCCCGCCCAAAGGCCGGGCGCGATGCGCATGGTTTCTGCCCGTTTCATCAACAACATGTCCTGACCGTTCATAACTAGGCGCAACTTGTTGCGCCGCAGAAAAGCGCCAGTCATCTGTCTCAAGCGAATGTCCATTTGGCGTCGGCTCCTCCATTTGCGGGATTCATGGCTCAAGGCCTTTATGTTGTCAAGACAAGACCATACACGTGATGCCGTGCAGCGTGGTACCCGACGTGTGTGCGGAAAACCCTAGAAATATCATTACTTCCGTTTCGGCAGTACGAGCCACATTACGAAATAGACAACGGTTCCGACAGCAATACCCGTCAACGAAATCTCGTGTGAAAAAAGTTCACTGAAGATCGAGCCGAACGCCACGAATATGAGGGCTCCAACCACAGCAATCAGTAATTTTCTCATCTGATGGAGCCCCATTCTCAATACCATCTTACAGCACCGTGTCCACAGTATCGGCGCCCGCAATCTGCAAGCGTTCGGTGTGCTCGCGGTACAATTGCAAAGCCGCTCTTCTGACGATAGGCAACGGAACGTCAAGCATGCATTCGCGTCCGATCTTCGAGCTCAAGCCACCCACGAGCGCATGAGATGCGAACGCATGCGGGAGTTCCCTCTTCGGTGCGGCCTCCCGAACGAACTGGCGCAAAGCCCGGCGCGAACGGGCGTAGACGAGTTCCATCAGCTTTGCCCGGTATTCAAGATCAGCGGCCTCCAACCTGGGAAACTTCCGATAGTCGGCCACATGCTGCGCCTCATGTTTGAGAAACGACACCCGGAATGACTCCGCGCCGAGGCCTCCGTGTTTTTCATAAGCCTCCACCACGCAGAACAATCCCTCGTCCGTAGCCCAGCCTCCCGTTCCCAGCACGCCAAACGTCGCGAAGTCCAACCAGCTGCGCATCAGAAATCCCGATAAAAGATAAACCGTCAACTCTTCCGAACCATCAGGGAGATCGACCGTGTAGGTCCGCTCGACCGTCCTCTCCCAGATATAAGGCCCCAGATACGGGCTCGTGCGACCACCCAGAAAGTGCAGTCCGCGTTCGGCGAACGCGACGGTCAATCGGGATTCCGACTCGTCGATGTCCCCGACCGGATCCGCGCCGAGAACGGAGGTCAGCGATCGAAGAAGCACGGGCAACACCGTTTCCTCCGTTTGACCGGTGAGGACGGCAATGAAATAATGGGCATACGCCTTCAGGACGCTTCTTGCAAAAGGGTCCTTCACCCTGAAGCGCAAAAGCGGCGGATCGCGAAAAAAACGGTTGTGCATCTTTCGCTCCAAAGCGGCCCATTTTCCGCCGTCTTTGGCCAACTCCTTTACGATGTCGTACGTTTCCAGGACGGAGCCCTGCAGGCACCGCATGTGAACGTCCCGTTCCCTCATGTCGCCAACCCATCCCTCACTTTCTCCCGAACCTCACCGCGCCAGGCTATAGAGATAAAACACATAGTCAGTCGCCACTCCCGCGAAGCCCATTTGCCGCAACATGGCTGTAATATTGCCGCGATGATAGGTGCCGTGATTGACGATATGCTGGACAATATCGCTGTAGCGCGCGCGAAGCGGCCCCAAGCGGGGATGCGGATACTCGGACCACGCCTCCAGGTCCGTTTGACGCTCGAAAAACACGTGAAAGCGGTCAACGACTTCCGAAAATCGCGCCTGAAATGTGTCGAGGGAGGCATCTTTCACCTCGTCCTGAAAACGGGGAAGCGACGCCCAGATGGTCTCCAGGCTGTCACCGGACATGGCGGACAGCCAAAGGTTGTCGACGACGTACATGTGGCTCAGCGTATCACCGACCGATGGAAATACGCTCTGCAGTTCCCGGTGGAGTATGTCTCCCGGCAGTTCGCCCAAGTGCCGGAGCACTTTGTCATTCGCCCAGACATGATAGCGGTACAGTTCGTTAGCCTTGGTCATCGTACAGCACCTCGATTCTGAAATAATGATGGTCCCTGCCGGTCGGAGTCATATATTGCGCCCATGCGGAGTCCAGCGCTGTCGCTAAACTCGCGACGGGCGCAATATATGACTCCGACCCGAGCTTGACCTGCATTCGCGAAGAACATTGCTAGAGCGATTTTCATTGACTGATGGCGCCGCACAGCGGCGTGCGGGACTACTCTGTCCGAATGTAAAACGCCGGCGGCTCCTTTCCCAACAGCCGCAGGTAGACGTATCCCTGCCCTCGATGATGGATCTCATTTTCAAGAGCGTATGTCAGCCATTCGATGGCTCTGCCTTGCGGATGCCACTCAAACGGCGCCGGCCGCTCTTTAGCCAGAGCGTCAAAGGAGATGGTTGGCCACAAACGCCTTGTCTCCTCGCGCACTTGCCTTCCAAACGCCAACGTTTCTTCAATGGGAGCGGCGCCGAGAGTTTCCGGCAGCGCTTCCCACTGCCACTGCTCATGCGCCAGCCCGCGCACGTACACCTGCTCCATTCCCCAAATTTCGAGCAGCATCTTGCGAAACGACCGCATGCCCGCTACCGGCGCCTGATCGATCGCGCCTGCTTCCACCAGCGCGCGGGCCACCTTGTCCGTCAGACGGCGGTTGTCCTCCCAGACGCCCATGAACCATGCCTTCCAATCAAATTCCATGTTGTCTCTCGCCTCCTTGCGATCTTTTGAGTCACTGCCAAGCCTGCCCATACAATAGCACACCTTCCCTGACAGTTACGGTCAGGGAAGCCCCTGATAATACGCGGACAATTCCGTTGTCAACTCAATCATGCGTCGCTTGAGCAAGTCTGGCGCCCTGATGAAGACAGCGCGTCCATACGCAAGCAACAGGTGGGGAACATAAGACACAAGCACCCGCTCTTCCACCAGAAACGACACTTCTTTCTGCGATTTCTCAACCAGTCGGGAACCGAGCAACCAGTGCCTCCCAAGATCATCCAACGCATCGTCATCGCCGGCGAGAAGGACGTGTGTGAGGACGTCTGTGTCCGCAGTCACAGCGATTTGTCGCGACGTGAAGAAAGCGCCCACCGAGAAATCTCGCGGCCGTTCGAACCTGACATCCGTCACCGCAAAATCGAGAATCCGATCAATGCGAAACGTTCGAACATCCTGCCGCAGGTGACAGTACGCAACCGCATACCAACGCTCTCTCCAATGAATGAGACCGTACGGGTCGATCTCCCGGCTCACCTCATGATCTTCCTTGGCCCTGCGATAGACGATCTTAACCGTCTGACCGTACGCCACGGCACGCTCCAGGCTGGCGATCACGCCTGCGTACGCACTGTGATCCGCAGTCGGCATCACGTCCAGCCCGACGGTGTGCAAGGCCAAGTCTTCCATCTGTTCTTGTGTACTGTGATACTGGATCTTTCGCAGCGCGCCTGTCATGGCATCGGTAAACGGATATCCGGCTCTTTGAGCAAAGAGAGCCGAATGTGCCAACGCGGTCCGTTCCTCTGCAGAAAAAAACAGGGGCGAGCCCCGGTATTCGGGAAGCAGCCGATACCCGCCTGCATGTCCCGCCTCCGCGATAATGGGTACGCCGCTTGCGCACAGCGCATCCACATAGCGGTACACGGAGCGTACGCTGATTTCGAGATTCTCGGCCAGTTCCTGCGCAGTCATACGTTCGCATGAACGCAAGAGCCAAACGATCGCCAGCATGCCATCCGACTTTGCCACGGAACCGCTCCTTTCAAAACAAGTATAGAACAAAAAGGGGCATGTCCAACAATTTGACCCGCCACTCACGCCTGACATCCGAAATGTGCGCAAAAGTGCGCGGCCTTATGTTCCTGCCCCTGCACCGCGCGACACGCGGCATCTCATCCCTAATTATTTTAATGAGCAGGCTCATTCGATGTTGATGTAACTTCGACAATCGTCTATATTGATTTATATGAAACGACCTTACACCGTACATTTGAATGGAGGACACGCCCATGACCGACGAAGACGGCCAGACTCTGGTCCAATTTCTGAAGGTGTTAGCCGATGAGAGCCGCCTGCGCATTATCGGCCTCTTGGCAAACCAGGAAGCAAGCGTAGAGGAGTTGGCAGCCTATCTCAACCTTAGGCCGCCCACCGTGTCCCATCACCTGAATCGTTTGCGGTCTTTGCAACTGGTCGAGATGAGAGCCCACGGCAATGTCCACTTTTATCGCTTTCAACCCGAAAGCCTGTATCGGCTGAATCGCATGTTGACGCCCGAAAAGCTTTCTCGGCTAACGGACGATGTGCAGGGCGACGAATGGGAGCACAAGGTGTTGCGGGACTTTCTTAATGGCGAGGAACTCAAAGAAATTCCGGCCAGCCGAAAGAAGCGTCTCGTCATCTTGAAGTGGCTGGTCGGCAAGTTTGAAGTGAATGTGAAATATCCCGAATCCGAAGTCAACGAAACCATCGGCCGCCATCACCCGGACTTCGCCACGCTGCGTCGGGAACTCATCGGGAACAGGTTGATGGAACGGGAAAACTGCATTTATTGGCGCGTCCAATAAAACGATGTCCGGGAGGGCACACCCGTGAATGAAGCGATGACCGTTCTGCGGGTGGAGCGCCCCTATCGACGATTGTTGACTGCCAGTCTTCTCAGTGGAATTGGAAACTGGCTCAATAACGTAGCACTTCTAAGTCTGCTGCTTCATCTCACAGGTTCGGGGTTCGCTGTCGGGATTGCGTTGACGGTTCGAACGCTGCCTTATTTGGTGATGGGACCGATTGGCGGAATTCTGGCGGATCGGATCAACAGAAAGGCGATTCTGCTCATTTCTGATTTCGCTCGTGTCGCTTTTGCCCTGTCCTTTTTGCTTGTCCATTCCTTACCGCAAGTATGGATCGCCTATGCGGCCTCACTGGGACTCGCCGTGTTTTCGGCTTTCTATTCGCCCGCCCGAACGGCCGTGATTCCGCAACTCGTACACCCACGGCACGTGACGGCGGCGAATTCACTTGAGCAATCGACGATCGGCCTTGTGATGGCGCTCGGATCTGCGCTCGGCGGACTCGTAACGGCCACCTTCGGCACAGATGCGGCCTTTATCGTCAACGCGGCGTCATTCCTGATGTCAGGCCTGCTCTGCTGGTCCATCCGCATGCCGAACGGCCTCGCGTCTCCGCAGCGCGAGAGTTCTGAAGACCGCTCAAAGGTCCCGCCCCCATTCCATCCACCGGCGCCTTCATTTTGGGCCGTATTCCGTCAATCACGGCTCATCCAAATCATCAGTCTACAAGCTTTCCTGTGGTCGATTGGCGGCGGAGTTATCAACGTACTCATCAGTCTATACGGCTTTCACGTGTTTCATGGCGGAAACCTGGGAGTCGGGATTTTGTATGGGGCGCTTGGCGTAGGGTTTCTCATCAGTGGGTTGATGGCCCACCGTTTTGCAAAGTGGCTTCGACAGGCAGCCGTAATCGGCGCCGTCATAGAAGGGCTCGGTCATGTCTTCGTCAGCCAATCGCCGAATCTGTGGGTGGCGTCGCTCTTTCTCGCCCTCGCCACAATTGGCGCTGGCGTTGAAAACGCGTCCATGACTTCCCTCGTCATGCAAAGCGTACCGAAGCAAGTTCATGGCAGGGTATTCGCCTTGTTTGACACCACATCAAATGTTACGATTGCCCTCTCCATGATGGTGACAGGACTTCTTCTCGATCACATTCCTGCCCGAACGTTCGGATTCTGGGCGGCTGCTTTGATGGTTTGCACAGCGCTTGTCACAGGCATTGGCCTTTTGCGAATTAAACTGCTCACATCACGTACTGTATAATGAAGCTGTCATCTACAGGACCGAAGCGAAGTGACCGTGATAGCGAAGAACAGTGCAACGCACAGGACGCTCGCAAGGCGCGATGGTATTTTCAGTTCGATAGCTGAGCATGCACGATGGCTGCAGCTATGGGCAGGCGCCGTGGCCAACCGGGAGGTTTAAGCAATGGAGCATTCTCCGATCAAGAGGCACCCTTCTTTGCAGCCGCTGTCTCGCCATCACTTTCATGGCTTGGTGATCGCGCAAAATTTGCTGCGGGCGGGCACGGAACCGGACAGCCTGGCAATACCGGATGTGCGGTCGGACCTTGCGGAATTTTGGTCGTCGGGAGGCCGCGATCACTTTCGCGAAGAAGAGGAGATCCTGCTGCCTGCATATTCGCGATACGCACCGTTGGATCGGCCGGAGATCAGCGAGATGCTGATGGAACATATTCGCATCCGCTCCCTCGTCGACCAGATCGTGAACAGACAGGTGGACAACGAAACTGTCATGCACGAGTTGGGAGTTCTGCTCCGGGATCATATAAGAAAAGAAGAACGCGTCATTTTTCCGCTGATCGAAGCGGCTTTGCCCACCGATGAGTTGGAACGTCTGGGTACGCAGTTCTCTGACCCGACTCCCACTCCTCGCAAATCATTCCATCGACCATAAAAAGGAATTCGCTGTGTTCTCTGCGGAACCAAAGGAGCGGCGCTCATGTTTCGAATTGGACATTTCTCCAGAATCGCTCAGGTTTCAATCAAGACTCTCCGCCATTATGACGAGATTGGTCTGTTGAAACCGAACCATGTTGATCCGGAAACTGGGTATCGCTTGTACGCAGCCGATCAGTTGGCCCGTTTACATCGTATTTTAGCCATGCGGGAAATGGGCCTCTCTCTGGAGCAGATTGGCCGCGCACTTGATCATCTCGCACCCACCCGCCTGCGCGAGATGCTTGATCAGCAGCGGCTCGCACTGTCACAACGGATTCGAGAGGAAGAAGATCGCTTGTCGCGGGTGGAAGCGCGTCTGAATCTGATGGAAAGGAGGAAAGACAATATGCCTGATTATGAAACAGTGATCAAAGACATTCCGCCCGTAACCGTGGCGGGAATTCGTCGCACTGTGCCTACGTACGCAGACGTGGGCGCCCTATTTGCCGAACTTGCGATTCGTGTCGGGACGGCAGAGACAGCTGGTCCGCCTTTGGCGATCTGGCACGACGAGGGGTACCGCGAACGCGACGTTGATGGCGAAGCGCTTTGGCCGCTCAAGAAGCCCATCCCTTCACAAGACGGCGTCACCGTTTATGAACTGGCTGGAGGGCTCGTGGCCGCCACTGTACATCATGGAACTTATGCCGCGTTGACCGACGCGTACACGGCGACTCTGCAATGGATTGGGGAAAACGGGTTGACCGTCGCAGGGCCGCCAAGAGAGATCTACCTCTACTGTTCACAACCCGTTCGTCAAGACGATCCTTCGTACGTCACCGAAGTCCAGTTTCCTGTGCTTCACCAATGATTTTGGTTTGTGAATGCCGCCGCTCGCTCTTCAGAGAGAGAGCGGCGGCGTTCCGCAGGACGATTTTATTCGTCGTCGGGATCGGCAAATTCCATATCGCGGCGCCGCAGAGCGGCAGCCTGGAATACCTTCTCGGCAGCCTGTGGCCCTACAGCAAGAACCTACGCTACTCGCAAAATCGCCACCTGCCGACCCGAAACAAAAAACACCATCCGAATTCCTGTTTTGCGAAATTTGATCTCCTTGCAGCCGTGCAATGGGCTATTCTCACGATTGCCCAAACGTTTGCCAATTTCATCCGCGCGGTATTGCAAGCGCCGCAAAGCGTCATCAACGAGTTTTCGCACAGAGCCGTCAAGGTTCCGGTATTCCACAAAGGCATCGGGATGGAACAAGACACGAAAACGGGGCGTGTCACTCACGAAAATCCGCCTCTGGATCATTCCAAGGAACGCCAAGTGACGGTTCTGCCATTATTTCCTTCAACCTGGCCTCAAGAACCTCTTCTTCCTGCGCTTCCTCCAACTCCACAAGACGCATGTACATGCGCTCGAATTGCTCATAACTCATGACCACCGTATCCACGACGCCGTTGTCGGTGACAAAGAGCGGAAGGTGTTTGGCACGGTTCCGAATATCGCTAAAGTTCTTCACAACCGAAGAAGCGGACACCAGTTGGTCTCGCGAAAAGACGGGTTTTTCGGTCACGACGCTCACCTGTTTCGCAGCTTTTCATTTAGCATACTACTTTATGAAATATATTATACATGATTCTTTGTATTGTGCCACTCTTTATGCGGAGTCATACATCCGTGAAATGGTGTTGCGAATGGAGGATGAGCCAAGCTCGATTATTGCCGGGCCGCGACGCATTGGTAAGTCGGGCGTGGGTCGCGAAATTTTGCGGCAAGTGCAGCAACAGGGACAGTACGTGGCGGCGGTTGATTTATTTTCAGCGAATTCCACGGATATTCTGGCCTCTGTATTGCTGCAATCGATTCCCGAAAATAGAGCTGAACACATTCGTCGGAGTGTCCGTGCCCCTGCTATTCCCAGTCCTCCAGCGTTGACCACTGTATCATCGGTTCCCCGCCGTTGTTTCCGAGAACACCCACCCAGATGTCCTCTGACGGCCCGTCCTGAAAGTATTTTTCCAGGATAAAGCGATTGGCGGCAGACATTGCTTTTGCCAACACCTCGCTTTGTCGGATCCAATGCAAGGCGCCCTCCGTCGTATGTCCAAGATCTCGCGTCACCGCATATCCAAAATAGATATACTGCAACCGAATCTCCTGACCGCGCTGTCGATGCACCACCGCTTGTAGCCGCAGCCCAGTGATCGCGTTGGGGGTGATCCCCGTCTCCTCTTCTATCTCGCGCAGCACACACTGAAGGGGATCACTGATCTCCTCAGGCTCTACATGTCCACCGATTCCCGCCCAAAGACCGGGTGCGATGTACATGGTTTCCGACCGTTTCATCAACAACATATCCTGGCCGTTCCGCAGAAAAGCGCCTGTCATCTGCCGCAAGCGAATTGTCATAAAGTATATTCCCCGCTCAGTCCGCCCAACCCAATCGACTCCACCGGCGCCACGTCCGCAAACCAGCGCAGCACATCGTTGTGGTGCGAGATTATTTGCTGCGCCGACAATTCACCCCGCGGCCATGTGCTGTGCGCATCGCTCGCCAATGTGAGTCTATACCCAAGACTGAATGCGCGGCGGCAAGTGGTGTCGACGCACACTTCCGTCTGAATTCCACACATCACCAAGTTCCGAATCCCCCGCTGTTGCAGCAGGCTCTGCAGAGGCGTCTCAAAGAACGAGTCAGGCGTTCGTTTGTCGATCACGATATCCGCATCCGTTCGCGCCAGGTCCGAATGAAGATGCCATGCAGGCGAGCCGTACGCCAAATCGCTTTCGGCCCCGCCATCGTGCCGTATGTAAAAAATAGGGGCGCCAGCTTGTCTTGCCTTTGAAATCAAGGCTCGCACTTCATTCAACAAATTCTCGCCCTGAAACACCGGATTGTGCGGCGCGAACATGCCAACCTGGACGTCGATCACAAGCAGAGCCGTGTGAGCCGTGTGAGCCGTGTTTGCCGTCGGATCAGTTGCCGGACCGATGTTAGGTTCCGACCGTAATTCCCGCACGAATCGAACGCGGCTGTGCCCCGCTCCGTCGTGATCCGTGAAAACAGGAACGCCGTCCACCTCGCCATTTCCCGGCTCCATTCGAAATCCCATGCGCGTGTGAAACAGAATGGATCCCTTGTTCACGGGCGACGTGACACACTTCACTCGCCGACAGCCCCTGTCCTGAACCACTGTGAAGAAGCGGTCGTATAATTGGCGCGCCAGTTCGTGACGACGATACTCGGGGTGGACGCCAACAAAGTGGATGTACGCCTCATCAGCATCTGTTTGCGACACGAACCCCACGAGGAAAGCAACCAGTTGCCCATTCTCCTCCGCAACAAAACTCGTATCGTGAAAGTGTTGAAAGAATAATTTCGGCAGCATGTCTGCCATGTGACGACCGTCCCACCAGTTATCGATGACCGAGATGACGCTGAAGTAGTCGGATTCCTTAAGCTGTCGGAAATTCACGAATTCTCCCCCCTTCGCAGTGCTACGCTCTGTACAATGAACCCACGACCTCGGTGGAATGGTTAGATGGCGCCCTGGAGACAGCACTTTTTCAAAACATCGTTACCTTGACCGCGATCGAAAGAATCGGTTTTCCTTCCCAGCGAGTGCGGCGATCTGGAAGATTGTCCAAGAAGCGGACGTTCTCATCATAATGCTTTGTGGGGTTGCGTGGATGATAAGAAAATTGCAAAAGTAAGCACTCCATTCCCTTTAGTCATGTTACATTCCATTAGTTTGCTATTCCGCAAGCGTCCTTCGGAATCCAGGGAAGTTTCGAAACCCAAGTTGTTCGTAGTATGTATGTGAACTACTCGAAGCAAGCAGTTCCATTCGTGTGTCGGGATACAAGCCATGGACATAATGCAATAGTTCCCGTCCAATGCCAAGGCCGCGAAATCCATCTTTAATCAACAGTTCGCAAATGTAAAGGGTTATGTGTTGATCGGTCAGTCCTCTAACATAGCCAATTATTTCTTTTTCGTCCATCGTTGTCGCAACGAACTTAATATGGGAGTTGTGCCAGGCGTTCTCTGTCTCTTTTCCCCTTGAGACAAGGTTCGTCCACCCTTCGTCGCGATTGAGTCGCTGTACTTCATTAAAATCTGTTTCCTTGTAAGAGCGGAAAAAAAACGTCTCTCCATTGCTCAAGGTCATTTCCATTTGAACAACCTCCTGACCCTATGGTCGCATGATTCTCAGAGATTGTCTAATTCGATTTTCGGGCTTGAGAGAAACCTTTATGGAGTTTCTCTGTCTTTGCATTTTGGGAGTTCGAATCGTGGCGTGAAGAAGGACGTCCTCAGTCTTCATACTTTTTCAATACCAAAACAGCATTGTGTCCCCCAAAGCCGAAAGCGTTTGATATACCTATTTTAAGCTGTGCACTTCTGGCTTTATGAGGTACATAATCAAGATCACATTCTGGATCAGGGTTCTCCAAATTGATCGTTGGCGGAATAATACCTTCCTGAAGGGTTTTGGCGAGGGCCACAGCTTCGACTCCTCCGGCAGCGCCCAGCGTGTGCCCCATCATTGATTTGTTGGCGCTTATCGCAATTTTGTAGGCATATGCTCCAAAAAGCCGCTTTATGGCGTTTGTTTCAGACACATCCCCGATAGTACTCGTCGCGTGGGCGTTTATGTGGTCAACCTCTTCTAACGCAATCCCGGCATCTTCAATCGCTTCCTTCATAGCCTGAACTGCTCCCGAACCATCCGGGTCTGGCGCAACGATGTGGTACGCGTCGGCGGATGTGCCGTATCCTATGACCTCAGCGTAAACATAGGCATCACGTTGTTTCGCGTGTTCCAGCGTTTCCAACACAACGATTCCCGCACCCTCGGAAGCAACAAACCCGTCCCGTTTCGCGTCAAATGGGCGACTCGCACGCTGTGGTTCATCATTGCGAGTCGAAAGAGCGGTCGCATTCCCGAATCCCGAAAGCGTGAGTTCGTTGATTGCAGCCTCTGTCCCGCCTGCGATGACAATATCAGCCTTGTTACGCTGCAGCAGCCGATACGCCTCGCCGATCGCATTGTTGCCTGTAGCACACGCCGTCACAGGCGCCATGCATGGTCCCTTTGTCCCAAAATGGATACTTACCTGGGCTGCCGCCATATTTGTAATCATCATAGGAACCAATGTTGGACTCACTCGCTTGGGTCCACGACTCTTCAAGGTTTCATGATTGTCCAATAACGTTTGAATACCACCAATGCCGCTCCCAATGTAAACCCCAACTCGTTCAGGACTCTCGTTATCCATGTTGATGTTTGCGTTGTCGATGGCTTGCTTTGCCGCAGCTAAAGCAAATTGACAAAACCGATCCATTCGGCGGATCTCGCGACCAAATAAGATGTCGGGATGAAAGGCCCGAACGATTCCCGCGATTTTTGATTTATGGTGTGTAACATCAAATGTATCAATCTTGGATATCCCCGATGTTCCGGAAATAAGTGAATTCCAGAATATATTTACCTCGTTTCCGAGCGGGGTTATTACGCCCATGCCAGTGATAACGACTCTTTCCACTATGCATTCCTCCATTCGATATCTCTTTATACAGGATGCCATAGACTTTATCCTGGTACAGGTTGCAGTTTATACTGGTGTCATTAGTAACACGATGACTTCATATTGGAGGAGTGCGCGGTGAAAGATGTTACGCGACGGCAAGCGCTGTCGGACTTTTTAAAGACCCAAAGAGGCAAACTGCAGCCACATTCCGTAGGATTGCCCGCCGGGGGTCGAAGACGCACGCCGGGTCTCAGGCGCGAAGAGGTTGCACTTGTGGCGGGGGTGAGTACAACCTGGTACACGTGGCTGGAACAGGGTCGAGACATTTCAGTGTCATCACAGGTACTGGACTGCATAGCCAATGCTCTTCGCCTGAATGAGGACGAGCGTAAGTATTTGTTTATACTTGCTACTGGTCAACACGAGAATCCAGTACTGAAACCCAGTACGACAGAAACCAGTCCAGCGATACATCTGATTCTTGACGAATTGCGTTACTTTCCAACCATTGTTTCGGATCGGAGGAGTAATGTTATTGGTTGGAATGAGGCTGCAGCCAAGGTATTCATCGACTTCGGTTCAGTCCCTGCGCAAGAACGCAACATTTTGTGGATTTTATTCACGAGGAAAGAATTCAAAGCGTTGGCGGGAAATTGGAATGACTTTATCCGTGGATTTGTCGCGATTTTTCGGTCGTATTATGGACAGTTCATAGGCGACCCTTGGTATGCCGATTTTTTGAACAAGATTAGCGACGCAAATCCTGAATTCCTGAGTTTCTGGAATCATAATGAAGTAAGCTCAGCTCCTGAGGTGTTCATTGAATTCAGACATGCGAAGGCGGGAAAGATGCTGTTTGACCTAACTTCTTTGCAAATTCAGGGAAGTAATGATGTTCGAATCAGCGTATACACTCCTTCGAAAGGATCAAACACAGAAGAAAAAATCAAGAACCTGATTCACAAGTAAACCATATTCATTTGTTGCGATAGACGGCAACATGACTCCCGATTCTAGATGCTCGTGTCGGCGTTCACGATCTTTGGCGGCGGGGTTCCTATCGCTAATGGAGGAATCGCTGTACCGACAACCCGCCACCCACATGATCGACATAACGGCACTTACCGTGGATTAGTCTGAAACCATAGGTATGTGGTTTCAGCCACCAAACCCGGTGCGAGCGCCGTAACCTGACGCCACGTTCGCCCATTTCAGGAATACAAACAGCGACCAGTTTGCTGTATCTCTTGCGCTAACACCATGCTCTTAAAATCCTCTCTCGTGAATCCGTGAACCTCAATGTTAGCGCCTTGTTCCATCTCCCACACAGGCATCCGAACATGGGCAACCGCCGCTGCGTAATCTGCGGCAAATTGTGGGGAAATAATGGCAAGATCAATATCACTATCGTCATGCGGCTCTCCATTTACATAGGAACCGAATAACCAAATCTCTTCGATCTCAGGGGCTCGTTTCAGTGCCCGTTCCATATACTCCGAAAGCACATGATTCAATTGATCTGTTGTGTACACCACTGGATCATCTCACTCGCTTTCTCCAGGATCTCATCAAAACGGTGTACGGGTGTACGAGAAAGTAGAGTCTGTCGTTCTTCAGGATACCTCCCGTCAATCTCGTAAGCCGCTAACATCAACAGAAAATTCTTCTGATCCATGTTAATCTCCAGATTCGCTCTTCGTGTCAATTCAACCAAATTGTGAATTTTTGGCGGTCTATATTGGGTATATTGCGCAACCAAAGCTTTCAGAGTCTTTTCGACGGACAAATGGGCAAAGAATGCAGACTCCAGTTTTTTATTCCCTTTTCTCTTCAGAAAATAGGCGGTTGAAATATCTTCATATGCTTCCGTGATCCAATACTGAACAAGAGGATTTTCAAGCCTGGACACATCTGTGCGCGGTGTGTGTTTGACGCATGTAAGACCAACGCCGCGATCCTGGCATTCTTGTGATAGCAGGATTTCCCCACATACACGGCACACATCAGTGTTCTCCACGTTGACACCATCCGCTCCTGTACATTTATCCTGCAGGCACACTGTGTTCGTTATGACCGGACACTGGGGTTGACTCCTTAAAATGAGGATACCGCCCCTTATGTCCATTTGCAACCATTCGTGTTTTGCCGTCCATTAAAGCACAGAGTATCGCAGCGAAGAAATATAAGAATCGCTGCACATTTACTCAAGCCGCGATGCTTGACATGAATCAGGACCCTCACTCCACGTAAAGAGCGCTCGCATGCATCTTAGTATCGGGTGGTCTCAGCCAGAGCTTAACGGTCTCCTTCTCCGGGATGTCGTCGGCTTGTCCGGTCTGCCCCCAACCGTCACGGCTTTCTCGCCATCATGATGTCCATGGCGTGCCGATGCGGAATCCCGCTCGAATCACAATCGAAGATGATCTCCGAGAAGGAGAGAATTTCCCAGTCCCAGTATAGTCGCAGCAAGTCTCCGGATCGATACAAGTATTCATCTTCGCCCCAGTCGGGCGCCGTTTCAATGAAAGGCTTCTCAACAAACGCGTTAAACGCGTTCAGCCCTCCGGTGCAGGTGTGCGCCTTATAATTCTGAAACACATCGCCGCGCAGATGCGGTGGAATATACGTCAAGCTGCCGCTCGAATAAACGACATCGTAGAGTTCATCAAGACGAAAATCTGACAGATTGGATTGAATCGTCCGAATGGCAACCTTCTCTCGCACTGCCCATCGTTGCGCCTTGGCCAGCCCCTGCGGGGAGATGTCCACACCGGTTGCCTGAAAGCCGTGTTTGGCAAAGTGGATCATGTCCTTGCCTTCCCCGCACCCCAAATCGACCACTGACTTGGGCGCACCGCCCGTTCTGTCCATGTGGTCGACGACCGTTTGACAAAGCCGGTTTGGCTCCGTTCCCCAGTAGAACTCTTCCCTTTGATATACGTCGTCGTACGTCTTCATTCGATTCACCCTTCCTCGGATGCACCCTCTTCGACCATTTCCCGTTCCAATGCACATCTTTCATGTCCGGTGCCAATCTTCCTGCACCGCTGAATCGACGACTGCAGCATGAAGAAACGGGCATTGCCCATCCCCACACTCGTCACTCATTTACGACAGGTTCTGCGGCAGGTTCTCTGGCGCCGACCAGCGACACGCAAAGCGCTCCACGCCAGGATATTTCTCCCCGAGCGACCATGCGGTAAATCCGCAGCGGCGGTAGAAGTTCACCGCGTCCCGATCCGTCTCTGCGACCAACTCTTCCAAGTTTTCTGCCTGAATGACAAGTTTCACGAGTTGGCAGCCGATTCCCTTGCGTCGCTCGGACGCCTTCACCGCAATGTGCAGCAACTCCGCCGCCGTTTCGGAGGTGCGCCGAATGCCAGCCACAGCCACAAGATCCGGTCCA
>JAJZCB010000072.1 GCA_021846285.1 Bacillota bacterium
CCTACCTTCCTCGCCCCAGCCCAGCCATGCGTCTCGTGCACGAATGTGGAACGACGCACGGTTGAAGCTGATAGCCGCCATGGGCCTGTCTTGGAACAGTACGAGGTACTTGATGCGCTGACCAATCATCTGTTGATAGCCCAGGTAGTGCCATGTGCGAACCATGTAGTCCCAAACCTCTTCCTCCTCGGTCTCGCTAACCCGAAGAAGGGTAAGAGGCTGGAAGTCTCTCAAGCTTCCAAAAACGGGGTGCTTATCTGCCCAAGTAGGGTGCATCGCTCACTCGTCCTGTTCCGACAAAATGCCCACAACCGAATCCCGCCTCCAGCGTAGCATGTTTTTCGAGCTATGTCCAGGACGAATTTGCTGCGTTGTAGTGATATACGATTCTTACGCGCTTGCCTGAATTTAGGCATCTCCACAAAATGAATTTCCAATACGTCGCTCAAACGAAACCGATCAACATCTTCAGTTACATGATACGCCGTATGGTACCGTTCCGTCGAGTGAAAGCACCGGAAATTCACAATATTAATCGTGATGGCCTGTTTCACAAACATCATTCCATCGCCCGAGTGGGTTCACGACGGGAGGCAGAGCCGGCCTTTTTCCCAAATCGAAAGAGTCGCAACCCGATCTTGGTGAAAGGGCGGATATGCCGCTCGAATCGCCACGTCACGACATTCGCCACCCATCCTATGGCCACGCCGGCCAACACGTCCGTCGGCCAATGCACGCCCACATACACCCGTGCAAATGCCACCAAGATGGCCAGTATCAGAAATGAGCGCTGTACCCATTTTGGACCCCGTTTTCGGGTTCCAAAGGCAAAGGCAAAGCTTCCCGACGCGTGATCACTGGGAAATGATGAGTCCTGGGAGTGGGGAATCAACTGATGAAACGTTCCTTTGGGAAGGACGACAAATGGGCGCGGTCTGTACCAGATATGTCCGATAACGACATTGATCACGAGTGCGAGTATGCCGGAACAACCGGCAACGATCAAGCCATGCCGCGTCTGGCTGTCTTCTTTGGGCAATGTGAACCATGCGATGAGAAAGAGTACCGCGTAGATTTCCAATGCGTCGCTGGCGATGAATTTCATGAACCCATCCACAATGGCAACATGACCGGATAGGTTGTTAACCGCGTGATATAGGGCATTGTCAAACGGATTCATAGGGTGCCTCCCGAGAAATAGAATGAGGGCGGTCGAGGTTTCGTGCTGTCGTCGACACCACTCGGCTTTTGTCTTCGTGATTAAGACGGCACAATGGGCGATAAAGTTCGCGAGTTCCGATAATACCTTTGGCGGACTGCCTGGGGATGTGACCGTGCACCTCGCCGCCACTTGTAAGACGCCCCTTGCCACCAATAAATCGGTGTTCTGACAGTATCCATCGTCGAACCGCTCTCGTGCTACACCTCCGTGTGATTCAATGCAACATAACGACGGATAGGAGGCACTTCCCGCCATACGACATCATGGCCGCCGCCTGACAAACGCGGTGGAAATACTCCGTCACACCTGTCGTATTGTCACCGTCCGCCAAACACGTTTTTGAACTCCTGCGCAATATGCGCTATGCGCCGCTGGATGACGACCGTTACGCACAAACAGATTGCGCTCATTCCCAAGCGCCAATCTCCACCCGAACCTGCTGTACAATGGCATCGTGGTGGATACGAGGAACCTATGCGACTTGCGCTGCAAGAAGGATGATGCGTCCAATCCCAATCATTGTCTTAGCGTGCGTTATTAACGTTTTGTTTGCGGAGCCCCATCCAGAGAAAGATCTGTGGCAAACGCCTAACGGTGGACGGATGTGGACGCAAATAGACGCAGGCGGGCGACGGCAGACGCGGCTAACACGCAGTAGGCGGAGTCCCTGTGATCGCGACGACCACTGAGGGAGGGGCGGAGAGCGCCTGAACCGGGGCGCTCTCCGCCCAAGCAGCCGGGCGTTTGGTCGTTGCCTCCTACGACGAGGGGGGCAGCGGTAGATGGACCGACGGCGGAAGAAAGTTGATTCCGTCCGGATCGTTCAGATATCCGGGTTTTGTGCCGGAAACCCCACGATGTCCGTACTGCCAGACAATCTTGTTCGTCTTGGGGTTGATGACGATGACGCGGTTGTTATCATCGTCATTGGCCGCGATGTAGCCATTGGGCAGCATCATGGCGAGCGACGGATTCGACAGTTCCCCCGGCCCACTGGTTTTGCGGTAGCGCCAGATCAGTTTCCCCTTCGGCGAGACTTCCTCGATCGCCCCCGGCGTGCTGTAGTCCGCCACAAGCAAGTTGCCGTTTGGCAACAACTGCGTGTCGGATGGGTACGAGATCCCCGGCAGGTGAACGGAATAGATGAGTTTGCCTGTTGGGCTCAACCGATCCGCGTAACTGCCATTGATCTCCGTCACAATCATGCCGCCTCCCGGAAGCGGAGTGTCCCCGTTCGGCGCGGTGTAGGTCTTCGGCGGATTGTGGAGTTGAACGCCAGTCTGTCCGTATTGTTTCACGATCTTCTTTTGCTGGTTGATAAACAGAATCCGCTGATTGACGATGTCTGCGACCGTCACCAATCCGTTCGGGAGCACATAAGCGTCATCGGGTGTATTGAGATACCCAGGAGCGCTGCCCGCAACGCCTGGATGACCGTAACTCCAGATCACTTTCTTGGTCCGAATGTCGATAATGGAGATGACATTATTACTTTCCTCATTGATGACGATGTGCCGGTAATGAGGGGTGAAGAAGGCGTCGTCCGGACCGAGAGAATTGCCGTTGTGGGGGCCACCATGCCCCCCAATGTGCATGGACCACACAATTTTCTTCTGCGGCGTGACGATCAGCAGGCGATTGTTGCCTCTGTCCGCGATCAGGAGATCTCCAGGCAATGGCCCCTTGTTGCGCACCTGCGCAGAATGTGAGTGAGTCTGCGAGTGAGAAGTGGCGGCGGGGGAACTCGCCGCCAGTCCACACCCCGTGATTAGACTGAACGACGTGACTGCGACGGCGAGGGGCCATACCCTATTTCGCAAACGATTTTTCCATACCATTGATCAACTCGTCCTTTCCAGGATTAGATTCGCTACTATATCTCAGCGAAACCACGTCGTATAGATCACAATCAGATCCCTGCTCAACGCCGACAGGTTGGGAGCCGTCGCTCCGCCGACCACGTATGCTCCCTGTCCATTGGACGCGTATCCCATATCGGTCAGGGGGGTTGGCAAGGCTCCGACGAGGCGTATCTTCCGGGTGAGCACATTGAACGCATAAACATTTTTCTGCGGCGCGCCTTGCAGTGTCTGCCCTCCAGCAATCAGAACATATCCCGGAACCGCCCACGCAGCCGCCTTGTCGATCGCGACCGGAAGACGACCAACCATTCTCGCCCTAGCGAACCCTGGGGCATAGTAGTAAATGTTCCGGCTCATGCCGACGGCGGTCCGTCCACCTGCAATCCACAGACGCTTTCCCATCGACGCAATGCCCGCGTAGCGAAGTCCTCTTGGCAGCCGAAATAACACCTTCGCGCGCAGAGCAGAACCTTGATGAGTATACAAAAGAGCCTCTTTGGAGAATGTGCCGCCGTTGTGTCCGCCGATCAACAGCACACCGCCCGCATAGGGAACCATCCCCGCATCGGACAAAGCCGTAGGCAGGCGCTCGACAACCGCTGACAGAGGCGGCTCGATCTGCACAATCGTATTGTAGGACACGGCTTGTCCGCCGCCAAATACATACAGGTTCGATCCGATCCAACCGGATGCAGCATCGTGAGTAGGAACGGTCAACTGAGCGAAGAGTCTTTGCTTTGGAAAGACTTGCCACACGTTGCTGACCGACTGCAAGCCGTTGTATCCTCCAGCCGCGAATACCCCTTTACGGCCGATCGACAGCGACACCCCCACCAGACCCTGCGGCAGGACGTTTTGGACGATGGCAAAACGCACATATGGCCACGCCGCAACCGTCCGAACGCCACTTCCGGCCCCTGAAGCGTCAACTGCGCTGTTCCCTGCTTTGCGCGAGGTTGCAGTTTCCATTCGCACGAGTACGGAAACTGTCATGACAAAGAGAGCAATGACAATGGCCACGACTGCCGTTACACGCCTTGCCTTCATACGATGCCTCCGTTCACATGCGGAACGAATCCCGCCTTGATCTGCCTCGGTCCGTAATAGACTTCCGTGCTTCTGCGGAGCATCAATTACCGGGATGAAAAGGCCTGCAGCGCTTTTCACAAGTCCTGTACCTTATAAAAAGGGAGCATTAATAACGTAACAGAGAATCCATGTGAATTGCATTAGACTTTCATTAGAAAAAAATGAAAGTTCCTCAACCTGCTGGACTGCCTATTGGCCAACGGACGGTCATCACCGTTCCACTCCCCGGGCGGCTTGTCGCCTCAATCGAACCGCCGTAAAACGCCGCCAGTTCCTTCGCAATCGCGAGTCCCAGCCCCGTTCCCCCTGTGCCGCGGCTGCGCGCTTGAGCCACCCGATAGAAGCGCTCGAAAATGTGTTCGAGGTGTTCAGGCGCGATGCCCTGGCCCGCATCCGCCACGCTGACGAACACGGTCCTGTCCAGCACCCCCGCCTCCACGCGTATGGGCACTTCCCGTTCCGTGTGAGTGGCCGCATTGTGCAGAAAAATGAACAGGATCTGACGATGGTTCCAAGCGGTCTGCCATTTTTATGTTGCGCACGGATGATCACTCGCGCGTAGTGGCGCCCGCCGATCAACAGCATGGCGTTATGCAGGGAGGCCAGTTGATGCTGTCCGCCGGGAACGCTCAGTTTCCCCGTGTGTTCCACCAATCGTCCATGCGCATCGTAGACAAGCGGGAGTTTCTGCCTATGCACCAACCGCGAGAGCCAGCTTGGCGACATGACACTCCGTTGGCCAGCGCCTTCATCCAGGTGACTCTGATACGTGTGCGCAATCTGCGCTGCACGCAGGAAGGAGGCCTGTATTTCCTGCGAGACCATCCATTTTTCCAGATATACGTATACGAAGGCGGTGAAAGACAACACAATCATAGTCATGGCCAATACCGTCAGCCACGCGATCTTGCTCTTGATCGTCTTTCTCATTTGTCGCGCAATACATAGCCGACGCGGCGCACCGTGTGCACCAGCGGCTCACGGCCCTGGTCGACTTTGACGCGCACATAGCGAATATACACGTTGACCACATTGGTGTCTCCCATAAAGTCATACCCCCACACACTCTGCAAAAAGGATTCGCGCGACATGACCTGATTCTGATGTTCCAACAGATACTGCAGGAGCGCAAACTCACGAGCCGTCAAGCTGATGGCCTCTCCGCCCCGCAATACTTCGCGGGTATTCAAATTCATCTCTAAATCACGGGCAGTGAGCATGATGATCGGAATATGACTGTCGGCACGAATACGGCGACACAGTTCAAGTCCGCTCATCCCCGGCCGCATCACATCCAGCAGAATCATGTCCCATTCAGCAGACAGCGCCTGTTCTAATCCCGCATGTCCGTCGCCCACCGTGACCAGTTCATAGCCTTCATGCACAAACTCCAGACTCAGCCAGTCCGTGATATCTTCATCGTCTTCAACCAAGAGGATCCGCTCCTGGCGCCACCCCCTGATCAACACATTTGTACCCCAGACAGCATGAACGGGGTTGCTGTCTGGGGTATGTAAAGAGGAGTTGCTATGAGGGGTGGAGCGTCAGTTGTTCGCTTGACTATTGCCACCTTGCGCAAGGTTTGCACCCTGTTGCGTATTCAGACCGCCAGCAGCATCGACTTTTCCGCTTCCCTTACCTTCGGGAGTTTTTCCCTTTTTGTGCGCCTCCGTGTCGAGACCAGGAGTTTTAATCTTTTCGACCGCGCCCGTAAGTCCGTTGATCTTGACAGTCTTCACGCTTCCGGCCACGGTTGTCTGCACGCTGTACGTGGGAACTCCATTTTCCTGATCGAGGTGCACCTTCGTAACAGTAGCGCCCGGAATGGCGGAGAGTGCGATGGCGCTTGCCTGCGCACTTGAAATCTTAGGCGCCACGCGCACGTGCTGATGACCCTGCCATCCCGTTTGCAGCCCCTGCGCAACTGTGGAACTGGACTGCGACGTGACGGCCGCGTTCGTTGCCGCAAACGCGGGGGTTCCGGACACCAGCGCCGTTCCAGCCAAAGCCAGTGCGGCAATACTCTGTGCGAATGCGTGATTCATATGGTGAAGCCTCCCTTTCGTTTTGACAAGCCAAGAGTAACAAACTCACATGACAAGCACTTTAGAAACAGATGAGATATCGCTCATGTGACATTAGAAGTCTCTAACGATCGGGAGGTTCATGAAAGAGGGTTACGGCGTATTAACGTTTTCGGCTGTTGTTAAAGGAAAAGAAATAAATGAAATACCCGTAAGCACTGCGATCACGCCTACGATTGAACCTGCGAATGATGCTATGGTTATCGCTAGAGGTAACTCGTGCACATTGTTGGCTACAATACCGATGATTATCAAGCAAATCCCCAGTATTATTGAAAAAATCGAGCGCCCATAATTGGGACTAGACATCGTACCACTCTCCTTGTATGGGCATCTTCTCCATCTTTGCTTACCCCAGGTCCACCCGCACACCGCGCACGGAACATCGGACCCATCATCCCACTGCGGCTGTTCGTTCCCGCAACGCGGGCAGTGACCGGCGCATTGTTCGCACGGTTCGATATCCTTCTTCCACGGAGGCGGCTCCCAGGACGGCCTTATATACCGCGCTCCTTGACATGCCGCGCAGTGGTTGGGCCATCGGGCCAACCATGCCTCGCGTTTTATCTCCAGATCCATCTGATGCTTCAAGCACTCAACCGAATGCCTCACACAAATCACCTTCTGTCGCGATCGATGCATCTCTGGATCTCTTCCGGCCGCTCCTGCGCGTGTTGTAGCTTCACGTCGCGCACCATGTGCCCCAGTGCGTCGCGATCCTCGCCGGACTCCTTCGCCGGTCCGCTCTGTGTTAACGCCTGGAACAATCGAAAGGACAGCAAAAAACCGGCCTGTGCGCCGGCTGGTCACATTCTATTGTCGTCCGTACCGAACGTCAAGATCGTCTTCTTGCCTCGTCATATATCCGATGCACCCTACTGAAACGAGACATGTTCACTAGATATTTCATTGTCAAAGTATTGTTCGCGCAGTTACCGCTCTATTTGATGGCATTGCAGGTCAAACCGACCAATGATTCCGAACGATTTTCTGCCATTCGTTTTACCTTTCGTTTTATCAGAATCAGGTGTATCATTACTGACAAGCAGTTCGCGTTGTGAAATCCCAACCAAGTCCTCCATCTTGTTAGCGGAATCCAAAGACGGTGTACGCTCGTCGTATTCCCATTGCTGATAGGCACGACTTGTGATGCCCAACTGCTCGGCTACGTATTGCTGCGACCAACCGCGTGACTTTCTTTCCGCTCGTAGCTGAATTCTCATGTTCCACCATCCTTCCAACTACCATTATTGTTCGACTTACGAACTCACTGTACACGAACAATAATAGTCAGCCAAGCGTAGGGGCTGATTTTATGTGCTTCGGTGATCATCTGGCAAAGGCAAGAAAAGCAGCCGGTATGACCCAGGCTGATCTGGCTAAGAGGTTGCGCACAAATGAAAAAACCGCGTTATGCCGCGGTTTTTGTGGTCGGAGTTACAGGATTCGAACCTGTGACCTCCTGCTCCCAAGGCAGGCGCGCTACCAAGCTGCGCTAAACTCCGATAAAGATACTCTGATCCAACCTCGCAAGATAAATCTTACGTCGCTCAATCGCTCAACCTGCATCATCAAGTCCTGAAGGGTTATGGTGCGGGTGAAGGGACTCGAACCCCCACGGTTACCCGCCAGATCCTAAGTCTGGTGCGTCTGCCAATTCCGCCACACCCGCAGGCAAATCAATGGTGAGCCATGCTGGACCCGAACCAGCGACACCCGACTAAAAGGCTGCGATCACCACTATACAAGACGCACCATTGGGTTGTCAAGAAATCGATTCGTGGAAATAACCTGCTTCTCGCCATCACCGTCAGGACGAAAAGTCGCGACGGAAGGAAGGAATTCAAGCGCGACTGGATTAACCCAATCTCCTCCCTTCACGTGGGGCGACCCCGAGGCTTCCTCGTGAAACATCTGGATAGACTTTCATGCTGCTACGCAGCACCAACAACCGGGAAGAAAAATACGCCTGCGGCGATTTTCCGGGATAGCAGACCGCACTGGCGCGCAAGTCCACACGCCCACTAGTCGAACTTGGCCACAGGCGCTGTTTGTTGCCCCAGTATGCGTCGCACAGGCCACACCTGGCGGACAGGGAGAATGATCCACGCTCCAAGAAACGCCTTGACCGCATCGCCCAACAAGTACGGATAGCAGCCCAGCGCCAGCGCCTTTCCAAGGCTGAGGTGCGCGACATGCGCCAACCACGGCACCCCCGTAACATACAAAAGAAGCGAACCGCATACCTCCAGAATGACAAACGCGCCGATAAACGCTCCCACCGCCTTGCCTCTAATGCGCGACATGGCCAATCCGATCAGCAGCGCCGCAATCGGATACATCCAGATGAAGCCCCCAGTCGGCCCGAGGATGAGCGCCAAGCCGCCCGTGCCGTGAAACAGCGGCAGACCGAGCGCAAGCAGGGCGACCAGGGAAAACATGCTGAAGAAGCCGTAGAGCGGACCGAGCAACGCCCCTGCCAACATGACGACCAGACTCTCCAGAGAGATGGGAACTGGCGTAAATCCGAGAGTGACATTGAACAAACTCGACACGGACAGCAGCGCCGCAAACAACGCGCTGAAGACTACCCCGCGAACCGTGATGCGACGAGCCATTGCGCAGGCCTCCTGATTTTGATAGTTTAGAGACGTACATGACAGAAAGACTGGACATGGTATCCGTGTATACAGTGCAGACCGCATCGCACAGTATTGTACCACATTTGCGAAATACTTCTTGAGACACTTCTATAGACTTTTACTCTGGGCGGTCGATCATCCTTGATAGAAACGAACCGGCGATCCATGGCGCCCAGCTTGACCTTGACTGGCGTGTGGGTCGCATTTACGACAGCGGAGGCGCCGTATACCGCACTCAGGAACGTGACCCTGGCCGTAACCGGCGGGGAATGGCTGGCGATCGTTGGACCCAATGGCGGCGGGAAGAGTACACTTGCACGCGTCATGGCGGGACTCTGCCCTGTGTCGCGCGGGAACATCGCTTGCGATGTTCCCGTTGCGTTCGTCTGGCAAAACCCCGATGCACAAATCGTCGGCGACACGGTGCGCGAAGATATCCAGTTTGGCCTGGAGGCGACTGGCGCGGCGGCCAGCGACATGGATTCCATTGTGCGCGACGTCCTGGCGCAAGTGGGGTTGAACGTTGCTCCTGACACGCCGACCGCCGCGTTGTCTGGCGGCCAGCAACAACTGCTGGCAACGGCTTCAAGTCTCGCTTTGCAACCTGCACTGATCGTCTTTGATGAAGCCACCTCGATGCTGGATCCAGCGGCGCGCGTGCGTGTGCTGGAAGCCGCGAAACGCCTGCACAATGGCGGAACGACCATTGTATGGATGACGCAGTGGTTGGAAGAACTGGCGTACGCCGACCGCGTTATCGCGCTTGCGGACGGTGCGATCGCCTATGAAGGCGACCCACGCGCCTTTCTGTACGGCGACGACCCGCCCGAGACCGACGCGACCAATTCATCCCTGACTGATTGCATGTCCCCTTGCGAACGTCTCGGCTTTGAAGTACCCTTTACGGTTCGTCTGACGCGCGAATTGCTGCGGCTGGGGGCGCAGTTTTCACCGTTGCCCATGGATCCGGAACAGTGGGCGCGCTGCCTGGAGTCGCGATGACCATTCGTCTGGACGGCATCGTCGTACAACTGCCCGATGCGCCAGAGCGTCGCCTGCTCGACGACATCTCCTGCACAGTGCCCGAGAACTGTATCACCCTGCTCGTCGGACGGACGGGCGCCGGCAAGTCCACGCTGATCGATGTGCTGGCTGGGCTGCGCACGCCAGACGCCGGCTGCGTCTGGCTGGAGGGAAATGATCGGACAGATGGCCTGCGTGCAACGGCCCGCGACCTGAATCTCCGCTGCTCAGTCATGTTCCAGTCACCGGAAGCCCAACTGTTTGCCTCGACTGTACAAAGAGAGTTGGAGTACAACCTGCGACCATTTCGCCTGCCTGCTAAGCAGCAACGCGCGCGTATGACGGCTGGCCTGGAGAGCGCCGGTCTCACGAACGACTGGTTCGAACATTCACCTATCTCCCTCAGCCATGGGCAAAAACGACGCGTCGCTCTGGCCTGTGCGTTTGCCGCCGGAACGCAGTGGCTGTTCCTGGACGAACCGACCGCCGGACTCGATCCCGCCGCGCGGGCGGACACTGCGCGCGGTTTGCTGGGTTGGCGCAAACAGACATTGGGCAGCGCGGTCATTGCCACGCACGACCTGTCGACTTTTCTGCCACTCGCCGATCAGATCGTCATACTGCATGATGGGCGTCTGCACGCGATCGTGCGTCCGGAAGATCTGTACCATGCGCCCGAAATCCTGGAGAAAGCTGGTGTCGGACTTCCCGAGCAAGTGAAACTTGCACAATTCCTGCGCAGGCGCGGGATCGTAGTGCCTGTAGGGGGAACGCCAGAGGAGTGGGCGGCAGCCATCCGCGCGGGGCAGAGTCTCACGGAAAGCGTGCCTGCTGACGCCGCGGGGGATGTCGTGCAGACTGCTCTATCGCATTCGAACGCAGAACAGTCTGCAAGAGCGCCATCTGCCATTGCCACGACTGAACCGCTCAGCCCAATGGCGAGTGACTCACTCGCATTTCGCTCACTCGACGCGCGGGCAAAGTGGCTCATCTATGTACTCGCGTCCGCAGGAACACTCGCACAGAGCGCGTGGCCAGGCATTCTCGCTGCCGCCGCCATAGCCGCCATCATGGCGGCGGCAACCCGGACGCCGTGGCGCGCACTAACGCGCCCCATGCGACCACTGCTGATCTTCGGCGCGCTGGCCGGGGCCTTCGCAGGACTGCGCATCAACGCAAGTCATCCGCATGAACGGTTGTTCAGCTTCGCCTGGGCGCAAACGTTGACGACCGAACGACAACTGTTCGCGCTCCTGATCGTCCTGCTCTATGGTCGCATGCTGACGCTCACCACAACCGCCGCCGATTTGCGACGGGCACTGGAACGCGCAACTGCGCGCCTCCCCTTTGCCCAGACAGCCGCAGAAACGATGGCGCTCACGGCCAGTCTCCTGCTGCGCATGCTCCCGCTCGTAAGTCGCGAATGGGCGCGCTTCTCCCGCATCGTTCGCTCGCGCGGGAAGTCAGCGGTCAAACCCGGCCGGATCGCCCCGCGCGACGCCCCTGCGCTCCTCATTCCACTGCTGCTCGCGCTGCTGCAACGCGCTGAAGACCAGGCGCTCGCGATGGAATCGCGCGGCTATCGGCAACTCGGTCAACGTCGCCCGGCGATAGCACCCCACCCCATGCATCGCCGCGACTGGTTCGCCGTAGGCGTGGGTTTCGCCTTATTCGCCATTCTCATGGCGCTGCGCCACATTTGACGCACGGTATAGTCATCTGATCCGCATTCCCTTATAATTATTACCCATACATCGTCGCGGTGTGGATCGTGATCGGCGTCGTGATTGTCCTGGCGAGCCCGGACTTGGTGCGCAGCATCGCGGCAGGTTTGACCAGGGAACATGACAGCGAATAATTGGAGGGAAGACGTATGACCATTCAAGTGCCAAATGATCGTTTGATCTACGCGATGTCCAAGGACCACCGTCCCGTTCTCACGGTTCCAGACGGGGCGCGACTGGTGTTTCAGACGTGCGATTGTTTCGAAGATCAAATTCAGGGCGAGTCACAGGACTTCGGGGAACTCGACTGGAACCGCATCAATCCGGCTACAGGCCCGGTTTACGTGGAGGGAGCGGAACCCGGCGATTTATTGGTGGTGCGTATCGAGGTGATCGAATTGGCCGATCACGGTGTTATGACCACGGGCCCCAGGCTGGGCGTGCTCGGCGATGAACTGACGCATAATGTGATACGGATGATCCCCATTCGAGACGGGAAAGCTATATTCTCTCCCCTGCTGGAGATACCGCTAAACCCTATGATTGGGGTCATTGGAACAGCGCCGGCGGGAGCTGCCGTGCCCTGCGGAACACCGGGCGCACACGGTGGGAACATGGACTGCAAGCGCATCACGGAAGGGGCGCAACTGATTCTGCCCGTAAGCGTGCCAGGCGCCCTGTTCGCTCTCGGGGACCTGCACGCCGCGATGGCCGATGGCGAAGTCGCGGTCTGCGGAGTCGAGATCGCGGGAAGTGTGACCGTCCAGTTACAGGTGCTGAAAGGAAAGCGCTGGCCGGCTCCCATGATCGTGAATGACGACGCGGTGATAACCATCGCCTCTGAAAAACAGCTCGACGATGCAGCGGTGAGAGCCGTAAAAAACATGGTTCGCTGGCTCGAAGCAGAGTGCGGCATGGATACGGCGGAGGCAACCTTTCTGCTCAGCATCGCGGGAGATCTTCGCGTCTGCCAGGTGGTCGATCCGCTCAAAACCGCGCGGGTGGAGTTGCCGCGGTGGATTGCCGAAAAGCAGGGATTCCGTTTCTAATGCGGCAATGACGTATGCGATTCGGAGATGGCGCGGTCAATGCGTGAGAGGAGTCGTAGCTGCATTGACTGCTCCCCTGTTCCCGGTAATGTGAACTGGACATCTTCATTCCGCCAAATGGAGCCTGACACTCAACCCCAGCAGTTTCCTGATTGATTCGAACCATCCCCGCCTGGGCTTCATCCAAAAATCGCAATCCTTTTTGAAGATCACGAGTAAAAACTGCAGCACTCAGCCCAAGAACAGTTTTGTTTGTTACATTCAAGGCATCATCGGAGTCTTTTGCTTGTAGTAAAGTTACCGCGGAACCACAAATGTCATTTTGAACAAGGGGGATTCAACATCTCCTCCTGTTACCAATAACGGCATCACATAATACCCTGTGTAAGGTCAACTGGATCACAGCCGCTTGCTGATGTGTTCACTAAGCAAACCTTCTCCCCCACAAGATGGCAAGGATTATACAGAGCCCGCCAACCATTGAACCAATCGAGAGGTGTTCACTTAAAAATACAACAGAACAGACTGCGGCGAACACCGGTTCGCTGCTCATAAGAACAGCCACTCGTGCCGGTGAGGTGAGGCGAATCATGGTCAGTTGGACAAAAAAAGCGAACATGGTGGCGAAGACGGCGAGATATCCTGTAATTAGCCAAAACGAAGGCGTGAAATTCGTAAAGGACGGGTGCTGAAACATGCTTGCAACACCGGAGCCAATCGCAACCATACCTAGCTGAATCGTGGTCAATGCCCCGGAGTCCATCCGCTTCCCATCGGTCATCCTCTTCGTAAATGTCATTTGAATCGCTCGACACAATGCAGCTCCGAGAACCAGGAAGTCCCCAATATTCATATGATATCCATGACGCAATGTCAGCAGAAATGTGCCAAGCACCGACAACACCACCGCTCCGAGCAACCCGAACTTTGGCCGTTTCCGATATACTATACTATCAAAAACAGGAACCAAGACTGCAAATAGACTGATAATAAAACCGGCATTGGCGGCAGATGTGTACGCTACGCCGAAGGTCTCCAGCGTGAAAATGGCGAAGAGAAACACCCCAAAAACAATCCCGGCAACCCATGTCGCGCGGTCCGCTTTTCGGATTGATTCGAACGTCAAAGGTAGCATTAGAACAGTTGTCAAAGCAAACCGAATGAAAAGAAATTGTAGGACAGGAACCGTTGTTACAACATACTTGGAGGCGACATACGTTGTCCCCCATATGAGAGCCACCAGCAATAGAGAAATGTCTGCCACCCAACGGGATTTCCACATGGCGCTCATGAAAGGTAAAGTATATGGGCTCATATCATTTTAAATAGTTCATTCATTGGTCGTAACCAGTTTTGCTTCACGACTTCTGCAGCCGTGGAACTATCCCGGCGATCAAACGCATCGATAATGGCGGCATGCTCCACCACAGAGGCCTCAGACGACGAGACAGGTTGCTGCAAAAAAACATATTTGAATCGACGAATGTGCAACTGCAACATGGAGATGAAACCTGTAATATACGGGTTATCTGCCATCTCTACAATGAGGTCATGAAATTGTTCGTCTAGTTCCATTGCCCGAAAGAATTCCCTGTAGTTTATTGCATTGGACAATTCGACATTAATTCTCCGCAACTGATCGGTCTGTTCGATGCGTATAGTCGGCGCAACAGTTTCACACGCAAGAGATTGAAGCGCTGCCAGGGGCGGGTAGAGTTTAAGGATGTCGGATTTATCAATCGCAGTTACCCGCGTATCTCTCCCACGGTGCATCTCCACAAATCCCTGCACTTCAAGTAGCTGAAGCGCTTCTCTAACGGGCGTCCGGCTCACGCCCAGTGCATCAGCTAACTCACCGTCATGCAGTTTCTCTCCCGGTTTTAGTGTTCCATCGATAATCCAACGTTGTAATTGAGAATAAGCTCGCTCCCTTGCAGTTATTTGTGTAGGCGAATGGAAATCCTTTGGTATTGGCATTCTGGTTCCCCCGATTTCGTATTTGAATGTAATATATCACATGCAAATACGAAAATCCATGACCGTAGGTTCATGATTGTACACGGTTCCTGTCGATAACCGAGTGAAATGCGATGGTCAATAGCTCGAATCCCCTAGTCGCTTTTCAGTGCGCAAATCGGAAAGGAACGGCCAAACACGAACACCCCGCCGCCGTTCGAGAATGTATTGCTTTCCGCTGGTTCAGACGCCCGCAGCATAGACAGGACACCAGCAAACCGCTGACGCCCAGTCTGTTGGCTCCTGTTTCATTTTTGCTCATCTGCGTCAAAGGCTCGATCGTTTAGCCAGCTATTTCTCTTGTGCCCACATCATGTTGAAGACTATGATTCAGTGCTCTGAGCAGAGCCAGCACTGCTCGATTCAGTGGGGCCGCAATGCCGTGTCGTTCGGGCAAACGCACGACTGCGCCAGTGATGTGCTCGTGTTCGAGCGGTCGACCAGCGAGACGGTCGTAGAGCATGGAAGTTCCGCGTGTACAGATCGAGAGTTGCCTGTACGTCATCTGGTCCGATGTTGGCGCCTGCGGCGCGAGCGACCGTCACAACCTCGGAGAGCAGGCCTCGTGCAAGATCCTGAATGTCGGTATCGCGCATGACGCCCGTAGACCCCGAATATTTACCCGTGCACCGCCGAGAATCCCGGCGCTCCGTCGAAGAGATAGAGGTTCTCCGTCTTGATGTTGTCAAACCCCGCCTCTGTTACACGCTTGAGCAGTTCCACCACATGTCCGGTCTGAACGGCTTCCCCCTCCTTGCCCAGAAACCGGCAACGCCAGTGATCCGTGCAGAATGTCTCTGGCAATCCGTCCGGCCAGACCTTTACGCCCCGGTTCGTGATGACCCGCAATGACAAGGGGCCTACCGCTACCTGACTGAGCGCGCTGCCAAGGTCATTCGGAGAACCCTGCTCCCAATCCAGGAACACATCGACGCCCACGAGACGCTTTTCCGCCTTTTGATGATGACCATTCTTTCGCCACAGTGACATCGACTGCGACGCCTTGTAAGAAACGGGTTTGAGCGCTTTGGGCGCTTCCCCCAAACGATGGATGACCGCACCGGCGAACTCGGTTGTGCCGACCTTCTGCCGGCTGACCCCTTCTTTGAAAATGTCGTACGTATGAACGCCGTCCTCCATCGTCTTCAACCAAGCGTTGTGCACCCGCGTGGCGACCTCGGGTTGGCCGATATGGACCAGCATCATGACCGCCGCGAGCAACAGACCCGACGGATTCGCGAGGTTTTGACCCGCGCGCCGCGGCGCCGAACCGTGAATGGCCTCGAACATCGCGCACTGCTCCCCGATATTGGCCGATCCCGCCAGCCCCACCGACCCGGCAATCTGCGCCGCCACGTCGGACAGCACATCGCCGTACAGGTTCGGCATGACGATGACATCAAAGTTTTCGGGTGTATCCGCCAGCTTCGCCGCGCCAATGTCGACAATCCACGTTTCGTTCTCAATGTCCGGGTACTCTGCGGCCATCTCGTCGAATACCTTGTGGAACAGCCCGTCGGTGAGTTTCATGATGTTGTCCTTGACAAAACAGGTCACCTTTTTTCGGTTGTTGGCGCGCGCGTATTCGAATGCGTAGCGGATGATCTTTTCCGATCCCGGACGTGTGATGAGCTTCAGGCACTGGTACACCTGAGCCGTTTGCCGATGCTCGATGCCCGCGTACAAATCCTCCTCATTTTCACGGATGATGACCACGTCCATAGTCGGGTGCTTGGTATGGACAAACGGATGGTAGGACACACTTGGGCGGACGTTGGCGTACAGCCCCAGCGCTTTGCGCGTCGTGACGTTCAGGCTCTTGTACCCGCCTCCCTGGGGTGTCGTGATCGGCGCCTTGAGAAACACCTTCGTCCGCCGCAAGGTATCCCACGCACCGGGCTCCATCCCGGTCTCGACCCCGCGCAGATACACCTTTTCGCCGATTTCAATCGTCTCGATCTCGATGTTAGCCCCGGCTGCCTGAATGACGTTCAGCGTAGCCTCCATAATTTCTGGCCCGATGCCGTCTCCGTAGGCAACGGCGATAGGGGTTCGTTTGAACATCTGTCCACCTGGCTCTCTATAGTCTTTTGTTTCGCGGTATATCGTTCATGACTCGATTATCACGATATAATTGTCATATGTCAAGACACGTCAATCCATTTCACCCTCTCGACAGGTGAATGATGGATTGAGAAATCTTCATAGTAATCATTTACCAATCCGACATCGCAAGTAACTCAAGGAGGTCCCTGATGACGCGTCCGCGCTGTGCGGGGTGACGCATGGGCAGTTCCGAGTGAATTTCATAACGGTTCTTCCGACCGTCCCGAAAGCGGCTGATGTATCCGGCATTCTCGAGATCGTCAAGAATCCGCTGCACCGCCCGCTCAGTGATGCCTACGATCTCAGCAATCTCTCTGGCCGTCAAACGACCGTCGCCGTTACGAACAACGCACAACAGGACCTGAGCGTGATTAGTGAGAAACGTCCACTCTGACATAGCCACTGCCTCCATAATCCACTTAAGTTACGATTTCAGTTTCATGATATACCACGCCGGAATTCCTCGCTCTATTTTATGGGGGGCAGGATACTCGCGGCGGTCATGACACCAAAGTCGCACCAAAACGCAAAAAAAATGGCCATTCCCCTCCCTAACAACGACAAAAACCGCGCAACGGCGCGGTTTCCTTATGGTGAGCCATGCTGGACTCGAACCAGCGACACCCTGATTAAAAGTCAGGTGCTCTACCAACTGAGCTAATGGCTCAAAGTGGCTGGGGAGGTAGGGATCGAACCTACGAATGACGGAGTCAAAGTCCGTTGCCTTACCACTTGGCGACTCCCCAACTATGGGGTGAGCGATGGGGTTCGAACCCACGAGTGCCGGAGCCACAATCCGGTGCGTTAACCACTTCGCCACGCCCACCATGGCAATCATAAAAATAAAAACCTGGCAGGGGTGGCAGGATTCGAACCCACGACATGCGGTTTTGGAGACCGCCGTTCTACCAGCTGAACTACACCCCTATGTACTGTTTCTGAACCGTCAGAAACAGCGCTCTATGAGTATACATTGGCGTTTGCGCCAAAGTCAAGCAAGACTCCCGCGTTTATGGCTGGATACGCCATGGTAAAGTCACCCACACAGCATCCTGGATCCCTGGAATACCAAGCTGTATCGCAGATGTTACATAAATGAAATGATTGACGTTGTCCGTAGAATCTTTCTATAATTGGTATGGTTAAATATCGTTCCAGTACCAAATCGGGGGGGCGCACTTTTGCTTGTTGATCTCGTCACCTTAGTCCTGTCATTCCTTATTGTATACGCGCTCGTGCCCCTGATGCGAAGAGTTGCGTTGCGCACGGGATTCGTCGATCTGCCGACCGATCGCAAAGCGCACAAGGCTCCACTTCCGATGCTTGGCGGCGCTGCCATGATGATTGGATTCATTCTGGTTACAGTGACAATCCGCCATTTTCTGATTGCTACTTCTCTGAAACCGGACAAGCCCTTTCTGGGCCTGATTATCGGTTCCATACTGATGTTTGTCGTAGGAATGATCGACGACTACGCCAAAACCCGCAAACAGGAATTTCCAGCATGGCCAAAGTTTATTGCGCAAATGATCGCCGCCGCCATTCTCATTTACTGCGGAGCGACGATCAAGGGCGTTCAGGATCCCATTCACCCAGTGTACTACGTCACATTCGCTTCCTGGGTCTCCGATCTCCTGACGATTTTATGGGTAGTCGGTATTGTTAATGTATTCAATTTCCTGGATGGATTGGACGGATTGGCGGGTGGCATCGCTGCGATGTCAGCCACTACCCTGCTCATCATCTCCACCTTGAAGGGAGATTGGTCGTCCGCCGTATTGGCTGCAGCCCTGATCGGCGTGACGCTCGCCTTTTTGCGTTTCAACTTCTACCCGGCGCGCATCATAATGGGCGACGCAGGATCTACCTTCCTCGGTTTTGTGCTCGCTGGCATCGCGCTCACCGGCGCCTTCAAATCGGCGACGGTGATTTCTATTTTTGTTCCCGTGCTGGCACTCGGCGTTCCCATATTTGACGCCATTTACGTCGTATGGAAGCGCATGAAGGAGAAACGGCCCGTTTACAAGGCCGATCGCAGCCATGGTCATTACCGACTGATGGCGGCGGGGCTCACACAGATTCAAACGGTCAGTGTCATGTACCTGGTCGCGCTGGGTTTTTCCATCATTTCCATCGCAATCGTGGTCTGGAATCATTAAATCGGCGACAACTCGACAACTTCACAGCAAATGAGCCTGCTACCGGGAAACCTCACCCTGCACGCACGCTCGTTTGCTGTTACCCTTATTCTCTACGACTCGATCAGGCCGTCTTAAAGCGTTCTGAATTGGTGGAGGGGGTAGGATTCGAACCTACGAAGCTTTCGCAACGGATTTACAGTCCGCCCCAGTTGGCCACTTTGGTACCCCTCCGTATGGAGTTGACGGTGCGCATCCAAACTCCGACCGTGCCATCACGCGCTCAACATCGTGCATTTTACCCTGTTTGCGGATGTTGTGTCAAGGGTTCTGAAGGAACACTGAGGGAGCAAGTGGCGCAGGCATCGCTCGTTCGATCCGTGCACCATGCATGAACGGAAGCGGAACCATGGACGCCCTGATAATACGTTGCGGTGCACTCGTGACAAGATTCCGGCAGGTATAGCCCCCCATCGCAGGCGGATATGGACAAAGCTGTAACGACAACGCCCCGGACTTGGCATGAAAGCTCGGGATGACTATGATATGATAACTGCGATTCCGACGGGTGTGGAACAAACTAGTTGCACCCACGGGTACAGTTCCCCTTTGCTTGAGAATTGGCTGACAAACCCATTTATGAGGAACGGGTATTGTGACGCCAAGGAAGGAGAACCCTATTATCATGACACGAAGGCTCCGCGTGGGTGGAACCATTTTAGCTGTTATTTTCGTTGTCGTTTTGCTGGTAGTGGGGATGCACCGCGATCTGCGGGCCTTATGGACACCGTTGCAGGCGCAGACTATCGGCTATGCGGCGAAAACCAAGGCGCCCTGGAATGTACGCCAAGTCACCCTGCCGGCCATTTTGACCAAAGAACCGACCCAGAGCACCGTGTTTGGACTTAAGGCGATTCGCCTGAAAACACCGGCGCCAGATGGCTATCCCGCTGGAACGACGCAAATTGGATTGCTGTGGACACGTCATGCGAGTATCCTCTTGCAACCTTGGCAAGGCGAACCGCAAGTACTTGTGCGCGCTGGGCCGATAAGCGATCACAGGTTGGCAATCGCGGCGTCGCCAGGTTCTCAGGGCACGATCATTCTGCTTGATGCCATGCTGCAAAGCGGCGCCAGACAACGGTTTTATTGGTGGAACCTTTCCACCGGTGAACATAAGGCGCTCAACGCAACAGCACCTTGGCCATTTCGTGCGTTTCACACACCGGCTGCCTGGATCGTCACGGGCGGCGCGGATGCGGGCGTCTACTCCCTTGGTATTCTGCCACTTCGAGTGCTGTCTCTGCCAAATGATTTGACAGGGGCTGCGGTTTTTGGTCATCACATCTTCGGATCGTGGCATGGCAACGCCGTCACATACGATTGGCAAACGAAAACGTTTGTCAAGAGTGCCGTGCAAGCTGTGCATCAGGTATCTTTGGCACATACCCCTTACGCGGTTACACTGCTCGGATCGTGGGGCCCAACTTTCGTTCTGTATCCACAGGCGCACGCGGTGTGGCCCAACCATTCGCTGATGCTGGTAGCGGCAAGTGGTCTCCATCAATATCAGGAATCACTCGCTGGGTCAAAAGGGCGGACCTTTACGTTCGCCGCAGGGAGCGATTATATAGTGAAGTCGGACCCATCGACTGCGCAGTTTTGGATCGGATGGATGACAAACCAAGGACGGTTTCTCTGGCATTACGGCGGGCATTACTCAAGCGGTCCGTTCCATCTGTTGCTGGGCCCAACGGCGCTTTTGCACCATGTAGTATGGGTTGATGGACGGTACACCTATGTCTGGAGAGCGCCACATCTGGCGTCGTAAATACTGCGTTCGTCCGGTCCAACAGGAGAAAATCCAACGTTACGCCCAAGGTGTCGGCGATCTTCACCAATTCGCCCTGTCGCGTTTGTAGCACAACAATGAAAAGAACCACTCACGCAGAGTGGTTCTGGTCTTAAAAACCTTGATTTACCGGGCTTTTTTATGGAGCCAGCGACAGGAATCGAACCTGCGACCTACTGATTACAAGTCAGTTGCTCTACCATCTGAGCTACGCTGGCGCGAAATCGCAACGGATATAAAATTAACACATCCTCATCACCACTGTCAAC
>JAJZCB010000073.1 GCA_021846285.1 Bacillota bacterium
GGCTTGCGGGTAAATGGACGAGATTCAGCAACTGATTGGCCAGACCGTACTGGGGATTGTAGATAAAATCCCAAAGTGTGAGACTGGCCACGGAAGGCAGAACCACTGGGAGATAGTAGAGAGTGCGTAAGATTTTGATGCCGGGCAGTTGCCGGTTCAGGAGTACGGCCAGAAACAGGCCAAGCATGAGCCCCGTCGGAACACTCATCAGGACGTATAGCGCCGTGGCGCGCAGCGAAGGCCAAAACGACGGGTCGGTTGTAAACATATACACAAAGTTTTTCAGTCCGACGAACTGCGGCGTATTCCAACCGCTCCAGGTCGTCATAGAGTAGTACACCGAAGATAGCAACGGATAGGCAACGAACGTAGAAAATCCAATGATTGACGGAAGAATAAACAGATAGCCGGCGATCCCTTCCCGCATTCGCAAACTCCGCCACGAACTTCTCCTCTTCGCTGACGACGGCATTCACTTCGCCTCCTCCGATATACTTCTTCATTTAGTCTTCACGCCACGCCAGTAAGCCCTTACATCTCGAAAAACATCCTAACATCCTATTAAATAGGTTATTGGTCCATATCCAGTGTTGCAAGATAGGTATATAACAGTTTGTTCTATTTGTCAATATATAAATATAATATTCATATCAAATCCTCATGTAGTCTTATACTATGCCGTTAAATCGAAAATAACTCTTGTTGACGGCAGCCGATTTGATAAATTGGTCTATAATGATATAATGGTATATGAAAACGCGTTTCGAGTCATTTATCGGGAAAAGGATGTGCTTTATAATCATGACGGCTACCAACCCCTTATATGGAATCATCTATGAGTATCTGCATGCCAGAATCGAATCCGGGCAATTGGCAGTAGGAGATCGCGTGCCAACGGAACGGGAGTTGGCCAACCATTTTAAGGTAAGCCGCATCACGGCCAAGAGAGCTCTGGAGATGTTGACCAATGAGGGTTTGATTTCCCGCCGACCCGGAAAGGGTTCATTCGTCATGAACCAATTTCCTCCCATCGCCATGGAGAGCGGCGTTGGGCAGTCGGCGACCGCCAGATTCGGTATCCCAACCTTGATTGGGTTGGTCTTGCCGGAACTTGGAGAGAGCTATGGGCTGCGCTTGCTGTCGGGCATTGAACGGACAGCGGACGAAAGCAATGTCTTTCTGACCATTTGCCGGTCATATGGGCGTCAGGAAACCGAGGAACAAGCGATTCAAAAACTTGTTCGACTCGGTGTTGGAGGACTCATTGTCTTTCCGGTCAACGGTGAACATTACAATCCGGAAATTTTGCGACTGCATCTAAACGGTTTCCCCATCGTTTTGGTCGATAAACACCTTCCGGGTGTGCCTGTGTCTGCGGTTACGTCCGATAATACAACCGCCGCCTATTCTTTGACACAACACCTTATTTCGTTGGGTCACAGGAAGATCGCGTTTTGTTCGCCGCCGACCAAAGATACCGTTACCCTAGAAGACCGCTGGACGGGTTTCCTCGCAGCTCTGCAGGACGCAACCATTCCATTTTCACCCCAATGGTCGCTTACGAGTCTGCCCAGTGACATTCCGACTGACAAGGATTCGGGTTACAGTCAGCAACACCACGAGATGATCGCCGATTTTCTTTCGTCCAACCCTGAAATCACGGCCGTTGTCGCCACCGAATTTCAGGTTGCGTCGCATCTATTTATGGTCGCGCAAAGGCTCGGTAAACATGTGCCGACCGACCTGTCCATCACATGTTTTGACGGCCCTTCAAGCGGGTGTATGGGCTGGACGTTTACACACATTCGCCAGGATGAACAGACTATGGGAAAGATGGCCGTTGAGATTCTCATGCAGTACATGAACAAACAAGAACCTGTTAAGGCCGTTTCACACACGTTATCCGGACAGTTAGTGATTGGCGATTCGACGGCCCCCGCCAAATGACGCAGTGGTATTGGGGGTCGTGTGGAGGACCGTGTTGGAAGACTGCCATCTTGCGTGCGATTATTGTTATTACAGTCGTTCATGCGGAAAGATCGGACCGAAGATCGGGAATTTGCGCCATTTTCCACAAAATACAACCAAGAGACCACATCGCCAGTGGCCTCAAACTGCCCGACCGCAACCAAGCCTATGCGGTAACGGTAAGAAAAAGTAACTGCTAAACGTCCTGAAAATACTGCCGGACAAGCTCTGTCCCTTCAGGCTCTTACTAAACCAGTGGTATGTTGGGGTACAGGCCCTTCAATTTGCCGACTGGATCCGCACCGGTTTCCCTGTACGCGCGCTTTCATAGGCGGCCAGCGCAACCTCCATGGCTCGCAGTCCGTCGAGACCGGTTGCCAGCGGTTCCTGATCCCTCCGGATCGAGTCGATGAACCCCGCGACGAGCTGCAGGTCCGCATTGTTCCCCCAACCCAGGTAATTGACCCTGCCCGACTGGTCATTGTAGTAGGTGGAATGCTGCGCAAAGGCGTCCACTTTGACCACGCCCTGCGTTCCCACAACCTTCAGCGTCACATCGCCCCACGTCGGGAAGGTTTTTGGCCGCGACCAGCTCGGGTCATGGGACGCGATGACGCCATTTGCAAATTCCAGTGTCAGCAGGCCGCAGTCATCCGTCGGCGTATTCGAAAAGCGCGTGCCAATCTCCGCATAGACCTCGCGCACCTCGCTGCCCGTATACCAGCGCATGATGTCGATCACGTGCACGGTATGGTCAAGCACTGCGCCGCCGCCGGACAGGGTATTGTCCACGAACCAGCCGCCCGGATTTTGGCCGCGGTTGGTCCCGTTTAACGCCAGGATCTGGCCGATCTCCCCGCCGTCTATCTGCCGTTTGACGTGCCTGACCGGCGTGCTGTAGCGAATCGGAAACGCGGTCTGCAGCTTGACGCCGTTTTTTTCGCAGCCGTTCACCATCCGCCAAGCGTCTTCCACGCTTGTGGCGATCGGCTTTTCGCAAAGCACGTGCTTCCCGGCATCCGCCGCGGCAATCGCCATTTCCGCGTGTTTCGCGTTCTCGCTGCAAACGATCACCGCATCCAGATCCGTCTTTAGCGCTTCCTGGTAGTCCCGCACGTACCTGGCGCCAAATCGCGCCGCCGCCTCCTGCCCGCGCGCTTCGTGTTCATCCGCCACCACGGCGAGTTCGACCCCTGCGACCTGCTGCAACACCTCCGCGTAACTGTAGGCGTGCATGTGCGCAAAACTGAAGATCCCCAGTTTCATACGCTCATCCCCCCTTCGATTGGTCCAGACAGTTCGACCACTCCGCCGGTCCGCGCCGATGTTGCCGCCGCCAAACCGATCTCCAGCGCCCTCAGCGCGTCATCCGGCGTGACCAGCGGTTCCGCTTTGCCGCGAATGCAGTCCAAAAAGTGTGCCAGTTCCAGGTAATACGGCGATCGCTCAAGGGGGCTCGAGGGGATCTCCACTCCCGCAGACTGCTTGTCCGCTTCCCGTTTCTGCAGTTGCACGGTTATACTCTCGCTGCTTTTATGCTGCACCATACCCAGGCTTCCGGCAATTTCGATCTCAGTGGCAAAACCGGCAGGCTGAGCCCATGTTCCTTCCACATGCGCAATGACTCCGCTTTTAAAGCGCAGGCTGACCAGCGCGTGGTCCATCCCGGAAAGCTGACCGCCGCCGAGCGACTTGGCGTAGACCCGCTCCACCTCGCCAAAACACCAGCGCAAAAAGTCAAAATCGTGGATCATCAAGTCCACAATCATCGATCCGCTTTTTTCCGGATCCTTGTACCAGTTGTTCCACCCCTGCGGGAAAGAACCCCCGCGCAGCGCCCGCGCCGTTCCAACCTGGCCCACACCGCCCGCCGCGACCAGCTCGCGGATTTGTTTGTACTCCGGAAAAAACCGCACCACTTGTCCGACAAACAAGCGCACGCCCGCAGCCTCGCAGGCATCGATACACACTTTCGCGTCTTGCGCGGTGAGCGCCAGCGGTTTCTCTGCGATCACGTGCGCCTTCGCCGCCGCAGCCTGAAGAATATAGTCTTTGTGTAAATAGGTGGGCACACAAACGTCCACAATATCGACCCGGGAGCTTTCGAGTACGGCTCCCAAGTCTAAAGAGGCCCGCGCGCCAAAGCGTTTTGCCAATGACTCTGCTCGCTCCGCGCTGGCATCGACAATCCCGAGCAGGTTGACATCCTGCATTTCCGTGTACCATTCCGCGTGAACGGTGCCCATAAACCCGGCGCCGACAACCACCACATTCATTTTCGCTTCACCTCTCATCATCCTAACGAACATCAACCTATCGATCATCAACGCGTTTTCACCGCGCAAAAGGGTGTCTAAAAAAAGTCGCTTGACCAGAGAATCCCGGGTTGTTCCGGGAATAGCGCCCGCAACAAGCCGTTTTCGCTGAGTTGCGGATTCCCGATCGTCGCCGCGCCCCACAGCCACAAATGAACAAATTCTGAAATGGACGTCTTCACGCGCATCTCGTACGCGATGGCTCCGGTGGCTTCCCGCGCCTCCACACCCGCTGGCGCCACCGTGAGCAACAGGTCCCTGTCGCCCACCTGCCAAAGGACCCGCATGGGCCGGTCGAGCGACAAACCGGCCGCCCTGCGCGCAAGAATCGGCCGCAGTTTCGCAAGCAGCGACGCACTGTCCACCACCTTCCACATCATCGGGTCGTACGCCTGCCGCTCGCCACCCGCCTGAGCGAAAACGGCAGACAGCGCGTGCTCCTGCGGCATGCGAGTGCGCACTTCCGCGACGTCCGGAAACGCATGGAGGAGGGAGCGCACCAACGAAACAGCCGCTTGCCCATGGCCAATGTCATACACGAGTTCCTTGATCTCGAGAACATCGGACGGATAGCGGGAAAAGCGCGCATACACCGCGATCTTCCCCTGTTCTTCGACGACCATGCTCTCATCGTACGACCACTGCGCCAGGCCCTTCCAGTACGCTTCACTGCGGACCCTCGCGCCCGTTCGCTGCAGGTTGAACTGATCGTACAGCGCTGCCACTGACGCCAGGTCCGCATCCGCAAACGGCCTGATCTCCGCAAGGGGCGCCACAGCCAGCAGGTGCTGCGTCAGCGGCTCGCGGCCGATCGTCCACACAGACTCCAGATGGCGTTCCCAGCCAATTTGTTCATAAAAAGAGAAACTTCCGGTGAACAGCAGCGACAGATCGTATTGATTGGCTGTCATCCACTTTCCGACTTGCCGCAGGATTTGCCGGGCAAAACCTCTGCCGCGATACGCTTTCAGAGTGGCCACATTGCCGATGCCCGCGTTTTTCACCTGCACGTCGGCGATCCACGTGTCGTAGGCAAAAACCTGCGCCGCCGAAACGATTTTCCCGTTTGCGATCGCGACCCATGTGGTCTCCAGATCGTAGTCCGCATCCAGGTCCAGCCGCCTCTGGAAAAACGCGCGCCCGTTCGGGAACACTTCGTTCCAAAGGTCGTAGCACGCTGCCAACTCCTGACGGTTCTCCAGCGGACGAATGTGCACGGCTTCCATCGGTTCCATCTCCATTCGCGCATCCCCCATGTCGTCAAACATCAAAGACGCCCTCCGCACGCTCGCCATTCAGCCCCAGCGGATGCGGGCGCTCGTATCCGCTCTGCACGGCGTAATCTGTTCCCTGCGCCGTGTCGGCGAATCCGGATCGGTCCGCCAAAGGTGTTCGGATCCAGCCCGCTCAGCGTGCCTTCCGTGCCGTAGCACTCGATGCGCGGAAGCTCTGTGTTCCACACGTCACAGCTCGTGACGATCGTTGCGACCGCTCCGCTTGCAAAATCCAGCACGCCAGTCACAGGTGTGGGAGTCTGCACCGTAATTTTCTCGCCGTAACGCGGTTGACTCCGGATGGTGCGCTCCGGGAAGGTGATTCTCGACGAACCGGTCACTCTTCGCACAGAACGCAACAAATGCACCAACACAGTCAAGTAATATGGCCTTATATCAAACATCGGACCGCCGCCCTTTTCGTAAAAGAACGCTGGATCCGGATGCCACCCTCCCGGTCTGTGTCCTAGACAGAACGCCGTCGCGGCGACCGGCGCGCCGATCCAGCCCTCGTCGATCAGCTTGCGGCAGGTCTGCAAACCCGCCCCCAGAAACGTGTCCGGTGCCGAACCGACGCGCAGCCCTTTCGCCCGCGCCAAATCCATCACCGCCCGGCCGTCCTCGAGGGAGACGGCGAGCGGCTTCTCCGCATACACATGCTTTCCCGCAGCCGATGACGCCCGTTTTCACTTACGAGATCCCCAGTTCCAGCGCATACTCAAGCGGTTGACCGCCTTGCTCCAGTTCTTCCAAAGCCACATGCGCGGATGCCGGCAAAGTCCTTGGCAGCGTATTCGCGCAGTGTATATAACTGCAAACCAATGTTTTTCTTCAAGCGCTACACCCCAATTTCATTTGCAAAATGATTACTTCAAAACCACGTTCAGCTCCACGACGGACCACCAACTGCCCGCTGATCTTGTTTCTGTCACCCGCAGAAGACGGGCGTTTTGGGTCGGAAAGTCTATTATTTCGACAGGCGAAATGCCTATTCCTTCAGCAATTGGTTTAGACCAGTGCACCCCATCATTGGATACCGCGACGGCATAGCCCCGGGCATAGTCGCCCGTACTCTGCCCCGAGTCCAAAATCAGTTCGTTAAAACGCTGCCGGGTTCGCATGTCGACCGCGAGCCATTCGCCCGGAGCCTGCGCCTGCCCAGTGCTCCAGCGCGTTCCGGGATCCCCGTCCAGCACGTTGCTTGGCGCGTCGTTTTGATAAAAGGACGACGCGCTGGCGTTCCAGGTGCCGCGGTCCAGTTGAACCGCGAGGGTGACCGGAACCGGATTGCTGGTCGCTTGAGCGACCGTCGCCGTCACCCGACTTGCACCAAGCGGGCTGCGGTTTGGCACGCGGGCTACGATCATGCCGTTAGACCAACTGACCGCGGGCGCAATCCGCGATCCGACGCGCACAGCCGACGACCCTTGTTTGTCGCCAAAGCCGCTGCCGTACAGCGTGACCGTTTTCCCGGGCTGGGCCTGTGTCGGGCTGACTGCGCCGAGGTAAAACGGGTTGCCCGTCGCTTGCCCCCGCCACACGAAAGTCGCAGCCGCGCCGGCGGGCAGGCGGTAACTGAACGCAGACGGACCGCAAGCCACCCGGAAAGTGGTCGCATTCGAGCCTGCGTTATACGCGATCATCACCTTGCTGCCATCAGGATTGAGAAAAGCCACATCCTGAAGCTGACCGGAACCGTACGAGTTGGAGGCGATGCGGTACGCGCCGTATTGCACAAATTGACTGGCATGTCCAAGCGCGTAATAGTCTACGTTTTTCGTAACGGCATGCGTGGATTGGTCGATGGTGACCACGCCGCGACAAGTCGTGCAACCGTTGTTGGTCGGACCGTTTGCCTGGTCGAGAGCCAGATTCCAGAGGATCACCCCCTGCGCCCAGTTGCGCGTCCCACCTATGATGAGCGACTGCAGCTCCGCGGCAAACGCATCCGCAGCGCTTCCTTGCCAGGCGCCGCCCGAGGCTTCCGTGATATACGCCCCCTTTTGCGGATAAAGGTCATGCACGGCGGTTTGAGCATCCGGACTGCCGGCGTACCAGTGCCAGGCCGTGCCGGCCACGTATTTTGCGGCGCCGGGATCGCTGTAGATCGCCTGCGGATACGCGGGCATGTCCCAGTTGTGGTCGTAGGCGAGAATTTTTGTCGAGAGCTGGTTCTTGACGAGCGCCGGACCGAGATACTTGGCGATGAAATTAGCCTCGTCCGTTGTCGGCAACAACATCCCCGGATAGGTCGTCGTTTCGTTCAACGGCTCGTTTTGCACGGTCACGTAGGCGACCGGAACCCCGGCTCTTGCGTAGGCCAGGAGAAACTTCACGAAGTACTGCGCAAGCGGACCCATTGAACCGGGTTTCAGCATGCCGCCCACCATCGAATCGCCGGTTTTCATCCAAGCGGGCGGACTCCAGGGGCTGGCGACGATTTCAGCCTGCGGAACGGCTAAATAACTGATTCAGCAGGGAGGTCTGCTCGGCGGCGGTCAGCGCATGCGCGATCAGCCACGCGGAGGAGTCTGTCAAAGCGGCCCCAAAGCCTGTCATCTCTTGAAAGCGGATTTGGCTGTCGATCACGATGGAAGACGGTTGATAAGTGTAATTTTGCACGGGAATCAGCGGGATGTCCGGTTGTCTGGAGAGCCAGACATTGCTTGACGGATCGCTCAGCCAAACGGACACCTGACCGCTTGCTGCGGCGGCTTGCGCGGCCGCCGCCGGGGATTTCGCAAAATACGGCACGAAAAGCGCGCCCGCCGCCAGTATGGCGGAAGCTGAAAAAATCACCCTGCGCGGCATGGGAAGAAATCCTCCTCAAAAGATGAGAAATCAATGCAACCGCTCTCATCTTCACTTAACCACGGACAGGGCGATGTCTCCATGCCAGATTTGCTTCAAAGTTGTACGATCTGATCGTCTTTCAGCGGTTCTCGAAGCGGTATTCCTTAGGCGACTTGCCAAAGCGCGCGCGAAACACCCGGTGGAAATAGGAATAGCTGCCAAAGCCGCAGCCTTCCGCAATGTCTTCCAGCGTGGCGTTGTCAAACGCGATCCGGTGGCTGGCCATCTTCAAGCGCACCTCCAGGGCGTATTGCATGATGGAAAGGCCAAAACTCTCCTTAAAAAGATGAACAGCGCGCGAAACGCTGAGGCCGACGTATTTCGCAACCTCTTCCAGGGAAAATTGCCGCGACGCATTTTCTTCAATATAATTCCGCATGCGATAGGCGATGAACCCCTGCAAAGGCACACGGTGCGAATTCAGTCCCGAGAGGATGCGATCCACCATCAGGCACAGCGCCTTCAGCAACTGCGAGGATATCCCAACAACGTATTGATCTGTCCGAAACTGCTCCGTCGCAATCTGCTTCCAGATCACGATGAGCCGGTCGTCGAGCGGGATGTTGACCTTTGTCGGGCGGGACCGGGACCGCCACCACCAGTCAAGCCAGGGTCCCTGGCAGGACACATAGTAATCGCCGCTGATCGGCTCTTTCGCGGGTGTGTCCAAATCTTCGCGCTCGATCACCAGTTCATACGGATCGCCAGGAGCATAAAGCAGTAGATCGCCAGGCCGGATTTCCGTCAGTCTGCCGTTCACGATCGCCTGCGCCTGGCCTTCCGTCTGCAGGCGGAACAGGTAGGAGGTCAGCCCTGCCCGCTGATCCCGGTAATAATAAGGAAGCATGTGCGAAGAATAGCCTGCCAAATTGACCATCGCCTCTTCCACTTCACTTTTCACGAGGTCCTGCGCGCGCTCTTGATGGTCTTGTTTCCGGTCTGTTTGCACGTTGTCTGGCATTGCGACATCCCCCTCATGATTCCGCTTTCAAAGGTAGCCAATTACGTCAACTTGTCAGCGATTTACGTAATGTTTTTTTAGAGTTATCTGTGTTTCAATCTATCATAGAGACAGGATTTCATCATGATGCAATTGAGGTGTATTTTAACATGATTAAAGTTTTTTTCACGGACAGCAGTCGCCGTTTTGAACAGGCGGATTCGCTCGCTTTCGCAGGCGTTTCCCCGTCAGTTCTTCCCACGGTTGTCCTGCGGTCAGAACAAACCTACCAGGAGGTGCTCGGCTTTGGCGCTGCGCTGACGGACGCAGCCTGTTATGTCATCAGCGGCCTCCCGGCGGAACCCGGCAAGGCGCTGATTGACAACCTGTTTTCCGCGGACCAGATGGGCCTGAATGTCTGTCGATTGGCGATCGGTGCAAGCGATTACGCCCGCATGGATTACTCCTACGCGGAAACGCCAGAAGATTCAGACCTCCGGCATTTCAGCATCGATTACGATCGCGATTATATTTTACCTGTTATTCGAGAGGCTCGCAAAAGCAATCCGGACCTGTTTTTCTTCTCCTCGCCGTGGAGCCCGCCCGGCTGGATGAAGACGGGCGGATCGATGTGCGGCGGCTGGATGCGCGAGAAGTACCTGGAGGTTTACGCCCGGTATTTTCTGAAGTATCTGCAGGCTTATGCGGAAGCCGGCGTAACGGTCAACGCCGTGACGCCGCAAAACGAAACGGAAACCGATCAGCTCGGCAACATGCCCGCCTGCTTGTGGCATCCGGAGTTTGAGATGTCGTTTGCGCGGGACTACCTTGCCCCTCTCCTCAAGGAACACGGACTGGATACAAAAGTGTGGATCATGGACCACAACTACATCATGTGGAAGCGCGCGAAGTGGATGCTCGACGACCCGGCTTTCAAAGACGTCGTGGACGGCGTGGCGTTCCACGGCTATCAGGGCTCGCCAGACATGATGACTAACCTGCACGAAGCGCACCCGCAAACCCACATTTACTGGACGGAGGGCGGACCGGACCTGGGCGACACCTACGAGATCGACTGGTGCCACTGGGGCAAGGTGTTCACAGACGCCATGCGCAACTGGAGCCGATCCGTCACCGCGTGGAACATGGCGCTGGATGAAAAAGGAACACCTAATATCGGTCCCTTTCCATGCGCCGGACTGGTAACCGTTTACGCCGATACCCATCAGATCTCGTACAGCGGCCAGTATTGGGCGATGGCACACTTTAGCAAAACCGTGCAGCGCGGCGCAAAACGCATCGGATCTTCGGAAATCGCCGGGATCTCGAATGTGGCGTTCGCAAATCCGACAGGCGAAAAGGTCGCCGTCTTCACCAACCCGGGACTCGCAAAGGAGATCCGCCTGACTTACGAAGGAAAGCAAACAGTCGTGCGCCTGCCCGCCAATTCGCTGGTCACGCTGACCTGGGAGTAAAAGTCGGCAAGAAAAACCGCTTGGGAGGTGATCGCCGGACGAACGAAAGCCATTACGGGAGTAAACAGATTCGCTTGGATTAAATACAAGGGGGAATTTTTTGTGAAGAAAATAGCCAAGTTGGGCAGTCTTGCGGTTGCCCTGGCGATGACTGCTGAACTCTCGGGCCTCAGCTCGGTGGCGAATGCCGCGACGCAAACCAAAAAAGTCGCAGCGCCAATCAACCTGGTCATGACGATTTGGGGCAGCCAATCCCTGGATCTGCCGACCTACCAATTGCGCGCAAACCTGTATACAAAATCGCATCCCAACGTGCATATTTCAGTGAAACTCCTGCAAAACTACGACCAACAGGTAGAAACGATGATTGCTGGCGGGGAACAGGTCGACATCATGGAAGTGGCCCAGGAAGCGATCGGCTTCGGCAAGCAAGGGGCCGTCCTCAACCTCGCGCCTTACATCAAAGCCTCGAAACTGAACATGAAGCAGCAGTTTATCCCGGGCTACATTGGGACGTACAGCTACCGCGGCGCCCAGTACGCGATCCCGGAACGCGGCGGCTTCATGGTGATGTATTACAACAAGAGCATGTTCAAAAAAGCCGGCCTGCCGTTCCCGAACGCCAAGTGGACCTGGAGCGAGTTCCTCAAGGACGCGCAGAAGCTGACGATTCGCCAGGGCGGCACCACGACCCAGTGGGGTGTGGCGCTCGACAACTGGTGGCCTAAGTTCGGAAGCTTCGTCCATCAAAACGGCGGCCACATGCTGAATGCGAACATGACCGCATCCACCGTCAATACGCCGGCCACCATGCAGGCCCTGCAGTTCTATCAAGACCTGCAATACAAGTACCACGTATCGCCAAATGCCATTGACATGGCCAACATGGGCAACGGGGCGAACGTAGACGCCATGTTCGCCAACCAGCAGACGGCCATGATGACCACCGGCTTGTGGGACATTCAGCCGTTCAAACAGGCAAGAGTCAACTTTGGCATTGCGCCGCTGCCGCTCGGTAAAGCGGGAGGCGGCATGGAAGCCGTGGGGACAGGACTTGCCATCAGCGCAAAATCCAAGTATCCCAAAGTGGCGTTTGACGTCATCAAGTTTTTAACGTCCGGACCTGGCGAAAAGCTGATCGTCACAAACAAGGAGGATATCCCAGCCAGCCGCGAAGCGACCAAACTGTGGGTGAAGACCCTGCCCAAAGGCGTGGTCACCCCTTCCGACTGGAACGCCATGCTGAACGAGGTCTTCTCGCCGCGAATCCCACCAACCTGGAACAACTGGCAAAACGTGATGTACAACGATTTGACGGACTTCTTTAACGGCAAGAACACCCTGAAGGCCAACGCCGACAAGCTGGCGGCAGACGCGCCGGCTGTGCTTGCGGGCAATCCGTAGAACCGCTGCTTCAGGCGCCAGAATCAGCCGTATAGTCGCTGAAAATGTGTGGCGGGGGCTGGAAATGCCCCCCTCTCATTCGAGTGCCGCTCGTAAACAGCTGCGGGAGCAGCGTCTTTATGGCAGATAATTTTTTTGCAGGAGGGCTTCTTTATGGCAGTTCGGAATCGAATGCGCAGAAAAGAGACTGCCTTTTTCTACGCTTTTATCAGCCCCTGGCTGATCGGCTTCATACTCTTATCCATCGGACCGATCATCGCCTCCTTTTTCATCAGTTTTACAAGCTGGAACATCTTTCAGCCGCCGACGTGGGTCGGCCTGAAAAACTACACGACGCTGTTTCAGACGCCGCTATTTTATACGAGCCTTGACAACACCCTCATCTATGCGCTGGTCACCACGCCGCTTGGCATTTTGATCGGCCTCGCCGTGGCCGTGTTGTTAAATCAGAAAATTGTCTTTCGTAACTTTTTCCGCGTCGCGTTTATCCTGCCGAGCACGCTGCCCGTCGTGGCGGTTACCATGCTGTGGAGTTGGCTGCTCGCGCCTGCCGGGTTGTTTAACGAGGTGCTGCAACTCTTCGGCATTAAAGGGCCGGCCTGGTTTGTGGATCCGGCCTGGATGAAGCCGGGACTCATCCTATTTACGCTATGGACAGCCGGAGGCGGGTTTGTCCTCTTCCTCGCCGGGCTGCAGGGGGTGCCGGATTACCTTTACGAAGCCGCCGAGCTGGATGGCGCAGATGCGTTCACGAAGTTTCGCCATATCACCATGCCCATGCTGTCGCCGATCGTGCTGTTCAACCTCGTCACCGGCATCATTGGAAGTATGCAGACATTTACGCAAGTGTATATACTCGGCTCGTCCAATTCCTTGTTGATGATGGTCGTATACCTCTTTCAAAACGCCTTTCAGAATTTCAGCATGGGCTTCGCTTCGGCCATCGCCTGGGTGTTGTTCGTGATCATCATGCTGTTTTCGCTGCTGGTATTCAGATGGTCGTCCATGTGGGTGTATTACGAAGGAGAGATTAAGCGATGAAGACGGCGCAAACCACCTCCGCAACCGACCATGCCAAGCACCGCCAGTTGAACGGGTGGCGCGTATTTTGGAAAGTCGTCCTGTACATCGTCCTGATTGTCAGCGTGGTGTCGATGGTGCTGCCATTCCTGTGGATGATCACCACCTCTTTGTCCGACAACCGGTATGCGATGACTTTTCCGCCGAAGTTTTTCCCGAGCAGCCTGCACTTTGACAACTACGTGAAGATCTTTACCAACGACAATCTGGGCCTGTACCTGCGGAACTCGCTGATCATCACCATCCCGGCCATCATCGGCCAACTGGTGACATCGTCCATGGCGGCCTACGCCTTCGCCCGCCTGCGCGCCCCCGGGCGGAAGATTCTGTTCCTGATTATGCTCAGCACCCTGATGATTCCGGGCGAGGTCACCATGATCCCCACGTTTATCATGTTCCACAGCCTGCACTGGATCAACACGTTCTGGCCGCTCATCGTGCCCAACTTTTTTGGCAACGCGTTTAACATCTTCATGCTGCGTCAATTTTACATGAGCATTCCGTTAGAACTGGATGAAGCCGCAAAGATCGACGGACTTGGCTTTTTCGGCATCTGGACGCGCATCATCCTGCCGCTCTCCAAACCGGTGCTGATCACCATCGCCATCTTTACCTTCAATGCCAACTGGAGCAACTTTATGGGGCCGCTCATCTATATCAACGATCCCAAGCTCTATCCGCTGGCGCTCGGGGTTTTTTCGATGACCAACACGGGAAGCATGTTTACGCCGCCGCAGTGGAACCTGATCATGGCCGGAAACATGCTGCTGACGCTGCCCATGCTCCTGGTCTGGTACATCGGCCAGCGGCACGTTTACGAAAGCACGAACGTGTTTGGACGAAATTGAACCACCCTCAACTCCCATGCGCCAGAGGAGCCTGTCCCCGCCCGGGAAACCGCCTGAAGGACGGGCTCATTTCACGTCATTTCACGTCATTTCACCCGGCTCTCCCCCCCGCTATCGCTCGTACGCGATCTGCCCGCCACCCATCGTGCGGACCACTTCCCCTTGCGCGTCCTGCCCGACCAGGTTCGCATTGTACCCCAGCTCAATCTGCCCTTTTGCAGTCAGACCAAATTGGCACGCCGGATTGAGAGAGGCCATCCGCTCCGCGGCCAGCCCACATTTCGCGCGTCACATGGGCGCGTGCTATTCAATTCTCATGCTGGGGGTGCATGGGATGTGGTTCCTGATCAAGACGTGAACATCAAGGCGATCAGTGACCACATGGGTCACGCCAATACGAGCATGACGGTGAATCGCTACTTGCATGCGCAAAGTAGCCAATCACAAGAAGGCGTGAATCGGTTTGACGCAGCCCCGAACGCTGTCGGTCACCTAGACGAAGAGCGGGATGTCAACTAACACCAGTGCAGGGAACGAAATGAAATGATCTAGTCCGTCAGTAGATCATCTCAGCGGAGACTAGTCTAAAACTAGATCAAACGAGCAATCCGATGGGGGCCGTTTACAGGCAACCATCCGATTTTCCTTGCTATATCAACGTTTTTCATGGTCGGAGTTACAGGATTTGAACCTGTGACCTCCTGCTCCCAAGGCCGATTGCACCCAAATCAAGTGATATGGTAATGCGTCAAATACGCTTAATACAAGGCATTTCACGTCAAACACATGCCCAAGTTTATCTACCGTGTGCTACAAAATTGTAGCTGGCTGCGTATTCCGGCCACAAATCTCCCAGAGGCAGCAATTTCCGCATCGATTCTCCCGGCATCTGAATTTTTTCACGTTGTGGCTCAACAGTTCTAATCCCTAGTCGGCTGCGAGTGAATCCGCAAAGTGTAGCCACGCATGAAGGGAAGTTGACCGAGCACACCATTGACAGGTTTACAATACGCAGAATTTAAAGCGTTGCTACGGGGTTTCATTATGCTTATAAGAGCTACAGCATATTCTTTATAGCCTCAAGACAACAAACTTCAAGTTGCCTATCTGCCAGCTTAGTTTTGAGCTGGTTCAGTTCATAAGCAATCCTCTCCATGTGATCACCACCCACGGTGGAATTCTGCCCCGGCGCTCTAAGTCCCGATAATTTGTCATTACATATATTCTTTAATTCGCACTTTGGTAGCTGCCCCAGGTCATCGCTCCACCCCTGCAGCAAGCTAATCAAATTATCATAAGCAGGAGTTTCGGAGGCCCGATTCGCTGCGCTACCTATGATTTGCAATAAGTGGCCCAAGGATGCTCTCGCCCGTGATTTTCTGAATTCCAGGTCTCTTGCATCCATTCGGTCCTGAATCTCCTTAGTTTGCTCTTGCAACTTCTCCGACCGCCACTGTGACCTTCGGGGTCTTTCTGCGACAACCACAGTAATCACGGCCACACTGAGTGTGATTATAGCAACCACAAAGGTCAAAACACCCGCATGACTGTTCAACCTAGTCCAGAAATCCGGCGCAACTGTATGCACCCCATGCGACATATTCCACAACCCCCTATCCAAATCCTACCGACCAACAGTATGAAGCGATCGCCAAACTCTAGCAAGAACCATAAAACTCCGGCCTTGACACCTGTTAGCTACGAGACGGTATGGCCCCTACCTCGACCGGACTTTCACCGGCAAGTTGTGTCCAGCTTGGCTAGACGCGTTGGGCGTTATTTGACGCCTACGTTTAATCCTCTTACCGTAGCACTAAATTCTTAACCAGGTCTGGGATGCACTCGACAAAGAGATCCGTCGCCCTTGTTCGAAATTGTGTGACGGGAAGTACGTAACATACATCTCTGCTGATGGGTACGTCCCTGACCTTGAGTGCACTCAGGATCCCATATTTCACCTCTTTGCGAATGGTCCATTCAGAAAGAATGGATATTCCCAACCCTGCTTCGACCGATTCCTTGATTACCTGAGAACTCCCGAATTCCATGATGGAAGTCGGGGATAACCCCACATCAGAGAAAACGCGGTTGGTAACCTCCCGAGTGCCGGAACCCCGTTCGCGCAAGATCCAAGTTTCCGATCCCAGTTCGCCGATCTCTACAACCGCTCGCCCCGCCAACCGATGAGCGGGCGACACAATCACCACCATCTCGTCGCGGGCAAAGGGTATCGCGACCAGTCCCTGCATTTCAAGTTTCCCTTCCACAATCCCAATGTCCAACTCACGTCGAAGCACTTGGGAAGCAATGCGATGCGAATTCTTTATGGTGATTTTCGGAATGATGGACGGATACAGTAATTTGAATTCCTGGATTACGCGCGGCAATAAATATTCGCCGAATGTATAGCCTGAGCCAATCTCCAAAACACCCTGCGCCGAATGCGCCAAATCATGAATCAGTTTTTCGACCCTATCGTATTGGATCAGAATATCCTTGGCATGATGATACAGAATCTCACCCGCCTTGGTCAGCCGAACATATTTGTTGGTACGGTCAAACAACTTGACGCCGTACTTCTTCTCTAATACCTGTATTTCCCGACTCACCGCAGATTGAGTCAAATGCAGTTCCTCGGAGGCCTTGGTGAAGTTGTTCCTTTCAACGACGGTGATAAAAGTTACAAGAAGGGCATCCATGACTTGTCCCCCTAGATCATTCACCAGACTCCCGATCATCGAACGATAATGAGCATTTTGCATCATCAACAATATTATAACTCATTTTACAATATGGCGCACGGCCTGTATTATTCATTTTGAACCCGGCATTCAAAATAATCTGCAAAATACGGAGGGGTTGCTGTGAATCTGTCCGTCTTTCCAAGGCGTCGCTATACGGAGGACGCCACTCCTATTCAATTACTTCCTAGATTTTCCGATGCGCTTGGCGGACCCAGAATCCACATGAAGCGCGACGATCTGTTGGGGTTGACTTCTGGCGGGAATAAAACAAGGAAATTGGAATTCCTTGTTGCGGACGCCTTGGCGCAAGAAGCGGACACTCTCATCACGTGCGGGGCCGTACAGTCCAATCACTGCCGTCTGACCTTGGCCGCAGCGACCAAGGAAGGGCTGAAATGCAGGCTTGTTTTGGAAGAGCGAGTGCCAAACAGCTACGACCGCAACGCCAGCGGAAACAATTATCTGTTTCATCTCCTCGGCGTCGAGGCGGTGTCGGTTGTTCCGGGCGGATCGGACATGATGCTGGAGATGAACCGGGTAGCCGAGGACGTGGTTCGTCAGGGCCGGAAACCGTATATCATCCCCGGAGGCGGCTCCAACCCCATTGGAACCTTGGGATACGTCGCGTGTGCGCAGGAGATCGTCGGTCAATTCTTTGAAAAAGGTCTCCGGATTCAACATGTTGTCTGCGCAAGCGGCAGCGGCGGAACGCACGCCGGATTGCTGGCCGGCTTCACCGGCAGCAACAGCAACATTTCTGTAACGGGAATAAATGTTAGCAGAAAGAGAGATGTGCAAGAGAAGCTCATTCATGACTTGGCCAACGAGACATTGCAGCATTTGCGCGTCAACCAAAGCGTACCAAGAGAGGCGGTGACATGTCTGGAGCAATTTGTCGGCGAAGGTTATTCCATTCCCACTCCGGGAATGGTCGAGGCGGTCAGACTGCTGGCTCAAACTGAAGGCATTCTCCTTGATCCTGTTTATACGGGGAAGGCCATGGCAGGACTGATGGATCTTGTCCGCAACGGCTATTTCAACTCCGAAGACGATATCCTGTTTGTCCATACTGGAGGCTCACCCGCTCTGTACGCATATATGTCGGCCATTTTGGGAGATGAGCCCTGATCCCTTTCAGCATATTGGCGTACGCCGCAACTCGCACTGCAATGCGCGCCACGATACGCGGCGATCGGAAAGAGTGCAATCGCAGATCCGGGCAGCGTTGCGGCCCGCTGTTTCAGGAGAATAAACTGAACAATGCCAATATTGGAATCTGGTTTCAAGCACGATTATAGCGGTCAATTTGAGGAGGGATACCATGCAGGAGAACCAATTGAACCGAACTTTGGGACTGATGGCCGTCATTGCCTTTGGTTTGACAAACGAGATCGCAGCAGGACTGTTTTTCGTCTCCACGCAAATACAGCAGACTTCGCCCGGAGTGGGCGGCCTGGTGCCTCTTCTCATGATTGTTGGCGGTGTCATTACTCTCATTACCGTGGTCGCGTATCGCTACTTCTTTGCATCAGGACTGGTGGGGGCGGGCGGCGAGTATGTCATTATCTCCCGATCTCTGAGTCCCGGAGTCGCCTTTGTGGCGACATTCCTGGCGTGGTTTGGTTTTACGGGTGCTCTGGGAACTCTGGCCTACGCCGCGCCCCATTTCTTGTCGATTGCCGCCATATCGCTTGGAGCCGTCGGATTGGGCAATTTTCTCTCTTCCTCTGCCGGAATCCTGATTGTGGGATTGGTTATCCTGTGGGGGCTCTGGCTAATCCATGTCCGTGGTGTGCATTTGGCAGGCACGCTCGCCATTATCGCCATGTGCATCGTGCTGGCCGTCTCAGCCTTGATGATTATCTACGGGTTCGCAACGAGTCCGTCTACGTTTGAATCCGCGTTGGCCCAGCACCTGCACTTGAGCGCGCGATCGATCATCGCGGCCGCACCCGTGCAACATGTGAGCTTCAGCACAGCTTTCGGATCCGCCCTCCCCGTTCTCTTTTTTGGGTATCTGGGGTTGTCCACAGCCACCCAAACGGGCGGCGAGGCCAAAGACGCTAGACGGTCGTTGTCGAAAGCCGTGTTGATCACGGTGTCTTTGGTCACCGTTGTCTACACGCTCTTTGCCTTTGCAGTCTATCACGCCGTTCCATGGCGGATCATCGCCGGTCTGGCTCATCTGAACATGTCCGCCTATACCACGTCCTCAGGACTGTTGCAGTTTGTCATGCCAAGTTGGTTGGCCTCCTTAATCAACCTGCTTGTCGCAGTGATCGTCGTCAAGACATTCCTGCCGATTTTCCTGGCGCAGTCGCGTTGGGTATACGCGTGGAGCGAGGATGGATTGATTCCAGGAATCTTTGCAAAAACGCACGCCAAGTTCAAGACACCTGTACTTGCTCTTACCCTGAGCGCCCTGTTCGGCTCCTTCAGTCTCATTGAGTCCATTCAACTCGGATACGTGTTCGGAGTCAACGTTCGGGTACTGTCTGTCATGATTGTCTTCTTTTTCATGGGATTAGGAATGATCATGTTTCCCAAACACGCTCCCGACTTGTATGCGGCCAACCAGTCCGCACTGGCCAACCGTCGCTCTTTGCAGGTAGCGATCGGAATTCTGTTGATGCTGGTCGCCGTGTGGTTTTCCGTTTCCATTATCGTAACATCGCTCAGCAATCCGTTCCTTCTTCAACCTGTCGTTCAGACCGCGATTGTCGTCGTCATAGCGTTGCTGATCTACTGGCGTTATCTGGCCAATCTCAACAGGCCCGGCAGCGATCCTGCGGTGGTCGCGAAAGCGCGAGATCGCTTCAAAAAAGCCCCTTTGCAGTAAGGGAGCACGGGTTGAAAGCGGTGGATCCAACATGAAAACAGTCGGCATCCTGGCGGGTCTGGGGCCTTTGCCGGCGCCTGTTTTTTGGAAGTGACTGGCAGCATAGCGCAAACCCGCTGCAAAACCATCGGCGTATTGGGCACAACTCCCACGCGAACCTATGGGATATATGACGCGGCATTTGCGCAGGCTGGGCTCCGGGCTGTCTATCCGGACGCGGCGTCGCAAGGCGAAATCATGGATATCATCCTCCGCGTTAAGGGGGGAACTTCCAACACACCCTTGGAGTACGCGAGTGTGCGCCTGAGTGAGCAGCTGTACGAAGTGGCAAGCCGACCCTGGAGCGAGGAAATAGACGGGCTTCTGCTGGCCTGCACCGAGATTCCCGTCATCGTTCCGACGGAAACATGGGTCTCCAACAAGGGGGCGGCACCCAAGTTGTTCAGCTCCACTGATCTGCTGGCGTTGTCCGTGATTGCGGCCGCAAAGGCCGAAGTCCATTATTAGTTTGCGTCCGGAAAGGAGAAGGGCCAGGCGCGAGCGAGGCGCGTAGCAACCTCGCTCGCGCCCATGGTTCTTCATTTGGTACAAAGACCAAGTCGATGAGGAATTTCAGGTGACCTTGATTCGGCTGGACTTGCTCCCTCTGGCCCATTCTGACGGCTTCCTTTGCGTTGCTCTTGTCCAACGTTCCTTCCCCCTTTTGGGTTTGCATCATCTCCCGGCGCTCCGGCAGAATCAGGCGCATGCTCTCGAAAATGTTCTCGCCTGGCGCAATCCGTCCCATTGATATGAACGACACTGTCAAGCACCCGCGTCGCAATGAGGTTAAAGGCCTGGCCCAAAGGCAAGGTTCGTCGACGGTTGGCACACTGATATTCGCGGGTTGGATACCGCATCTCATACCTCCGTCAAGGGGCTGCCTCGGACTAACAACGTGCGTCAGGCTCTAGACCTTGCACAAACGGGGGACGAGGTTTCCCCGTACCGGATTCCTGTGCCTTTAGGCCCGACCTTCAACCTTTGTTCTATATAAGTTGACTTAGAGATCTTCCACAATGTCACCCGACTCCATCCTGATGCAGAGCCGGTCAATGATCTTCGAGCGATCTTTCATGATCGACTCCATGAAGGCATGGACATTCTTTCGAATC
>JAJZCB010000074.1 GCA_021846285.1 Bacillota bacterium
TGCACGCTGCTCTTTGGTAACCTCAAGTTGCGATTTAGAACGCAGAAAGGGCATTGGGCTTCGCCTCCTACGCCCAGACTATCACAACTCCCCTATAACATCAATATTTACGAATCGTTATACTAGTCGGGGATGTGGCCAAGATTTTGGGATGTAGTACCGGTCGCGTGAGAACGGTTTTGCACAGAGCGAGAAATAGGCTGCGAAAAACACTTCAGGATTGATCTATTTAAGGAGGTTGAGTGAAATGAGGCTTAAGGAAGCATGGAATGAACTGGGCAATCTACCCAGATTCCCGCTTGATCCGGTTCGTAAGGAGGAAATCAAAAAACTTGTCTTGGCGGAAGTCCGAAAATATCAGTCGGTAAGCAATACATTCAGAACCGTGTGGAGTCTCCGTTTGGCTCTATCCGCTACCGCCGCAGCTTTTCTATGCGCTACTGGAATCTGGATGGACACGAACGCTCTCCTTCATCAACAGACAGTGACTACGATCACCAGTGCTGGCCACCCAGCGAGTTGGAATAAAATGTTAGACAACTGGCGCAAGTTTGGCATCAGCCAAATCAAGCTGCCATACCTACCGTTTGCGCCAACTATTGTAACATCAGGTGAGAATCAATTGTACGGCCGCGCGAGGAACTTCAACGCCATGTTCTTGAATCAAAAGACAGGTGACTTTGCCATTTTCTACGCTGACAATACTCGACCGTCACCAGCCATTAAACAGTTTTCAGAAAACATTGGGCTTGCCCATAACGTGATGGCTGTTTACTACAAACTTGGAGGTCTTCAAGTCATGGAGTGGAAGAACAAGAACATACTATGCACACTTCAGACAGGAAAAGGGTTTAAGGGCTACACCGGTAAAGAGATGTCGAAAGCACAACTCTATCCAACGCTCGCCCAACTGATTAATACCATAGGTAACCGGATAGGGTACTAGTGACACGCGTCATCGTTATGGCAGTCAATGTAGATTGTTCCGGAACTACCGATCCCGTCTACAATTTCTGTGTGACCGGAGGGTGTTTGCGCAAAAACGAAATCAGATGACCCCAGCATGGTGGCTGCAATGACAACGGCGGATGCAATAATTTTGCCACTCTTCATACGCAATTCCCCCCCCATATATTTTCCCCTTTACCTATTCGGACAGCAAAATGCCCTTTTGCTCACGGATCCCGCTCAATATTCGTGTCGATTTTGTGTCTGTCTAGCAATTTGCGAATCCGTCCACCCCGAATGGCAAGCACAAACTCACCCCTCAGCGAGTTAAAGGTGTCATCCGGGTTCTCTGTCAACAGGCTCATCTCCCACAGATCGCGATTGAACAAAGCCAGGAGGGCCGCTTCGGCCTCCATCTCACCAGTCTGAGCGCGCATAATCAGTTCCTGCAGCCTATCCATCGAACAGCACCCTCAGATCTACAAGCGCCTGTTTCTTCATTTGGTGAATATGGGCGCGACTGCACCCCATCAAGGAGGCGGTTTCCCGTTCTGTGTAACTCTTGAGGACCACCAGTGTCACAACATCCGCTTCTGTCGGAGGCAGTTGCGATACAATGATACGCCACTCCACTTCATCGAATGGTTGACGTGCATCAGGAATCCGTGCTTCCGTCAATGGAACGGTTCGCGCCCGATTGCGTTGCTCCCGCTTGATCAAACGCCAGTGAATCCTGTGGATGGTATCAACAATCTCTTGGCATGCAGGACTGTCCTCAATGCGCGAAGAACGAATCCATTCACCCCAAAGATCTACGTTCATGATGTCACCCCTATCCATCGCGATGGAGATGCAAGAAGAGATCGGCCATTGCAGCAACAGAAATGCGACTCCTGCCGCGCAGAAATCGCCGTGTAGTTTCCTGCTGGCAACTGGCTGGCATGCGATTTCGCGAAGCCCCTGTAGTTTTGCGCCCCCGCCTTTCGGCGAGTTTGCCTTGAGTCAACGAAAGTATGGAATTACAGATTCGTACAACCCCAGTCTACTTCCACCCCCCTATTATTGTCAATCACAAATTCTATGAATGCCATTTTTTATACTAAATCGGTGGCGTCTAGGCGAGTGCCAAGAGGGTCCGTCTTTTATGAACAACAGGAGTTGTCTGTAGACACCCAAACAGCATTCACATTTGTGTAGTGTCGGGTGAAACAAGCGCCATAAGCCTCCTGCTCCACCCGACACTACCCCGCAGTTCCACCCTAGATATCACACCCCTACACACCCGGCGAGGGAGGGGCAGTCACACTGGCGTGCGCCACAAGAGAGGACAGGTAATTGTTCCAAGCCATCTCGATCTCCGCACGGGTGGCGTCAGGATGGTCTTTCGCATATTGGTTGCCCCAATGATCCTGAAACTGAACTTCAGCCAGTTGGGTTTTTTCATCATTGACCAAGTACGGACCCCAGTAGTAGGCGTCTGAAATCCCCAATGCTGTTTCAAGATTATGCTGGAACTGCTGCACTGTAAGCGAGCCTATCGGCGAGTTCAAATGTTGTAAGTATTCTTGGTGAAGTGTCGCAACCACTTTTTGGGCCTCTGCGTCAGTGGCGACATATCCTTGTTGCTTGGTGACGGTTTCCAATACAATTTGCTTGACGAGCAGGCCCCACACGTACCCGTTCGTGGGATGCACCTGCTTTTTCAGACCTGAAAACAAATTCTGTCCATTCTTGAAAAGATCAAATTGCTGTTTGGTGATTGCTGTACCGTCGATATGCCCAACCACCTCTTTACTGCCGGACGATTGCAACTGTGCCTGCTGGGTTTGAAACGCTCCCCAAACCCCGCCCAGAATGCGATTTGCAAAAGCATGCCCTGCGACAGCGAGCCCCGCTCCGACAATAATTACAGATATGGCGCCTGTTCCAACACTCCATTTGACATTGTGTCCATTCAACCCACACACCTCCGATGTGTTTTTTACTTTAGAGTATATGCCAAACTGGTTGTTTTAGGGAGCCGTTAAGGAGACATCCGCTGTCGCAACCCCGGGATAAGCACCGCCATTACTATCATTCCACGTTGCCCCGCCAGTAACAGTCCAACTGCCTTGGAAATCAGCACTACCTGTCCATTCGTTATAACTAAAGGGATCCTGGCTAGGGTTGGTGCTGCAGTTTGCAGCAATGACGCTCTGTGGATACGTTGGTGTGTAGTCATATGTGTAGGTTCCGCTTGTCCATGTGATGACGTCACTACTAACAGAACCTCCATCGTAGAGCGCACCACAGTCCATGGCCTGTCCTCCATCGTCCATCTCCGTAGCATTGATAAGACCACTGCCACTGTAGTTTGAATATGTCACACCCAGATTAACATCGAAATAAAAAGGCTCCGCGGCCAGCACTGGTGCTCCATCGTTGTATTCCTCATAATATTCCTGTTCGTAAACTGATGCATAATTAGATTTGGTATCCGCAAAGACTGGTGACACAAGAAGGCTGCTCAATAGACCGAACAAGGCCAATGCACCACCCACAAGCCTCGCATTTCTGAACTCCATAATCTTTTCCCCACCTTTCAGAATGTTTTCCCCTTCACCTATTCGGACAGCAGAACGCCCTTTTGCTCACGGTTTCCCCCCTCAAGTCTGTGTACATTTTATGTCCGTTCAATAATTTCCGAATCTGACTCTGCCTAAGGAGCAGAAGCTCACCCCGCAGCGTGTTGAAATTACCTTTATGATGTACAGGAATCACACGACTGCGCCGTACATCGCGTTTTGATCGACCACAGGAACCCGATGTGTCCACGATGGCTACCGCGGACATCACCGCGAGGACATCAACGTCCAAGGTTCACCCTCGCTTTGTCAAGTCCGGCCAGAACAAACTGGTCGGTGCGATCATTCGGACGTATAAGTGATTAGACATCCATGGCGCTGACGCGCCGCCAATAATGGATGAAAACGAGGCTATAGCGAAGTATCTTTTACGGCTGGCGTCATGAGGTCGATGTTACTTGGTGCCATAGAGCCCGACGATTAGACGGACCCCAGCGACTCGGTGCACCACAAATTGCTGCCCCCGCCTGGCAGGGAGCGCGTCGGGTAGGATGTCTGGAGGCGGTCGCTGTACCGGTCGCGACCCAAATCGTACAGCCGTAGAAAGAATCCTGGATATGCGTGTCATCCATGAGCGATGCTGTGGTCTGGACGTGAACAAGAAATCCATCACCGCTTGTCTGCTGACACCCGAAGGCAAGGGGATCCTGACGTTCTCCACCATGACCAGCGACCTGTTCCGGATGGCCCAGTGGCTGCAGGAGCGCGGCTGTTCCCACGTAGCCGTGGAGAGTACCAGCGTGTATTGGAAGCCGCCGTACCATGTGCTGGAATTCCGTGGGTTCGAGGAGGTTCTCGTCGTCAACGCTCTGCACATGAAGGCGATTCCGGGCCGCAAGACGGATGTAAAGGATGCGGAGTGGATTGCGGACTTGCTGCAGCACGGTCTGCTCAAAGGCAGTTATATCCCGACTCGAAAGCAGCGAGAGCAACGGGAGTTGGTCCGCTACCGCAGGAGCCTGATTCGAAAGCGGACATGAGAAGTTAATGGGCTTCAGAAAGTACTGGAGGGGGCCGACATCTAGTTGTCTTCGATCGCCACGCACCTCTTGGGGGTATCCTTGCACGCGATATAGACGCTTTAGTATCCGAGACGAAGAGCCCGGAAGTCTTGGCGGAGTTGGCCAAAGGGCGCTTGAAAGATAAGAAAGGGCTCTTGATCCAGGCGTTGCACAGACTGTTGGGTCTGGATCATCAGAGGACGATGATCCAGACCCAACAGGGGCACGTTGACTTCCCGAACGGGCAGATCGCCGAACTGGACAAGAAGATTCAGGAACAGATGCGCCCTTTTGAGGAGGACCTGGAGCGACTCAATGCCACACCGGGGATCGGGCGCACGACGCAAGGCAATCCGGTGCTTCGTTACACCTTGGTCGAGGCCGCGCGGGCAGCCGCCAGAACGAAGAACACGTATCTATCGGCAGAGTACCATCGAATTGCCGCTCGCCGTGGGACTAATCGAGCGGCGGTGGCTACGGCGCAAGGACCGAACGGTCAGCACAGCGGTGAAGAAGTTGGAGAGTCTCGGATACACGGTCGCCATAACGCCCGTCGCCCAGCGCGAGTTTTTTATACATGAGTCAGTTTACACAGATGTGTAGGCCAATTTAATATGTGCCATTTTCAGATATGTGGCGATGTGTTTTCTGGGTAGACTCCTCCAAATCAAATAGGGGGGCATCTGATTCCCCCTATTTGATCGACACCAATCATTTTCAGTGTGTAATCTGGGCCTGTGAAACCAGGATGTCCAGGTGGTTGTTCCAAGCTTGCCCCACTTCAAGAGGTGTTGCCTGCGGATTGCTTTTCTCATAGATACTCACCCAGTTTGAGCGATAGTTCATTCTGGAGATAAGATCTTCCTGCGCTTTGATTTGGAATGAACCCCAGTACTGAGCGTCCGTGATGCCCAATACCCTTTTTGTAAGGTCCATAAATTGCTTCACGGTATAGGACCCCACTCCCATGGGAGCGTTTTCGTGTTGGATGTAATGTTGATGCTCCACCCTTATTTGAGCAAGCGCCTGCGGCGATGATAACACCGATGCCGATGCCGAGCTTGAGGTACTTTGCCCTTGGCACAACAACCATCTCCCCTTCGATTAATTGTATTCCAAGCACGCTGAAAAGGGAATCGTGTTTCTGCCAGCTATGGCGTAACATTGAATGTTACCCACTGAGCCTCTCCCCCTGGGTACGAGTCCACGTTACTGGTCCACAGCATACCGCCCTTAACTGCCGATGTGCCCTGAAAATCCGCTGTGTCACCGTATTCCATAAAGTTATATGGGTCATCGCCTGGATCGGATGGCAATTCGCAAGAATTGATGGAGAGGTATATTCGATGTTAGGCTGGTAGGAATAGCTATAGGAACCGCTACTCCAGGTTATTTCCTGAACATCAACTTGAGCGCTACTGAATGGTGTTCCACAGGCTTGAGCCTGTCCGCCATCCTCCATTTGTGATGTCTGGATCAATTCTCCTCCTGTCGGGTTGTAGGTAACATAGAGATCTGCGCCCAGTGTTACTTGGTACGCCTCCCTTGGTAAAGGTCTTCCGGGAAATCAAGCGAGAAATATTTTTGGGGGAACTGTCCATTCAACAGAGAACCGATGTTCCGCTGGTGACCGCTTCATGCGTTAAATCAAGACTGTCGCGGGGCGTAAGCGGGGAGGGAAACCGCTATTCCTCAAAACGCGATTGACAGTCAACGCCATGGGGGATAAAAACTCGTCATTGACGAATATGGCAACGTGCCGCCGGTTCTGGAGTCATTTGCGCACCGCTGTGTGACCGCCCCGTTCCACTGATGCACGAGAGTGGAGTATGCGATTGGAGATGTGCGGGTCTTATTGGATCGTAAACTCGGATCCCAATTCCGCTGCCACCACTCTTTCCATGCCGCGTTCATCCACCAGCACAGACACGCGCGCCCGACCCCCGAGTGCACCAAGCAGATCGCGCACAGCACCAGCCTGACCTGCGCCCACTTCGAAGATGAGGCTCCCATCCGCGGCAATGCGCGAGGCGGCCTGGTGAATGATGGCGCGGTAAGCGTCCAGCCCATCCGCGCCCGCAAACAGGGCCTGCGGCGGCTCAAAACGCGCCACCTCTGGTTGCAGCCGTTCTCTTTGCTCCTCGGGGATATACGGTGGATTCGACACCACGATATCGATGCTCCCGAACCTGCCAGCATCGTAGTCCATGAGGTAGTTTCCCTGTGTAAAACGAACCCGTTCCGTCACGCCGTGGCGTTGCGCATTGTTCTCGGCAACCTCCAGCGCCGGTGCGGAGATATCGATGCCGGTGATCGTCGTCGTGCGATCGCCTTCTTTATCCAGCGCTGCGGCAAGGGCAATCGCAATGGCTCCCGACCCCGTTCCGACATCGACAATATGGACTCTCCGTTTGTCGGCGCTCTTTTGTCTCCGGATCTGGGCCAGGGTCGTGTGAACGGCCAACTCCGTTTCCGGACGAGGGATCAAAACGCGATCATCCACATAGAAGGTGAGCCCACAAAAGTCAGCTTCCTGTGTGATGTATTGCAGCGGTTCTCTTGCACATCGACGTTGCACCAGACGAACAAAAGCCGACAGATCATCCGACGCCACTTCGTTCTCCATAGCCATCAGCATCTCGTGGGTCTGCACCCCTGTTGCGTAACGCCAAAGCCAGCGAACTGTCTGCGCAGGCGCTTCAACCTGTGCATGGGTCAGATCCGCTTCGGCTTGCTGAAGACATGTGCGGAGATTCATGGACTCGTTTCCACCGACTGCAGTTTATCCGCTCGATCGGCTGTGATGAGCGCGTTGATAATCTCATCCAGATCGCCTTGCAGCACGCTGTCCAAGCGGTGTAGAGTCAGTCCGATTCGGTGGTCGGTCACTCGGCTTTGGGGGAAATTGTAGGTCCGAATGCGTTCACTGCGATCGCCCGTTCCCACTGCTGATTTGCGTTGCTCGGCATATTCCTGCTGCTGTTCCTGCTGATATTTTTCATATAGCCGTGCGCGCAATACGCGCATGGCCTTATCGCGATTCTTCAGTTGCGATTTCTCATCCTGGCAGGATACGACGATTCCGCTCGGCATATGCGTGATGCGTACGGCGGACTGTGTCGTATTTACGCTCTGTCCTCCAGGACCTGTTGAACAGAATGTGTCAATTCTCAGATCCTTGTCATTGATCTCCACTTCCACCTCTTCCACTTCAGGCAAGATCGCGACGGTGGCGGTGGAAGTATGGATCCGACCCGCTGATTCAGTCGTTGGCACGCGCTGCACCCGATGGGCGCCGCTTTCGTATTTGAGCATACTGTATGCGCCTTTGCCCTGCACGCTGAACACTGCTTCCTTGAGGCCGCCGATGTCCGTTTCGCTCACATCGATCACCTCGAGCTTCCAACCCTTGCGGTCTGCGTAACGACCGTACATGCGAAACAGATCCCCCGCAAAGAGAGCCGCCTCTCCGCCGCCCGCCGCCCCGCGAATCTCTACAATCACGTTCTTGTCGTCATTCTTGTCTTTCGGCAATAACAGGACCATCAAGGCCTGCTCGCTTTGTTCCTTTTGTTCTGCCAGCGTTGCAATCTCTGCCTTGACAAGTTCCCTCATCTCGTCGTCGAGTTTCTCCTGCAACAATTCTTTCGCTTCCTGAAGCTGTTTCGTTACCCGTTTGTATTCCCGATACGCATGCACAGTATCCGAAAGGTCAGCTTGTTCCTTCGCATAGGTGCGAAGCCTGTCAACGTCACTGTGTACATTCGGATCGGAAAGCAGTGTATCAAGTTCGTCATATCGTTCCTCAACCGCCTGCAGGCGATCAAACACCATCATCAACCCCTATGATTTGAGAACGTTGCCTCATTTTAATATATCCCACATAAGAAAAGTGCGTCAAAGCACACACAGAAAAAAACGGCACCGCAATCTTGTGCAGTACCGGAAACGCAAGCTATTCGCTGTATCGCTATGAATCCATAACCAATCTGCGGCTTTAGCCTACATGCCATATTTTTTCTTGAACCGATCAACACGACCGCCTGCGTCCACAAACTTCTGCTTGCCAGTGAAAAATGGATGGCACTTTGAACACACTTCGACGCGCAGGTTTGTCTTGACGGAACCTGTTTCAAACTGCTCACCGCAGGCACAGGTCACCATAACTTTTTTATACTCGGGATGAATCGCTGTCCTCACTGCATTTCACCTCCTGCTAACAAAAAACATCATACGCCATACAATACCATGGACAGAGTCAATTCACAACCCTATGTTTCACAATGTTCACGGGCGATTTGCGATGTCTCTGCTGCGGTCGCCATCGTGTGCTGGATCCAGTTCAGGTCCGTTGACAAGTGTTTCCACACTCAATGGGAAATATCCAAAAAGTGTATTGCTGAGTTGATTATGAATATCTATACTGAAGGTGACTCAAGAATAACAGGGAGGTTGTTATCAATATGAAAAGGAACTACATGGCCCGCGTTTTGGGTTCGATTATTGCGGCAGGCATGGTGGCCGGGATACTGAGCGTCATCGTCGTGCCAAACTACCTGATCATGCCGCCCATCGGCACCGTGCCCCCCATCACCACCAACTGACAGCCATGGAGCGCATCCACCATCCGCATACGGTGCGATTGCGCGACGACTGGCGAAATGGCATTTGGAGCCCGTGGTTGCTGGCCAGCGCAACCACGGGCCATGCCGCGTTCTTGAGTCACTATGGTGAAAATGTGGTCATCCCTGCTATACCCCTTGCTTTAGCCGCGTGGAGCGATTCAGTGGCCTTCGGTGTCCTGCGTGAACCAGGAGGGCGGATGAGTATAGCTGCCGATGCGGACGGACGGACATTCCCTGGCTATCGTTTCAATCATCCCGCGCATACCTACTGGCTCATCGGAACGGGCCGGTATGCGGTCGAGATAGTAATCAGGATCGATGTTCAGATTGCGAAGTTGTACCAGACGGATCCCTGTTTTGTGAATGAAACCGATCATGGCTGCCATTTCTTCCGGCGTGTCGGAAACCCCCGGAAAGACGAGATAATTCAGCGACACGACGACGCCGCGCTTGGCGGCGTACGCCGCAGACTCCCCCACCTGTTCCAGGGAATACCCTCGCGGGTGATAGTATGCCTCGTAATGATCTGGCAACGCACTTATGGTGGACACCCTCATGAGATCGAGGCCCGCGTCTGCTATGTGCCTGATTTGAGCAGTGAGTCCGGCATTCGTGTTGATATTTATATACCCGGTTGAAACCACTTCACGCGTGCTCCTGATCGCTTGCGCGATGTCCCTCCCTCTCGTTGCCGGTTCCCCTTCGCAGCCCTGGCCAAACGAAACAATCCCTTCTTGACCGGCACTCTGGAGATGGGTCACCATGAGTTCGACCATTTCATCGACTGAGGGATGGAGAGTCATGCGAATCTGCGGTGAAGGAAATCCGGAGTCCGGCGGTTGCTCACTGATGCAACCGATACACCCGGCATTGCAGGTTGCCGAAACGGGAATGGCCCCTTCCCTCCGACCAAAGAAGGTGTTTCTGGAAGTTACGCACTCATAATGAAGCGCGCACGTTTCCAGATGCCTGTACAGTCGGTTGCCCGGAAAGTCCGCCTCCAGTTCGCCGACTCTGCGCTTTACTGCGGCGCCATCATACTGTTCCGGATTCCATGGCTGCGGATCATCGCTCTTCAGCGCAGAGACATAGAACGCGCCACGTGAAAATCCAACAGCCGTATACCCAAACAAAGGGAAGGCGGGGATGCCGACAGGTTTGTAGAAGGCGGGCAGAAACAGCCGGGTATACCCCTGGGGCAACAGAGCGCCGACCGCCTGAAATTCAGAAGGCAGCGCCTTGAGAGAGCCGGACTCTGGATCGGCGCCCAGCGCCCTCGTGTCTGGCAGAGACACGAGACTGGCCCCGTTTGGCAAGGGCATCCATTCTTCGCGCTGCAGTTCTGTCACGCTGCGACCGGTGCGGCCGAGCGCATGCAACTGTGGCGAATCGAAGATTTCACCCCGCGCATTGGCATAAACGATATTCAAATACTCTCACCTTGACTGTCGTTTTACTTGATGTTGGTTTGCCGGTCGCGGGCTGCGCTTGGGCGCGGATGATCGCGAGTGTCGCGAGTACTTTCCAGGGAGGCCAGAAATTCTGCGTTTGTTTTCGTGTGTGTAAAACGGCGCAGGAAGATCTCTGTAAATTCGTTGTTATCCCCCAGCGACTTGCGCAAAGCCCAGATCTTGTCCAGTTCTTCGGGGGTTAGCAAGAGCTCTTCACGACGTGTTCCGGACCGCCTGATGTCGATAGCTGGAAAAATCCGTTTTTCGGCCAGTCGTCTGTCCAGATGCAGTTCCAGATTGCCAGTGCCCTTGAATTCCTCGTAGATGACATCGTCCATGCGTGAGCCTGTGTCGATCAGCGCAGTGGCCAGAATGGTCAGGCTGCCTCCCTCTTCGATGTTGCGGGCGGCGCCAAAAAAGCGTTTTGGTCGATGGAACGCCGCCGGGTCGATGCCCCCTGAGAGCGTTCGTCCACTCGGCGGAATCACCAGATTGTAGGCTCTCGCCAGACGGGTGATGCTGTCCATTAAAATCACCACGTCACGCTTATGTTCCACGAGGCGCATGGCGCGTTCCAGCACAAGTTCCGTGACTTTGATGTGGTTCTCCGGAACTTCGTCAAACGTGGACGCCACCACTTCCCCATTGACTGAACGCTGCATGTCTGTGACTTCCTCGGGCCGCTCGTCAATCAGCAATACAAATAGATCGATATTGGGAAAGTTGGTGGAAATGCTGTTGGCGATTTCCTTCAGCAGGAGAGTTTTCCCCGCCTTCGGAGGCGCTACAATAAGTCCACGTTGACCAAGACCAACCGGAGCCAGCAGATCCATCATCCGCGTTGCGTACTTTCCAGGCGTCGTTTCCAGAGTGATCTTTCCTTGGGGAAACAAAGGAGTGAGCGCGGGGAAGTGAGGACGTTCGGCGGCGGTTTCGGGACTTGTGCCGTTGACTGCTTCGACCTGCAACAATCCAAAATACCGTTCATTATCCTTCGGCGGCCTGACCTTGCCGGACACCAGATCGCCAACCCGCAAGTCAAAACGTCGAATCTGCGACGCCGCTACGTAGATATCCTCTGCGCTTGGAAGATACCCGATTGGTCTGAGAAATCCATAACCGTCAGACATTACATCAAGCACACCCTCGGCGAAAATCAAACCGTCTTTTTCCGCCTGTGCACGAAGGACTGCAAAAATCAGTTCCTTCTTTTTCATGCTGGCATAATAGGGAATCTGAAATTCCTTGGCCAGCTTATAGAGTTCCGCGAGCTTCTTCGTCTCGAGCTCCTTAATTTGCAATTGTACCTACCCTCACTGTCACCAGATTGTTAACTTTCATTATAGCATGGTTGCCGCGGCATCATTACTTTATGCACAGGTCTATCAAAATGTATCGGCGTTTGGCCCTTCCTTCACTACACCATGACCAGGTTGGGTTTTTTCTGCAGACGATGGCGCGCTTCGATGAATCGTACCGTTCCGCTGCTGGCGCGCATGACAAGCGAGTGTGTCGTGGCAAGATCCCCGCCAAGAAAACGGACTCCTCGCAAGAGTTCACCCTCCGTAACACCGGTTGCTGCAAAAATCGCGTCATCCCCTCGCACGAGATCGCTCATCCTGAGTACCTGGCCCGGATCGATCAGCCCCATCTCCAGACAACGGCTCCGCTCCATGTCGCTCTGCGGCACGAGTCTGCCCTGAAATTCACCGCCCAGACACTTTAATGCCGCCGCTGCCAACACACCTTCAGGGGCTCCTCCGACGCCAAACATTATGTCAACGCCAGTCTCTGGAAATGCGGTGTTGAGCGCGGCCGCCACATCGCCGTCCGTAATCAGCTTGATACGGGCTCCCGTTCGCCGAATCCGGGAGATCAGATCTCCGTGGCGCGGCCTGTCCAGCAGGATGGCGACCACATCGCCAATCGATTTCCCGGCAGCCCGGGCAACCACACGCAAATTGTGCTCGACCGGAGCTTCAATGTCAACCAGGCCACTGGCGACCGGGCCGACCGCCAACTTGTCCATGTACATGTCTGGAGCATGCAGAAGTGTTCCCTCAGGCGCGACAGCGACAACCGCCATCGCATTCCACAGTCCCTTTGCCACAATATTGGTACCCTCCAAAGGGTCGACAGCCACATCGACTTTATCGGCGCCCTTCCCCAGCTTCTCACCGATATAGAGCATCGGCGCCTCGTCCATTTCCCCTTCGCCAATCACGACCGTACCGTCGATGGCAATCGTGTCAAAGACTGTACGCATCGCGGTGGTGGCGGCATGGTCCGCTTCGTTCTTCTTTCCGGTGCCCATCCACTTGGCGGCGGCGAGAGCGGCCGCCTCAGTGACACGCGCAAATTCCAGAGCCAGTTCCCGATCCATCTCCACACCCCCATTCACACAGACTCCGAGTCACCTACATCGAATCGTTCCGAAACTACTGAGAGCTAGAATTCAAACGCGACCCCGGAAAGCCGCCGTTTGATCTCCGCGATGACCTGACGCTCCGCCTCCAGTCCATCTGCTTCAAAGGTGACGCTCCAGCGGATAAAGGCGCCCGCGTCATCCCAGGGAACTGTGGAGATTTGTTTTTCGGTGATCAGATACTGCGAAAAACTCTCTGCTGTCGGGAAGCGCCTCCCTCCCACAATGCCCTTTGGAGCAGGTGTGTAAAGGAAGAATGACCCGCCTGGTTTGACAGCGTCAAACCCGATGTCCCTGAGAGCGGACACGAGCAGATCGTGACGCCGCGAGTACTTCCCGGCAATTTTGCGGGTGATTTCCGGGTGCGCCAGACCGTACATGGCTGCCTTTTGAATCGCCCGGAACTGTCCGGAGTCACTGTTATCCTTGACCGTGGCAAACCCTTTCACAAGCAGTTCATTCCCTGCGACAAAGGCGATTCGCCAGCCAGTCATGTTGTAGGCTTTTGACAGGGAGAACAACTCGACGCCAACATCCTTGGCGCCAGGAACCGAGAGGAACGAAAGCGGCTCGCGTCCGTCAAATGTAAGAGCGGCGTAAGCGGCGTCGTGAACGACCACAATGTCATTGCGCCTTGCAAACGCCACGACCTCAGCAAAGAACTCACGGGATGCAGAAGCGCCGGTGGGGTTGTTTGGATAATTCAGATAGAGCAGTTTGGCTCGACGGCATATGTCCTGAGGGATAGTCGCCAAATCTGGCAAAAAAGAGTTGCCAGGCGCGATGGGCAACGTATAGACATCGCCGCCCAGATACACCGTATGCGTTCCCAACACAGGATAGTTGGGAACTGGCATGATGGTGACATCCCCTGGATTGATGAACACACTGGGAAGCATGGCCAGCGCCGGTTTTGAGCCGATCGCGTGAATGAGCTCCCTTTCGGGGTCGATCCCATGAACCCCATAGACATCCGCCAAATATGCGGCCGCCGCGCGTTTGAACTCAGGGATGCCATTGTCCGCGTAAAAACGATTCTCCGGTTTTGCCGCTTCTCTCGCCAACACCTCGACAATACCATCGTCGGCGCGTTCATCAGGTTCGCCGACGCCCATATCAATCATGGGCACATCGGGGTGAGCCGCCAGTGCAGCGAGCCTGGCCCGTTTGATCTTCTCAAATTTGTATATCGCCGTGTCCTTGCCAAAAGAGGCGCCGCCAATTCGGTCGGCAAACAGGCGCTGAATATAACTCTCCACGTAGTCTCACTCCTTGTTCTGCGCCGAACCACTCGCCGCGGCTTCCGATTGTGAAGCCGCACCATTGTCGGCCCGAACCTTGCGGGAAAACGTTTGGACGATCCCATAGTACAGCACGAGTGAGCCCGCCGCCTGGAACACGTAAAACAACTGATAAATTCCAACAGCGTTGCCAACGGCGCCTCCGACCGAAAAGATAAGGGCGCCAAGGGCGATCCACAAATTATACGATTGCCTGGATTTAATCCATGAATAGATGGCCCCCCCGAAAAGCGCAAGGGCGCCCACGCCACTCAGAATTCCAAAGTAGGCCGCCACCCCGACTGGAATGAATGCGGCCGCCTGTTCGCCTGCCGAGAATTTCGTGACATCGGGATACGCTGTGCTTGCAAGCGTAACCAGCAGAGCTGCTGCTACGGCGCTCATGACAAGCACGTACATCTTGCCAATCCGTGAAGAAAACAGATAGATGGTTCCCGCCCCCATGTACGCGACGAGCGATGCTGCGGCAAATAGATAGATGCGGTACTGCCAGAGCGTCCATCCGCCAATCTGGTAGGACATAAAATCCGTAACCGCCGCAAGAAAGGCCAGCCAGAACGCCACGGCCCACCACAAGGTGTGAGTATGGCGTTTGCGTATATAGTGTGCTGTCAGCATGACGCCCAACACACACATGACGAAAACCACAATTCCCGACGAAATGTGACCAAGCTCCAAAGCACTCATAGCCATGCCTCCAGTCTGGATCAGCTGCGCCGAACTCGCCTCGGGCACAGCAGAGGAATCCTCACCAAGCGGGCTCTTTATCCCGGATGCCACTCGGAAAGCCTGCGTTCGATGCTGGCGTCCGTGCAGGGATGGTAAGCGAGATCCTGCAGCGCAACCCAGTCACAGATAACGCCGTCCGCTCCTGCCGCCGCCACGATGGCGGCGTCCGCCGCAGTACGAATGTCGCTGACCAGAATCTGTGTGCCCAAATCGAAAGAAGAAAAAATCCCCTTTATACGAGAAACAATAGAAGCAATCTCTATGTCAGCACTTGCGAGCGCTGCGGCGTCGAGCACGATGCAACTCGCCCCGGCGCGGGCCGCCATCATGGCCTGCGCGATGGAGCAAACATACTGCACGCCGCCCAGAATGTCAGCCTTGACAGCCGACATCGCAACCGCCCTGACACTCTCCAAAGACATGGGCATCAGGCAGGTCAACCGCACTGCGGCCGCCTTGGCAAGGCGACCCGCCTCACTGACCATGCCTTCCGCGTCGAGTTCTGAGGGTTCAATCCCGATCCAGCGAAAATGCGCCGCAGCCAAGTCTGTTACGAGAGCGGAATAGTCGCGACCGGACCGCAACACTTCCACACGGGGGATGAAAAGACCGTCGACAAATCCGAGCGCCGCCGCTCTCTTGGCTTCACCAGACTGAACGGTTGTCAAATAGAACCGCAACAGACAATCCCCCCACCCTTACGGGTCCTCATACTACCGCGGCGGCCAGATGTCCGTCGGCGGCACGGTCGGCCTCAAGCCCGGCCTGCGCTGCCAAACAGACGGATTTTGGCGCGCACGGCGTCCTTGATGGCGCTGCGTCCAGGTCCCAGATACTTCCGGGGATCATAGACTTCCTTGTCGCGATCGAAAATCTCCCGGACCGTGTTTGTAAAGGCAGACTGGTTTTCCGTATTGACGTTGATCTTGCTGACGCCCAGACTGATCGCATGACGAATGTCATCGTCCGGTATGCCGGTTCCGCCGTGCAGCACCATGGGAACGCCGGTCAGATCACGCACCTGCGCCAGACGGTCAAACGCCAGATCGGGCTTGCCCTTGTAATGGCCGTGAGCGGAACCAATCGCCGGAGCCAGTGCGTCAATCCCCGTCTCGCGCACAAAACGAACAGCCTCTTCGGGGCGCACCAGCGACGCTTCGCGCGCGTCGACGGTGAGATCGTCTTCCACCCCGCCGATGCGACCCAATTCACCTTCAACGTGAATGCCGAGAGAATGGCAGGCATCGACCACCCTCTTGGTCAGTTCGATGTTTTTTTCGAAGGGATGGTGGGAACCGTCGATCATGACCGAGGTAAATCCGTAACGAATGCATTTGAGCACCATCTCGTAACTGCCGCCGTGGTCCAAATGCAAAATGATGGGCACCGTTGACATCTCTGCCGCCGTCTTCACGATGGCTGACATGTACTCAATACCCATGTACTTGATAGCGCCTTCAGAGGCTCCTAAAATAACGGGCGACCGTTCCTCGTTCGCAACTTCGACAATCGCTTGCGTCCATTCCAGGTTATTGATATTAAACTGGCCAACGGCATAGCCGTTTTGCAGTCCATCCTGCAGCGCTTCCTTAAACGAACCAAAAGGCAAATGATTCCCCTCCATCTCATTGACAAATATCCGCTGCACCGTAAGCGCAGCAGTGACAACGCCGCGACTGTCGCCCTAATGATATGATATCATGACCGTCCAGAAATCCCAACAATACGGCGCGCTTCCCCGGCATCCGCGACGTCGCGGCCCAACTCCCGCGCAAGGCGCACGATGCGCGCCACCAGTTCCGCGTTGGACATGGCCAACCGACCTCTGCTGTAGTATATATTGTCCTCAAGACCCACCCGGACATGCCCGCCAAGCAGAATGGCCGCATTCGCGATAGGCAGTTGGCCGCGGCCGATACCCGCGGCCGTCCACGTGCACCCCTCAGGCAGCGCTGAAATCATATGCATCAGATGATGAATTTCGCCCGGAATGGCGCCTGGCACGCCAAGAACGAGGTCAAAATGCAGCGGCAAAGACAGCCGTCCTGCGTTGACCAACCGTGTTGCCGTTGCTATCATCCCGACATCAAACACCTCGATCTCGGGACAAACGCCGTGCAGACGCATCAGGTCCGCAAAGCGCTCGATGACTGCAGGCTCATTCATAAATACGCCCGGACCAAAATTGACCGTGCCCGTTGTGAGAGTGGCCATCTCCGGAGCGAGCGTAATGACGTCGCCCCGTTCTTCTGCTGTCATGCCGACGGCTCCGCCGGTCGAGACCTGCACAATCACGTCACAGGCAGCGCTGATCCGTTCGATGATCTCTCGATACACGCGCTTATCCTGTGTCGGCGTTCCGTCATCGTTACGCGCGTGAACATGGACGATGGATGCGCCGGCAGCCGCGGCCTCCACTGCTGCAGCGGCAATTTGCTCGGGTGAAATGGGTACATGGGGGCTCTGCTCCCGGGTGACCTCGGCGCCGTTCAAAGCCGCAGTAATGACAAGTTTGTCCACGCACTGTCAACCCCGTCTCTGTTTGTCTTTCGGAACAACGCAAGTGCCCGACGCATGGACGAGGAGTTCTGGGGGATCAACCACTTCCGCCGCCGATGGAACGCTTGCATCGACGCCTCCGCGTATCATTTTGAAAGCGAAAAACTCCATTTTCCGCGACGTGTTGCCGACGCTGACGATCCTTCCGAACGCCTCCACATAATCTCCAGCATAAACGGGCGCTTTGAATGTCACTTCGTCATACGCCACGAACAACCCCTCGTCGCCATCGTTGCGAATGAGAAGTTCGGTGGCAACATCGCCAAAGAGTTGGAGGATCTTCGCGCCATCGACAAGCCGCCCTGCATAATGGGCTTCCGTCTCCGCCATCCGCACACGAATAAGAGCTGTGTCCGTACGCCTTCCGGCGCTAGACATTATCAAACTGTTGTAGTCCTGGTCCATCGTGCGGCACCCCAATCACGCGCCTGACGAATCGGCGCACCTCATCTATGTCAAACGGTTTGGCGAAATGACCGATGGCATTCAGCGCCCCCGCTTCTTTGATCAAATCCAGTTCCCCATAGGCAGTCATCATGGCCACCTTCATGGACGGCTCTGTCTTTCTGATGTTCGTCAGAATCTCAAGACCGTCCATGCCAGGGATTTTCATATCAAGAAAAACCAGATCCGGGCGTTCGCTAACCACGATCGAAAGCGCCTCAACACCACTTGCTGCAAGATACACCTGGTAACCGTCGCGACTCAGCACCTCCTGCAGCAGTGCGCGAATGCCGTACTGATCGTCTACAACGAGCACTTTGCTGGTCATCTCAGTCCACTCCTCAGCACGGAGATCGCAGAGCAGCAACTACTGATCTACCTGGTAGCTTACTTCTACACGCTTCCTCATGTTCCTGCCGGTGGCCCCACAAGACTGCGTCCACCGTTCGCCGCCGAACCGTGACTATCCGGCTGCGACCGAGCGGCGATCATGCGGGTCTAACTCGGCGATACAGGATCAAGATGGGTCCTTGCTTCGGCATGGCGCAGTGAGGCGGTCACGAAATCGCGAAACAGCGGCTGGGGCCGGTTGGGCCGTGATGTGAACTCGGGATGGAACTGCACACCCACAAACCAGGGATGATCGCGCAACTCCACAATCTCCACCAGACGGCCGTCAGGCGATGTGCCGCTAACACGCAACCCCGCCGTTTCCAGACGCTCCCGATAATCGTTGTTAAATTCGTACCGATGGCGGTGTCTCTCCTCAATGTAGTCAGTTCCATAGGCGGCCGCTGCCCTGGTGGATGGGATCACGGCGCAGGGGTACAGACCGAGCCGCATCGTTCCGCCCTTATCTTCGACGTCCTTTTGCTCCGGCAGAAGATCAATGACAGGGTAAGGAGTCAACTCGTTGATTTCCGAACTATGGGCGTCTGGCAACTTCAGAACGTTACGGGCGTATTCGACGACAGCCATCTGCATCCCCAGACACACGCCAAAGAAAGGCACATTGCGCTCCCGCGCATACTGGGTGGCCAGTATCTTTCCTTCGATTCCCCGATCCCCGAATCCACCGGGAACGAGGATGCCATCGGCCTGTTCCAACAGTTGTCCAACGTTTTCGGGAGTAATATCCTCCGACTGCACCCAGTCAATCTCCACGATGGCGTCATTGGCCACACCGCTGTGAAACAGTGCTTCCGCCACGCTCAGATAGGCGTCATGCAATGCCACATATTTGCCGACAAGGGCTATCTTCACGCTTTTCCGGATGTCTTTGATGCGTTCCACCATGGCCTGCCATTCCCGCATGTCAGCGGGTGGACATGTGACGCCGAGATATCGAACCACATAGTCGTCAAGACCTTCCTGTTGCAACATCAGCGGCACGTCGTACAGCGTCTCCGCGTCGCGCGCTTCAATCACAGCCTCCTGCTCCGTATCGCAAAAGAGGGCAATTTTACGTTTTACCTCAGTAGACAGCGGCACTTCAGTCCGGCACACAATGACCTGAGGCGAAATACCGATGCTCCGCAGTTCAGCCACACTGTGCTGAGTCGGTTTTGTCTTGACCTCTCCGGCCATTCTTAAAAACGGAATTAAGGTGACATGAATATACATGACATGATCACGGCCGATATCACTTCGCAGTTCGCGTATCGCTTCGAGAAAAGGCAAGCTTTCGATGTCGCCCACCGTTCCTCCAATCTCCGTGATGACGACATCCATGTCTGGAGTTGCAGCGCGCAGCAGCCGTTCCTTGATCTCGTTGGTGATATGCGGGATGACCTGAACCGTACCACCCAAATAATCGCCGCGCCGTTCCTTATTCAAAACCGAAAAGTATACTCGTCCTGATGTGACATTATTGTTCTGCGTCAAGTTAATGTCGATAAATCGCTCGTAATGGCCGAGATCCAGATCCGTTTCCGCGCCGTCCTCGGTAACATACACTTCACCGTGCTGATAGGGACTCATCGTGCCAGGATCTACATTGATGTAGGGATCAAACTTTTGAATCGTGACACGCAGCCCGCGGTTTTTTAGCAACCGGCCCAACGACGCTGCCGTGATCCCCTTGCCCAGGCCCGAAACTACGCCTCCCGTAACAAATATAAACTTGGTCATGCTTACCCATGCCCCCTGCATATCCATCACAAAATAAACGTCCTGGCCACTGCCAGAACGCACTACAGAACAATATCCGATTGACTTGCTTATCGTACCGAGAAGGCGATCATCCTGTCAAGCGGAAAACCTAGAAATCTCCGTTCTCTTCATCGTCGTCATCCGCCAACTCTTCGCCGTCGTCCTCTTCTTCCTCCAGAAACTCCAATTCTTCCTCAGCCAATGCTTCCTCTTCGAGAACTTCCTCCTCATCTTCATAGACGAAAGGCGGTTCCTCGTCGAGCAGTTCACTCTCATCGACTTCAATGTCCTCGTCTTCGATCTCATCGTCGAGATCGTGCACCTCCTTGCGCACGAAACGTTTGCTCGCTCCACGCTCCGTGGCCCGTTCGAGCGGGTACCAACGCTTCAGCCCCCACACATTGTCGCCAATGCACAAAAATCGCCCATCAATGTTGATGTCGGTGTACAGTCTTGCAATGGCGTCTTCAACTTCCTCGCGATTCATCTGACGCAACGCTGCGACCCGATTCATCAAGTCGCGATAATAGAACGGTTCTTTCGTTTCCAGCAACACCGCGTGAGCGACTT
>JAJZCB010000075.1 GCA_021846285.1 Bacillota bacterium
CGTCTTTCCAGCTCCATTGGCGCCCAGCACAATGACCCGCTCGCCGCGCTGCACGTTAATGCTCAGATCCCACAAGATTTGCAGATCGTCGTAGCCCGTCTTGACACCGGACACATCGAGTAAAGAGGCCGTGTTTTTGACCTGTGCCTGTTGATCAGTGCCTGCCATCGCGTGCGTTCACCTCAGATTGACCCAGATACACCGCTACCACTTGCGGATCCTTCGCCGCTGCGGACAAGGTGCCCTCGAAAATCTCTCGCCCCTCATTCATCACAATCACGTGCTCTGTCAATTGGTTCACGAAGCCCAGCAAATGTTCTACCACGATCATCGCAACACCCTGACTTGCGAGAAATGTAAGTTTCTTCGCCACAGTGTCCAACTCTTGCGGATTGAGACCAGCCGCCAGTTCATCCACCAACAGGAGTTCCGGGCCAGTGGACAGCGCCCGCGCGAGATCGAGCATCTTTTGCTGTCCACTGGTCAAACTGGAGGCTGATCCGTCCGCAAAAGCGGAGAGCCCGACAAACTCGAGGGGATCGTCCACGACGCGCCTGCGCTGACCGACATAGGACCCAGCCACCTCCACGTTTTCCCTCACCGTCAAGGCCTTGAACGGTTTGGGAATCTGAAAGGTGCGATTGATGCCGAGTAGGGCGCGTCGAAACATGGGCACGTGAGCGATGGAACGACCGTGAAACGACACATCCCCGCCGTCAGGTGAATACAGCCCCGAAATCACATTGATGCACGTTGTTTTTCCCGACCCATTGGGTCCGACCAGTCCCAGTATCTCACCTTTTTCCAGACTCAAAGACACACCATTTAGAGCTGTAAAACCGCCAAATCGCTTTACGACCTGATTCACCTGTAACAGAGCGTCATGGGACATTGATTCCCCTCCTCTTTAGTAGAGAGGTTAATCCCTGCGGCAAAAACATCACCAATACAACGATAAGCAAACCATAGATTAACTGAAAGTACTGTGGTGATGAAACGCCGATCGTGTTGTATAGACCGTATAGCACTATGGTGCCCACAATAGGCCCAAGCACAGTTCCGCCTCCGCCAAAGAGCGTAAAGACGATCGCGAAGATGCTGATGGTAAGATCGAAAACGGAACTCGGATAGAAGACAGATACATACCACCCATAAACAGCACCCACCAGCCCCGCTGCAAATGCGCTTACCAGCCATATCGCGACCCGCCGCCTGACGACGTTGATGCCAGCCATGGCGGCGCTGACCGGGTCCTCTTTGATGGCCAGAAGCGACATGCCAAAAGTGGAGTTCTTTACGTACATGACAACGGCTGTAAAGATCAGAAGGATCACGAGCATCGCATAGTAGCTCGTGTTTGGATCATAGATGCCTGCCAGATTGATCCCATAGGGCCCCTGCGTGATATTTTGCATGTTGGGATTGGATACAACGTAGTACACAATCTCCGACGCCGCAAGGCTGCCGATAGAAAAATACGCTCCAGACAGACGCAACAACGGCGACAGCAGAAGAGCGACCACCACAGCAAAAAGTCCCCCGCCGATCACGGCGGGAATCACCGACCAATGCAACAGGAGTACGAGAATCGACACTCCATAGGCGCCTGAGCCAAAGAATCCGACGTAACCAAACGGGAGATAGCCGGTGAAGCCATACAGCAGATTGATCCCCTGCGCGAGTGTCATGAAAGCCATCATTTGAAAGGGAACGGATTGATTCGGATAAAGCAGTGGCGTCAGTATGAACAGGACGGCCAAAACCACAAGAATAATCGCATTGGAGAGCTTGTTCTTACGCATTGCGGGCCCCCTTTCCCAACAACCCGCTCGGTTTGATCAACAGAATGAGGATAAGCAACACGTAAGGCACCATATTCGCCCAGGACGACAGATAAGTTTGCATCAACAACAGCGACAGCCCATAGACAAGGCCGCCCACCACTGTGCCGATCGGATTGCCCAGTGATCCGATGACGATGATTGAAAACGATGTGATCGTCAAATTTACGCCGACGCTCGGATAGATTCCGCCCAGCATAAACGGGGTCAGAGTGCCTGCGATGGCGGCCAAAACCAGGGCGATTCCGAACGCAATGGCCGATATTCTGTTGACGTCGATCCCGCTGGCCGCCGCCTCGTCCCGGTTCGCCATGATCGCCCGCGTCGCAATCCCCATCTTTGTTTTATAGAGATACACATACAGCAACCCGATCGCGACGACGCTGACAAGAAAACTGATCACCCACGAGGACTCGAACGCCTGCCCAAACAGTTGAAATGACAATTGACCGAGCGCATTGGTGGGCAGCGTGACCGGGTTGGTGCCAAACGCCAGTGTCGCGAGCGCCTCAATCACCTGGGAAATTCCGAAAAACAGGATCAGGGACAGCATCTCCGGATCATCGGACCGCAATAACCGTGGGATGATTCCATAGTAAAGAGCGACGCCCACAACGAGGAATACCACAATCTCCATGATCATGGTTTCAAACGGATTGATTCCAAACGTACTCAACGCGTAGTATGCGCCAAACGCCCCCAGCATCACGAAGTCCCCGTGAGCCAAATTGACTATTTTCATAACTCCAAAGGCAAAATTGAGACCGATCGCCATCAGACTGAAAAAAACGCCAAACAGAATCCCCGATACGACAGCAAATAAAAAGGTGCTCAACCACTCTGTCCCCCTTCCTTCAAAAAGACAGCCGCGTTCGCCAGTTGGAACGCGATACGCGGCCGCTTTGAGCGGTGTCAATGGCAAAAGCATACTGAGGGATGGCGTACCGCTTTAGGACATAAAGTTGACCTTCAGTTTACCGTTACTGACCGTAAACTGACCCACGGGCAAGGTCTCCCCTATCTGAGCGCCTTGGTTGTTGATTTGAAACTTCCCATCGAGAGTCGTGATGGATCCGGAGAATCCAGTGACAGCCTGGCGCATGCTCTTCTGGCTGAGACTCGTTGCGGTGGCCAGCGTTTTTTGCAGAATCAGCCCAGTATTGTAGCCGGCGACGTTCAGAAAATTCGGGGAAGATCCCGTCTGTTTTTTGAATGCCTGCTCAAACTGCGCGATCGACATCCCATAGTTTACTCCCTGAACTGTAAAGAGCGGCGGCGCGGGATAAGTAAACATGTTATTCAGGCCCTTCATGCCGAAGTTCTTCTCAAACAGGCTCGGCAATTGACCGGGGAAGATGGTGAATGTCGTCGGAAACGTACTGCCGCTTGCCTGAAGCGCTTGCATGAAAGAGATGTCGTTGTTCGGATACCCCAGTTCGATGACAGCTTGCGGGTGCGTCGCCGCCATATTGTGAAGAATGACCGTGTAGCTTGACGTACTCGTCGGCACCGCATTATTGTACGTCGGCGTGATCCCTGCTTTGGCCAACAACCTTGTCAGGGTTTGGTCCTGTGACTGGTCAAAATCGTTTTCGCAGTAAACAATGGCAACGTTCTTGTAATGCTGGCTGATCAGATAGTTTGCGAGACTTGTGGGCCAGAGCGCCGATGTCGGCAACGAGGTCAACACAATATACGGATTGTTTGGCGTAAAGAAGGTGGTGCCTGTACCGCTTTGGTCAAATAACAGCTGTTTGTGTTCCTGGGCGATCGGTACAGCGACCGACGTAAGAACGGAGCCAAAGTCGGCAACGAGCATGTTGACATGGTTGACTGTGATTAACTGGTTGTACAGGCTGGTAGCCGTCTGAGCGGAACTCTGGTCATTGTAGGAAACGAGTCGAATCTTTTCTTTCTTGCCCGCCGCTTTGACGTATGTACCACCTGCTGCGTTGACCTGATTGATCCAGAATTGCAATCCCTGATACTCAGGCATCGAAGATGTTGCAAATGAACCGGTGGACGCATACAGCGTGCCGATGGAGATCTCCGCTGCGGGGGACTTGGTCTTGGCCGGACCAGAAGCCGGCGCGCTGGTGGTCGTTCCGCACCCCGCAAGAAACATGCTGCCAGAAAGCGCCGCAGCAGCCCATAAAGTACCCTTTCTGAATCTTGATTGCATGAGTGAACCCCTCCGATTATTATCTATTCTAGCAACTTCCGAGACTCTCCCAACACATCAACCCATGAATTGAAAGATTCTTGTAGCTTATCATCAACCAAACATCCGGTCAATGTTGGGTCGATTGTATTTTGGACAAAAATACTCGCCATCGCGCGGTATTGGCAGCCGACGGCGTTTGTAGAGACGGCGTATCCGACAGGAAATAGTCTGTCCAAGTTTTCCCTGCGTTATTTGTCATAAGCATGCTCGCGTGCAAGTCGCCTCCCCTGTACGCGCATCGAACAGTCACAGTGATTGCAGATGGGCAATGATCTGCTTTGCCAATTTGTCGCCGACTCCCGCTTTCCTGAACTCCTCCAGCGGCGCCCCGCGCATGTCGGCGAGCGATCCAAAATGCCGCAACAATTGCTTGCGCCGGGTCTCGCCGACACCCGGAATCTCGTCCAACAGGCTTTGCAGGGAGCTCTTGTGTCGCAGATCACGGTGAAACGTGATTGCAAACCTGTGAACTTCATCCTGAATGCGCTGCAGCAAGTGAAAGGCCGGAGCCGATCGACTGAGCGAGATGGGATCCGGGTCTTCGCCAAAGAATAACTGACTGGTCTTGTGGCGGTCATCCTTTGCCAGCCCGCACACAGGAAGGTCAAGCGACAACTCATTCTCAAGGACATCCATGGCGGCGCTGATCTGTCCCCGTCCGCCGTCAACCAACACGAGATCCGGGAGAGGAAGATGCTCTCGCAGCAACCGCGTGTACCGTCTGCGGATCACCTCCCGCATCGACGCATAGTCGTCCGGCCCAGATACACTCTTGATCTTGAACTTGCGATACTCCCTGCGCACCGGCAGCCCATCCACAAACACGACCATGGCCGCCACTGGATCTGCGCCCTGCATGTTAGAATTGTCAAAAGCCTCAATCCTGCCAAGTGTCGGCAACCCCAATACCTCCGCCAATTCCTGCATGGCGCTGATCGTCCGCTGCTCGTCGCGTTCCATCAACCGAAATTTTTCTTCAAGAGCAAGACGTGCGTTGTGCGCCGCCAGTTCGAGGAGGTCGTGTTTTTTTCCACGCTTTGGCGTCAGCACCTTGGCGCCGAGAAACTCCGGCAACCCCTCCGTATCGACATCTTCCGGCAACCACACTTCCTTTGGCACATCGGGATTGTCAAAATAAAATTGGGCGACGTAAGAACCCGCGTCTTCGGCCTCCGTGTTGTGATGCCGAAACACAGTGGCAGCGCGTTCAATCAATTTGCCCTGGCGCATAATAAACACCTGTACGCTCATGTAACCCCTGTCCGAAAACACGCCAAATATATCCCGGTCCACGCTGTCCGGCAACGTAACCTTTTGCGCCTCCATGACGCGTCCGATCTGTGCAATCAGATCCCGCAATTCCGCCGCCCGCTCAAAGTTAAGCTGTTGCGCTTCCATCTGCATCTTGCGTTCCAGTTTCGCAGTGATCGCCTGATGCCCGCCATTTAGGAAATCACTGATCTCCTTCACAATCCCGGCATACGTCCGCCCTTCTACCACAAATTCACAGGGAGCGAGACACTGCCCGATATGATGGTACAGACAGACCTTTGGCTTAAGTCGCTTGCACTTGCGAAGCGGATACAGCCGATCAAGCAACCGTCTGGTTTCGGCAGCCGCCCCGCCATTGGGGTAGGGGCCAAAATAAGCGGCCTTGTCCTTTTGCACTTTGCGCACGATCTCAAGGCGCGGATGTTCTTCCCGAGTAATCTTGATGTACGGATACGTTTTATCATCGCGCAGCAGGATGTTGTAGTAAGGCGCGTGGTGTTTGATCAGATTGCACTCGAGAACCAGCGCTTCCGCGACCGTGTCTGTGACGATATACTCAAAATCGACAATATTGGATACGAGTCGTTGCGTCTTTGCATCGTGGCTCCCGGAAAAATACGACCGCACCCGGTTGCGAAGAACCTTTGCTTTCCCGACGTAAATCACGGTTCCATCCTGATCTTTCATAAGGTAACAACCGGGTCGTTCAGGAATGAGAGCCAATTTTGCACGTAACTCTTCCCATGCCGCCGTCATTGTCTTTCACCGTTCCCTAATATCAGCCGCGTGCGATTACGCAATTTCCCCGCCATTTTGCGCAGCCTGAAAGACTTTACTGATGGCGCCGACGTTGGCGAGAACATCCACCGCGCCTGTCGGTATAAAGATCGTATTGGCTGAGCCCTGCGCCATGTTCGTCAGGGCTTCAAACGACTGAAATGTGAGCACCTTGTCGTCAAGTCCGGCGGCGACCAGCATCTCGATGCGATTGCGTTCGCCGACGGCCACCAGGCGAATACCTTCCGCGCGGCCGTTTGCTTCCAGAATCAGCGCTTGCTGCACCCCTTCCGCCCGACGAATATTTGCTTCTTTTTCAGCTTCAGCGCGCAAAATCGTCGACTGTTTCTCACCCTCCGCCCGCAGGATGGCCGACTGGCGTTCGCCTTCCGCCTGTAAAATATTGGCGCGTTTTTCCCGCTCCGCTTTCATCTGTTTTTCCATGGACGCCTGGATTTCCATCGGCGGATGAATATCGATCACTTCGACCCGATCGATGCGCACGCCCCACGTTTCTGTCACCTCGTCAAGCGATTGCCTGAGTTCATAGCTGATGCGGTCACGCCCCGACAACGTTTCATCGAGTTCCATGTGTCCCACGACCTGACGGATGTTTGACGCCGTGATATTTTGAATGCCCTGCACAAAGTTCTGGATATTGTAGGTTGCCTGTTGCGGGTCGATCACGGTGTAAAAAAATACCGTCTCAATGTTTATATTGACATTATCCCGCGTGATTACCTCCTGCTTCGGAATCGCCACCTGCTGGGTGCGCAGATCCAGGTCTTTCTTTACGCGATCGATGAAGGGGAAAATCAGGTTCAGACCTGGGCCGAGGGTGCGATGATACTTGCCAAGCCGTTCAATGATCGCCACCGTCTGCTGTCCAATGATGCGGACTGAGCGCCAGACCAACAACAGAATAATAAGCACAACGACAATGAGAAGCACTAAATTTGTGAGTGCATACAATGGTGACTCCTCCTCCGAAAACTTTCTGAAACCCATAGTTACTGCCCCTGCGTCACCTTGCTGACGATGAGAAGAGAACTCTTTACCGCGACAACGCGCACGCGCTCCCCGGGTTCCATCTGAGCGTCGGACAAATCGCCGCGAGCGCTCCACACATCGTTCCCCACCCGGACCATGCCGGTTCTCCCCCCCGACAGCCTTGTTACGACAATCCCCTGCTCCCCCACCAGCTGCTGCACATTGGACTGATACGTGGATGCGCCAGCTCCGCGCCATCGCCGCACCAGGGGACGGGTGAGCAACAGCAAAATTACGGACAGCACGGCAAACACACTCAACTGAGCGCCAAACGAGTGAACGAGCAGACCGAGAAGTCCAGTGATCAGGGCAGCTATCGCCACCCAGAGTAGAATAAACGTAGTGCTCATCAGTTCGATTGCCCCGAGCACCACCGCAAGAATCAACCAGATGAGGGAGCCCATCTCTCGCACCCCTTCCAGGCAAAATGGTATGGTTTGTAATCTCTATCATATTGGGTACCCTATACAAAGCGCAAGAACAATCTGGGGGGTTTATTAGGGCAGATCTTATCGCAACCGCCTGGAAAACCATCCGCTGTCGCATAAACGCGGGTGTCGCACGCAGTTTGCACGACACCCGCTTTTCCTGACTCAGACCTGTGCGCCGGATGCCTGGAACCTGCATCCGCCTCTCACGCAAGAACACTGTGCAAAGTGGCGTCAATCATAATACCGGCTTGCATCGCTATCCCGACGCCCTTTTGCAAACACGGTCAGCACGTCTCCCTTACGCCTGATTCTTTTCCGCCATCTTGGCCTTCAGTGCCGCAAGTTCATCTTCGACTCCGTTGTCTCCCAACTGTTTGAACTCATCATCCAGGGACTTGGAGGGTGTGCGCAGTTCATTGCTCGCTTCAGCTTCCGCCTCGAGTTGGTTCACTTTCTCCTCCATGCGCGAAAATCCGCGGGCTGCGCTTTGCGTTCCAAAGTTGCCCATCGTGTGATTGATCTGCTTTTGCACCTTCGCTGCATCAGCGCGAGCAACGAGCATCTCACGTCTGCCCTTCATTTTCAAAAATTCGTCTTTCATCTGGTCCAGCTTATGTCGAAGATCGTCGGCCATCGCCTTTGATTTGTCATACTCACTGCCGTACGTGTCCGCTTTCTCCTGTTGATCCTTCTTGTCCTGCAACGCCTTGCGGGCGAGTTCTTCATTGCCCAGTTCAAGCGCCTTGACCGCCTGCTCCTGTCGCTTTTCGACCAGTGCCCTAGCCTCGTCGCGCTGTTCCAGAAACCGTTTCTCAATCGCGATCTGCTTCGCGACCGCCACCTCAGCTTCCGAAATCTCTTCTTCCATGTCGCGCAGAAACTGATTGATCATCTTGACTGGATCCTCAGCTTTGTCGAGCATGTCGTTAACGGACGCGGCCGTGATGTCGCGAATCCTCTTAAAAACTGCCATGTCAATAACCTCCCTTGTGGTACTACATGTATTTACGAATCCAAAACGAAAAGGTTTCATATGCCGCAAACAAATCTTGCCTGCATATTACTACTATTGTACCATGGACTTTAGTCTTCATCTGCCTGATTGCGCCTACAGATTGGTATTTATTGTGAAAGGCTGGCCAAAATTTGAAAGAGAAAATGTTCCCCTCGGATGTCATCAAGGAACTGCAGGCTAACTGGGAGCGTGAAATTCAAGCAGCGCAAACCTATCGTGAATTGGCGGAAAAGGAACCGGATAGCACCCGCAGATCCATCTTGCTAAAACTGTCTGCCACCGAAGAAACGCATGCCCAAAAGTGGGCAGAAAAACTGCGTGACTTGGGCGTCCATGAAACGCCTGTCGCCAAACGCTCCTGGTGGAAAAACATGCAGATCAAATCAAGTAACCTGTCCACCAATCTGGAGCGCATGGAGCAGGAAGAGCATCGCAACATAGCCGTCTATGAGGCGCAAAAGCGATTTGGCGATGACGATATCACGCGTCTGCTCGATGAAATAGAAGAAGACGAAAAGAGTCACGCCCGCTCGGTCCGGCTACTCGTCAACCAGACTGACCCGGAAAACTCATTGAAGCTGCTCTGGAGCCGTGAACGCTGGCATAAACACGGCAACACCGGTTGGGTCGGCGACGCCATTTACGGCGTGAACGATGGATTAGGAGCTGTGTTCGGGATTATTTCAGGTGTTGCCGGGTTCAGCGACACCGGTCGCGCCGTACTTGTGTCGGGGCTTGCCGGAATGATTGCAAGCGCCCTCTCCATGGGTTCTGGCGCCTATCTCGCGACAAAATCGAACCGCGAAATGGTCGAGGCGGAAATGCACCACGAGCGTGAAGAAATCGAAACTGACCCCGCTCATGAACGCGAGGAACTGGAACTGTTATATCAACTTAAAGGGTTCTCAGAGCAGGAAGCGACGATGCTTGCTGAGCGCATCACCAGTGACAAGGAGCTGTACCTGCGGACCATGGCCCAGGAAGAATTGGGGATATCGGAGGAACAGTTCCCCAATCCGTGGCGTTCCGCGGTATCAGGAGCCGTCTCAACCGCTGTCGGAGCGCTGGTTCCTGTACTTCCTTTCTTTTTCCTGCAGGGTGCTGCGGCCATCATTACTGCCGCCGTCATCAGCATCATCGCCCATTTTCTCGTTGGCGCCGCCAAGAGTCTGGTCACCGTTCGCTCGTGGTGGAAAAGCGGTCTGGAGATGACGATGGTGGGTGTCATCGAAGGCGTCATCACGTACAGCCTTGGACTGCTAGGCAACTCTTTGCTGCGTTAGGATCCTGCGATGGCGTCGAGGCGCCTGCAGGAGGAACCCGGGTTGACGTCGGTTTTTGACCTGACGGTGAGGAGGCTGTGCAGGAAACCGAGGCCGCCTCACCGTACGCCACTATTGCTGGTTGCCGACTGTCTCCAGCCGGGGGATCAGCCCACTCTCGCGAAGCGCATGCATGAACGCAGCGAACTCCTCGAAGTTCAGTTGCTGCTTTGCATCTGACAGGGCAACGCTGGGTTCCGGATGCACTTCCACCATAACGCCGTCCGCTCCTACCGCCAGCGCCGCCTTCGCCACAGGAATCATGATGTCTTTACGTCCGGTCGAGTGCGTCACGTCCACAAGAACCGGCAGGTGCGTTTCCTGTTTCAAAATGGGCACAGCAGAGATGTCCAGCGTATTGCGCGTCGCTCTTTCGTACGTGCGTATGCCACGTTCACAAAGAACGATTTTCTCGTTGCCGCCTGACGCAATATACTCTGCCGCATAGATCAGTTCTTCGATAGTCGCTGACAGCCCCCGCTTTAACAACACGGGTATTCGTGTCGCACCGACAGCTTTTAGCAGTTCAAAATTCTGCATGTTACGGGCGCCCACCTGGATCATATCCACGTATTGCAGAGCCATCTCCACGTCGTTTGGACTCACGATCTCAGAGACCACAGCCATGCCGTATTTTTGCCCCGTCTGTTTCAGCAGCTTCAACCCAGGCTCGCCCAGACCCTGAAAATCATAAGGAGATGTTCTTGGTTTAAAGGCGCCGCCCCGCATCAGGAGAATACCCTGGGCCTGCAACTCCTTCCCTGCCTTCTCCATCTGTTCCGGCGTTTCGACGGAACAAGGTCCGCCTACCACAACCGGTTTGCCTCCGCCAATGTCGACGCCGCGAACCGTCACAACAGTGTCGATGCCAGTGCGGGAACGGCTGACAAGGAGTCGCCTCTGCTCTTCCTGCAGACCGAGGGACGCCTGGAAAATCTGCTTGAACAGATGTCGAATCGTACCGTCATTAAAAGGCCCCGGATTTTCTGCCGCCAGTCGATCAAGCTGCTGTTTCTCCCGTTCCGGGTCAAACGCCACCATACCGCGAGAGTGTTTAATGTGACCAATGCGTTCCACAATGTCTGCCCGCTGGCTCAGCAGCGCAAGCAATTCGCTGTTGATTTCATCGAGCTGCCCCCGCAATTCTCTCAACCGGTCCTCCGTCATCGTAAGCTCTCTCCTTTATGACACTCTGTCTCTGGATCCAATCACTTGCGCCAACGCCTGCAGACAGCGTTCATTTTCTTCGGTAGTGCCGATGCTGATCCGCACATAACGATCCAACCCGGGAAATCCAGCGCGCACAATCACGCCGCGGCGCTGCAACTGCTCAAACACTGCAAGGCCATCGCCCACATCCGCGATCAGAAAATTACCTTGGGTTGGAATGTACGGGATGTCAAGCGCAGTCAATCCTGCGTAAAACTGTTCGCGTCCCGCGCGATTCGCAGCCCTGCAACGCGCGACGTGCTCTGTATCTGACAGGGCCGCGACACCCGCCGCCTGAGCGACGGAGTTCACGTTAAATGGTTCGCGCACCTGGTGCATGTAGTTGATCAGGCCAGGATCACCGAGCGCGTATCCAAGACGAATCCCCGCCAAGCCATACATCTTCGAGAATGTCCGCAAGGACAGGACTGTCCTGCCTTCCCTGACAAACTGCAGCGAATCAAGCGGATCTGGTTCATCCACATATTCGATGTAGGCCTCATCGCACACGACCACCACATGATCCGGCACTTGCCCCACAAAATCCGCGACTTCCCCATGTGTGAGCCAGGTGCCTGTAGGATTGTTCGGAGAGCACAGAAAGATGATTTTGGTGCGTTCTGTTATGCTGGCAAGCATTCGCGGCAAATCGTACCGGAATTCTTCCGTCAGCGGTACATCCACCACCTTGGCGCCCATGATATTCGCGCCAAAGCTGTACTGCGCAAACGACGGAAAGGGCGTCACAACCTCATCGCCGGGTGACAAAAACGTCTCCGCGATCAGCTTGATGATCTCGTCCGACCCATTACCGACAAACACATGGGAAGGCGTTAGCCCCACGTGTTCCGCGATGACCGAGCGGATATCCTGGGCGGCGCCGTCTGGATAGCGATTGAGCTCTCCGAGCATCCGCAAAATGGCGGTCACAGCCTTGGGAGACGGGCCGAGCGGGTTTTCATTGGAAGCGAGCTTGGAAACTGTGGAAAGCCCGAACTCCCTCTGTACATCCGCAATCGGTCGTCCAGGCACGTATGGCTTGATGCGATGCAACTCGGGCCTCACCTGGGACAGCAGCCGCAGCGCCATGTCGGTTTGCACAGATTGTTGTTGCCCATCTTCTGTCACTCGCGTCTGCCCCCCTCTGCCGCACGTTTTTTGCTACAATGTAACACAGAGTAGACCATGAGCAAAGACCAAATCCAGAATTTTTGGGGGCGAATCGATGAGCATCACCCTTGGCGCGATCCAGGAGGCCACAGAGCGCCTGCATAAGGTAATCGTACGAACTCCGCTTGATTACTCGCAGACGCTGAGTCACCTGACTGGCAATCATATTTATCTTAAGCTGGAGAACATGCAACGTACCGGATCCTTTAAGATTCGGGGCGCTTACAACAAAATTTCCAGGCTCGCGGAGGCTGATCGCAAGGCGGGGGTTATCGCCGCGTCCGCCGGGAACCATGCACAAGGCGTCGCCTATGCCGCTCGCATGCTCAGCATCCCTTGTGTGATCGTCATGCCCGAGGCCGCGTCGCTCTCAAAGGTCGAAGCAACGCGCGGATACGGCGCGCGAATCGTACTGCATGGACAAAGCTATGACGACGCGTACGCAAAGGCCTGTGAGTTGCGCGACGAAACGGGCATGACATTCATACATGCCTTTGACGACGAACACATCATTAACGGTCAGGGCACCCTGGGACTGGAGCTGATGGAACAAGCACCCGATCTCGATGCGATTGTCGTACCGATCGGAGGAGGCGGCCTGATCGCCGGAATCGCCATGGCCGCCAAAACGATCAATCCTGCCATCCAGATCTATGGCGTCGAGGCCTCAGGAGCGGCCTGCTTCCGAACGTCGCTCGATCGCCATGAGTTGACGTCATTGCACAGCGTGTCCACCATCGCCGATGGCATTGCCGTGAAACGACCTGGCGTCCTCCCCTGGGAAACCGCGCGTGAGGCGATAGACGACCTATGGCTCGTGGAGGATGAAGATATCGCGAGGGCGATGGTCTTGCTGCTTGAGCGCTCCAAAGTGGTCAGCGAAGGCGCCAGCGCGGCTGCCGTAGCAGCAGTCATGAGAGGCAATTTGCCACACCGCGATAAAAAAGTGGCCGTCGTCCTTTCTGGAGGCAATGTCGACGTCATGCTGCTGTCGCGGATCATTGAACACGGACTCGTAGCCGCTGGCAGACATGTACGCTTTGTGACCACTGTGCCGGATCGCCCCGGATCGCTGGCGGCTCTTGTGACCGCTGTCGCGCAGGCTGGCGCCAATATCGTGTCCATCGAACACCACCGTTTGGGACAAGCCCTCGTGCTCGGACAGGTCGAGGTGGAACTGGCTGCTGAAACTCGCAATGAGGCCCACATTCAGGATTTGTGCGAACGCTTTCGCGCACTCGGTTATGAATTCCAGATGCGGTAACCGCGATTGGCTTCCCGTCACAGCCACAGGAGGTATGGTTAACAATGCGCAACCGCGACAAGGAATCGACTCGCAAACGCATCCTGGACGCAGCGATGGACGTGTTTTCTGAAAAGGGATATACGAATGCGTTAGTCGACGATATCGCCAAGGAGTCCGACACATCCAAAGGCGCCTTCTATTTTCATTTTCCCAGTAAGAAGGCGATCTTTGAGGCATTGCTGCAGACGCTCGTGCAGCGCATTGTGCGGGATGTTGAAGATGCGATCGACGCCCGCCAGGGCGCCATCGACAAGATCGAGGGGGCTCTGCACACCGTTCTTGGAACATTTTCAAGGCATGAAAAAGCCACCCGTCTCCTCTTCGTGGAGGCGACGGGCCTTGGCAAGATATTTGATCAACATGTCTACGCGGCTCACCGCCAATTCGCCAGACTCATCGCAAAGCATCTGCAAACCGCAGTGGACGATGGGTCCATCATGCCGATCGATGTCGATCTGACGGCCTATGCATGGCTTGGCGCGATCCATGAAGTGCTGTTCATGACTCTGTTAGGCCCCGAGAAGCGGTCTCTGGAGAGCCTGACGGATCCCCTGTGTTCGCTCTTGGTGAGTTCCCTCCGTCGCTCGGGCGCTGAGCGTCCTGCGCCGTCTGCGCAGGGCGCAAACCACGACGGCCTCACCGATGACCACGGAGTCTCCTATTGACCACTTTCGCTGATTCTGTTCACATTTTCCCCAGCCCCTTTTGGACGATGAGTCTTGAAATTGATTTTCTCCTGTGCTTTAATACGTATATCTTATAAATTTACAATATAGAAATAAAAGGAGATCTTGTGATTTGCGAGCCCTGCATATTCTGCTATCGACACTGACCGGAATTATATCGTTGGGGATTGTCGCACTGGGATGGCTGAGCGTGCGACACGCGTTTCCTGCATCTCCGATTCTGGACCATGAGATCCTCTCGGACGTTCCTGTCCGTGTCGTCGTCTCCCTCACTCCCTTTGGCGGATTGTTTCTCTGCATGCTCGGCGTCGTCGGGGTTCTTGCAGCCGTATACGGCATGGGCTACGGTCTGCAATACGAATCCCGTCGCTATGGTGTCTGGCTGGATGTCGGCCTGCTCGGCTTCGTGTTATCCATGGCGGCGGTCTTCGTCGCCGCGAACGTGTTCACGTTTATCCTCGCTTGGGAACTCATGTCAATCGTATCATATATGCTGGTCGTCTATGACTATCATGACCGCGAAACCGTCAAATCCGGTCTGATCTACGCTTCCATGACACAACTCGGCGCCGCCTTTTTGCTGACGGCGTTTTTCATCCTGCACGCCTATACCGGAAGTTATGAGTTCGCGGTATTCGCAAAGTCGGCTGGCGCGATCCCTCCTGTGACGCGGGATTTGGTGTTTCTCAGCGCCTTCCTTGGCTTTGCCGTCAAAGCCGGCCTCATGCCGCTTCATATCTGGCTGCCAAGAGCGCACCCGGCCGCTCCCAGCCACGTGTCGGCGCTCATGTCTGGCGTCATGATCAAAACCGCTTTGTACGGCTTCCTGCTCGTGAGCGTGCTATGGCTCCGCGCTCCCGCTCTGTGGTGGGGCGTCCTGGTTGCCGGAGCAGGCGCAGCCAGCGCCTTCCTTGGCGCGCTTCACGCGGGCCAGGAAGCGAGTCTGAAACGCATTCTCGCTTACAGCAGCATCGACAATATGGGATTGCTCTTTCTCGGAACCGGAATGACGCTGATCGAGTTGGCGCTCGGGCAACCCGTGCTAGCGGGATTCGCCCTGGCGGCAACGATCTATCAGGCGTTCAATCACGCCTTCTTTAAAAGTCTTCTTTTCCAGGGCGCGGGGGCGGTGCTCTATGCGACGCACACCGCGACCCTGAACAGGTTGGGCGGTCTGATCAAAACACTGCCGTGGACAAGTATTTTTATCGTCGGCGGCCTGTTGTCATTTTCCGCCTTGCCCCCCGGAGGCGGATTTGTCAGCGAATGGATGCTGTTTTCTGCGTTCGCGCGCATCAGCGCCGCTCATCTGCACAGCGCCGTGGGCGCCGTTGCGATGCTTGCGTTATTGGCGTTTTTTGCGACCGGAGCGTTGACTGTGTTCAGTGCTCTGCGCGTCTTTGGCATCGGGTTCCTCGCCGATGCCAGGTCCGAGGAAGCAGCCAAAGCCCGAGAGACGCCCATCACAATGCGCATCAGCCTCGCCGCGGGACTGCTCGTCACCATCGCGACAGGTGTTTGGCCCCCCGCCGCAGTCAATTTCATTGATAACGGCTTGCCGCAGTCTCTGCAGTTTCACGCATGGAGACTGTGGTATGGGTACAATCCGCATTTCTCCATGTGGTCGATTCCCATCCTGTATACGACAGTCGCCGCGGCAACGGCGTTGGCAGGGATACTGCCGCGACTGTATCTGGGGCGGTCGCGGGTCACGCGCGTCCAAACATGGACGTGCGGGGGGAAGCGGACGCCCTCCATGTCATACACAGCGCCCGGGTTTTCCCAACCCATTCGGCGCGTCTTTCACGCGGCCGCGATACCGTTCGCCATCCAATACCTGTACCGCCCAGTGTGGCAATTGGTGTTCAGCACGACAACCATCTTTCGGCGGGTTCAAAATGGACACGTACGGGCCTACCTCCTGTACCTGTTCATGACAGTGCTCGTGCTTCTGGTGGTGGCGCGATGAGGGGAACAATCATAGCCGCCGCCCAGATTCTCGCGATTATTCTATTGTCTCCGCTGTTGCAGGGTGTCATCAGGAAAACCAAGGCCATTATGCAGGGTCGACAGGGATCCGCCATTTGGCAACCCTATCGAGACCTGAGAAAACATTGGGTAAAGAACACCGTCCTGTCCGTTTCGTCCTCATGGATCACAAGTCTCGGACCCTACCTTGTGGCCGGAATCATGGCGTGTGCGGCGGCCACACTCCCGGTGGCGACCTTCTCTTCCGACATTCTCGTCGCCGGAGGCAGCGTATTTGTCCTGCTTTACTTGCTCGCAGGAGCCAGGTTTTCCCTTGTGCTCATTGGGCTTGACTCGGGAAGCGCGTTTGCCGGTATGGGGGCCAGTCGGGATCTGCTGTTTGCGGTTATGGCCGAACCCACCGTTTTTCTCGCACTCTTGGCGGCGGGACTGACCGCGACCCCATTTGCCCTGCCGGGAATTGGCTTACCCTCCGAACTGCACTTGGGTCTGTTTTTCAGTCCCCAACGCGTCTTGGCCATGGTGGCTCTGTTCCTGATTATACTCGCGGAGACCGGACGTCTCCCTGTCGACAACCCCGATACGCATCTCGAGCTGACCATGATTCACGAAGGCATGACTCTGGAACTCACGGGTCGCCATCTTGCTCTGGTCACCTGGGGAGCCTACATCCGTCAAGTGTTGTGGTTTACCATCCTGATCGACGTGTTCTTTCCGTGGGGCATCGCACTGGGAACTGGCGTTCTGGGAATCGCGCTGGGATTTTTGCTCTGGGCCGTCAAGTGTCTGCTTCTGGCCTTCATCGTGGCTTTCACCGAAAGTGTGTCCGCCAAAATGCGCATCTTCATGGTTCCGCGTTATCTGGGTTTCGCCCTGCTCCTGGCGGCGGCGGCGCTGTTGGCCGATACGGTGCTGTAAGAATGATTCGTTGCGAGAGGGTGCATATCCATGGAAGCCTGGTTTGACTTTCTAACGATCGCCTTGATTGGGAGCACGAGTTGGCTGATTGCCGTTCGGTACATCGTGTCGGCCATTCGGTGGCTGTCGTTTCAATCCGTCATGTTGGCGCTCTACACTTTCGCCCTGGCGGTTCAGTCCGGCCGTCCGGAACTGTACTGGATCGCCATCGCGACACTGCTGGTGAAGGCATGGCTAAGCCCGTACATCCTGTATCGTGCGTTGCGTCATGTCGGCATCGGGCGACAGGCGGAAAAAGCATTCGGTCGGGATTTGTTGATTGTGGGCGTACTGGCCATGTGGTTGATCGGCTACTACGTCACCCCGCAACTGGACGCCGCACAAGGGCCGAATCTCTATTTGTCGGTGGCCATTGGCATGCTTCTGAGCGGCGTGCTCATCATGATTACCCATCAGAAGGCCATGATGCAGGGCATCGGCCTCATCGTGATTGAAAACGGCCTGTTTCTGGCGGCTCTGTCGACCAGCCTGGGCATGCCATTCATGGTTGATATAGGCATTTTTCTCGATGTGCTTGTCATCGTAGTGTTGATTGGCGCCCTGACCCTTCGGATGGATGAGCAGTTTTCCAGTATGAATCTTGAGAAATTGAAACGTCTGAGAGGGTGACCGACATGTTGCCGATTTTGGTTGTGGCCGTTCCCCTTCTGACGGCACTCGGGTGCGCAATGTCCAAACGCCCGCATCATAGAGAGATGGTTCATCTGCTTGGAAGCGTGGTCTCCATGACTGTAACCCTGTGGTTGGTATGGACAGTGACAGCGTATGGCCCCTATTCCGCCTTAGGGCAGTTTTTCTTTATCGATCCGCTCAGCGCCCTCATACTGCTCATCACTGGCATCGTCTCTTTCTCAGGCGCCCTGCACTCCATCGGCTATGTCCAACGAGAGATGCAGCACGGCGTACTCCAAGACGCGCAGATGCGAAGCTACTACGCGTGGTTCCACGGATTCGTGGCCACCATGTATTTCGTGCCGATGGTCAATAACCTGGGCATCGTCTGGGTCGCGATCGAAGCCACCACGATCACGTCTGCGTTTCTGGTGGCCCTTTACAGGAGTGCGGAAGCCCTGGAAGCGGCCTGGAAATATCTGATCCTATGCAGCGTCGGCATCGCGTTTGCTCTCCTGGGTCTCATTGTCCTGTACAGTTCTTCGATAAACGTGTATGGATCCGCCAACAATCGCCTGGACTTTACGTTTTTGGAACAGGCGTCGCGACCGTTGCCCATGCACCTGCTCCTGCTTGCATTCGTTCTTGTTCTGGTCGGATACGGAACCAAGGTGGGACTCGCGCCCATGCACTTTTGGTTGCCTGACGCTCACAGTCAGGCCCCCTCGCCGATCAGCGCCATGCTTTCAGGCGCGTTGCTCAGCACTGCCCTGTACGGAATTTTGCGCATCGTGATCATTGTCGATCATGCGGGTGGAAGTTCCTTTGTGTCGCATGTCAGCCTGGCATTCGGGTTGTTGTCCCTTGTAGTCGCATTTCCGTTTCTCCTCCTGCAGCATGATATCAAACGCATGTTGGCTTTCTCCAGTGTGGAGCAAATGGGAATCCTCGTTTTTGGAATCGGAATTGGCGGGCCTGACGGATTCCTGGCGGCGCTGCTGCAGATGTTCAACCACGCCATGACCAAGTCCACCCTATTTATGACTGCGGGAAATTTCGTGCAACACTATGGCACGAAAAACATGCAGCGAATGGGCGGGGGTTTACGCAAGCTCCCCTTTACAGGCGCCGTTTTTCTCATTGCCACAATCGCCTTGGTGGGCGCTCCGCCGTTCGCCCTCTTTACCAGTGAATTCGCGCTGTCTGCCGCCGGATTCGCAAGCAATCATCCGTTCGCTACCGTCATCTTCCTGTTTCTGCTCGCCGCCATGTTTGGAGTGATCATTTACCAGGCAGGCCGCATCCTGTTCGCAAAAGCGCCCGGACATGAGAGACACGTCACAACAGACCCGTGGACCACCTGGCCGCTGCTCATCCCGCTGTCGTTTGTGGTTGTGCTCGGCGTGTTTATACCGCACTCGCTGCAGATGCTCTTTCACCAGGCAGCGCTGGTGCTGGGAGGGAGGATGCCCTGATGAAAACGGAGATTCTCACCGCAACGCCAAAAGAACTGGGAGCTTTGTGCGACCGCTACGGTCGGGCTGGCTATCGGCTTGTTACGATGGTGGCCACGGACGAACGGGAGCAGTCGGGGGCATTTCTCCTGCGGTACTTTATGGCGGATGACAGCGGGGGCGGCATCGTGGAATGCCAGACTGCCATTCCCGCAACCGATCCATCCTATGCGTCGGTCACACCGTTTCTCCCCGCCGCAGACTGGTATGAGCGGGAAGCGTTCGACCTAATGGGTGTGCAGCCCACGATGCACCCCAGTTCGGAGCCGCTTGTGCTGCATGGAACACGGGTCATCGGCGCATTTCCGCTGCGCAAGGATTTTCCGCTGCAAGGAACGCTGCCCCCGGTGCAGAGACCCGTCTATCAGTCGAACCTGGCCGAGGGCCAATTTGAAGTTCCCGTCGGCCCCATACACGCCGGTGTCATTGAGCCCGGACATTTTCGTTTCCGTGTTCAGGGAGAAGACGTCGAGGCGATGTCCGCGCACCTTTTTTATACTCACAGGGGTCTTGAGAAACGGGCGGAAGGGATGGATCTGGAAGAAGGGATCGCCCTTGCGCAACAAACATGCGGCGTCTGCAGCGTATCTCATGCGCTATCCTATGCCCAGGCTGTCGAAGCGCTGGCGCACGTTGAAGTTCCGCCGCGCGCCAACCTGATACGCGTCGTTGCGGCGGAACTGGAACGTCTCTACAATCACGTCGGAGACATCGGCAATATCTGCGCAGGCATCGGCTTCTCCTTCGGCACCATGCAGTGCGGAAGACTCAAAGAAACGTTGCAACAGTTGAACGAAGATGTGACAGGGCACAGATACCTGCGCGGTGTGGTTGGCGTCGGCGGAGTGCTGCAAGCCTTCTCCAGAGGAATGTGCGAGCACGTAAGAGTGACGGTGGATCGGGTGAGTCTCGAATTATCCGCCATCGTCGACGCCATCCTGAGTCACGAGATTGCGTGTGAGCGATTTCGCAATACAGGCGTGCTGGCGCAGGATGTCGTACGGAAATTGGGTGTTGTGGGGCCCGCCGCCCGCGCCTCGGGCGTACGGCGCGATGTGCGCGCCGACCGTCCTTACGCTGGCTACGAAACTTTTGCGGTGACAGTGCCAGTGTTCGGCAAAGGTGACGTGATGGCGCGTTTGGAGCAGCGGATAGCCGAGTATTATGTCAGTGCGAAACTGGTTGCGCACGCCCTGCAACGGCTCCACGACCTGGGGGAAGATGCGGACGCAGCGACACTGCGCGTATCGATTGGAAAGATCCAGCCGTACACGTACGCGCTGGGCATGAGTGAATCACCTCGAGGCGAAAACGTACACTTCGTAATGGCCGGAGAAGACAATACCATTTACCGGCTTCGCATCCGGTCAGCCTCCTA
>JAJZCB010000076.1 GCA_021846285.1 Bacillota bacterium
TTCGCAAGATCGTCAAAGGTAATGGAATTACCCGCTACATTCTGATACATAGCTGTTGCGACAGGGACTGTCTGTTCTAGTGTTACTCTCGGAAGTTCAGATTGTGGTATAGGGCGAGCCTTCTTAGGCTTAGGTCGATTGTCCTCGGCTTGAGTTTCGATTTGTTCATTAACTTGTTCGTCCAACAGTAACCCCCCTAATATAATAACCTTCTAAAAATATAGCATAATACCGACGATAGGGAGAACCTGATTGAATCGTCTCTCTCTTTGGATACCTTGGCAGATTAGACTGTGATGTACACTCTTCTTTCAGAGGGAACTATGTACCTGGGTAGTATGGTGAACCGCACTATACGTGAGAATCTATCAAACCAGATAGAGCTAATGTCCAAATTACCAGCAAATCTACTTGCTCACAAGGGGGGCAGGTGTGTGGGAAAGCTGCTCCTGCTAAAATGGGGCAAGTCGTGGGTTACTGCTCCTCCGATAAGCAGTAACCCACGACTTGTGCAACCGCATCAACAGTGGCCATGACGTTTTGTCTTTTGTATGGCTTCCTTGATCTTTTTACGCATTTCTGGATGAGTCAACAAAGATTCGGCCTGTTGGCGAGCCAAGTCTTCTATCTCCTCACGCCTAAACTTCAACTGCGGTTTCGAAGATTTCCTGTAGGTTTCCAGATGCTTCAATAGTGGGTTGGGACGTTCATGTCTTCGTATAACCATCTCATCCATCCTCCAAAGTCAAGATTCACAATCAGCGACTGCCCGATGGCCGTGCTATCAGCTATTGGCCGGAAAGTCACTCAACTGAGCCGGTGTTCTACAAAACTGTACTTGCTATGTTGCAAATTCACGTCATGTGAGAACATCTCGACGTAAATCCGCACCGTCTCCATACTGCTATGCCCGAGGATTCTTTGAAGTGAAAAGATGTCTCCGCCCGCAAGAATGTAATATTTTGCCATAGTGTGGCGAAACGTGTGTGGCGATACCCGAACATTCGTGATTCGCGCCTGTTCCCCATACTGTTTGATCAGTTTTTGTGTGGTTCCGATAGCGATGGGTTCTTCGTCGATGGTCACGAACAGTGCATCCGTCAGAGCATTCCCGCGCTCCCGCATGTATTTCTGCAACACCTGTCGCATTTTGCTTTGAATGGGTACCAGTCTTTGCTTCGACCCTTTCCCATGAACCAGAATGTTTCCGTCTCGGATGTGAACATCTGACAACTGAATGCCAACCAGTTCACTGATTCGAATCCCGGTCTCTAGCAGCAAGAGCATCATCGTGTAATCGCGCAAACCCGTGAAGGTGGTCTGATCAGGTTGACGGAGCAATCGCGAAATTTCATCTTCGGAAAACGTCTGAATGATCACTTTCTCCGCTTTGAGGACCGGCAAATCGGCGCTGTAATCGCGGGGCAGGTAACTTTCCCTGTGCAGGAATTGAATGAGTCCCCGAACCGACCGAATCCGCCCATTGATGGTGTTCACCTTCAGGCCGAGTTCATCAAGCATGTAGAATACAAAATGCTCCTTCAGAAACGGAACGGTGAGTTTTCGGCAATCCTCAATCGTCACGCCCTGCATACCTAGGACTTTCTCCAGGGCATTCAGGTTCTCCTTGTGCCAGCGTTGCGTCTGTTTCGCCAATCCTCGGATATCGCGCAGAAACTGCACCTTCGCATCCGCCAAGGAGATGACCCGCTCTTCCGGCACAGCCACCTCTTCCACAAAATCAACCGTATTTTTTCTCCGTTTTGCCATTACCTACACGTCTCCTTTTCCGAGACGTGTGGGGGACTCGGCCCCATTTGCCCGCACTTTTACGGACGTGTATGCCCACACGTTCCCGCAAAATTTTAGACAAAATTCCCCTATAAAATGGAAGCAGAGTTTTTGAACCCAAAGGCTCAAAAACCCTGCTACACTGCGGTGTTCCAGACTTTTTTGGTGTCGAGAGCGGGACTTGAACCCGCACGGGTTACCCCACACGCCCCTCAAACGTGCGCGTCTGCCAATTCCGCCACCCCGACATGCTTGATTAACTTCATCAATATAGCAAACGGCCAAAGACGCTGTCAAGCGTCACACGCAGTTCGCAGTTGCGCGGTTGCACGATTGCCGCGGTTGTGTCGCCCGTCATGATCAAGATGATCATGACGTCTCGGCCCCGCAAGACCTGATCCCCGCCTGCACGATAAACCGCATCATCGAGTGGCCCAAGATCATCACACGCACGCCTCTGTGGCCTGGAACTCGTTCCGGACCGTTCGCTCAGTAAAACCGACTGAAGATCTGATACGTATAAAGCACGCGAGCAACAAAATGGCGCGTCTCACGCAGTGGTATGTCTTCTACCGCCACCTCGTCGCCAGACCAGGTGCCATCCTTTACCCAACGCTCCACGCGATTTGGTCCCGCGTTGTAAGCGGCGATCGCCTCGGGAAGTTGTCCGTGGAACATTTTAATCAAATAGGCGATGTACCATGACCCCAATCGAACATTCAATGTAGGCTCGGACAAGTCAACATGCCCGTACAGTTTCATCCCGATTTTCCCGGCAGCCCAGGAAGCTGTTTGGGGCATGAGCTGCATCAGTCCAACAGCGCCTGCATGCGACACATCATCTTCCTGGAAATGACTCTCCACGCGAACAAGCGCCGCCACGAGCAGAGGGTTCACCTTGACTACCCTGGACTCGTGCTGAATCAAAGAATAATAATGAATCGGGTACACCGTCCTCCAAAACGCGGGCACATAGAGAACGTAGATCAGCGCTACAAGCAACACCAACGCAGCGATAGCCCGAATCCGCACAGTGAAGCCAAATCCGCCGCCGCGTTCCTGCATGCCTCCAACTCCTTTCGCTCCAGTCAACTCGGCCTTACCCGTCCAATCAGCGAACGGTTACCTTCACCACATGTGATCTGTCAAATGATCCGCCCACGCGCGCACCGTCGGCAGCCATGGTCCGCAACACATCGCCAAGCGCTTCGGCCAGTCTTGGCACGTTATCCTCTTTGCCTACATTTTCGACGATCACATCGGCCATGCGCCGCTTTTCCTCGATATCCATCTGCGCCCCAATGCGCTGCCTCGCGGCATGCTCATCCAGCCCATTGCGTTTCATGAGTCTGGTGAGTTGCAGCGCAACCGGCGCGTAGACAAGCACTGTTACATCAACCAGTGTATGCGTACCCACCTCAAACAATAAGGGAACATCCAAAACGGCAACCCGTCGAGCGTCCATCTTTGTGTATTCTTCAGCCTTCTCCCGCATGGCCTCTCGAACGCGTGGGTGAATGATGCCGTTTAACCTCGCGCGCGCCTCCGGGTCAGAAAAAATCAGCATCGCCAACCGTTCGCGATCGAGAGTTCCGTCGATTCCCACATACTGTTCGCCAAATGTGGCAATGACCTCCTGGAGACCGTCTGTTCCAGGCTGCACAACCTCGCGCGCCAGTACATCCGCATCAATGACGAGAAAGTCCATCCTGACCAATTGGCTGGAAATCGAACTCTTGCCGGAAGCGATTCCGCCCGTCAATCCCACAATCACCCCGCGCACCTCCCCTGCTGGCGCCGGCCGCCTCGTACACACCACACACACTTGCGGCCGATAATCCGGCACACTTCGCCACACACTATGTCGCCATGCGACGGCGCACAGTAGCGCCTGCACGTTGACGATATCAACCGTACAGTCAAGTCACAACCTCATTTCACACCCGAAGGCCGAGGCAGCACATCCGATGACTTGCGCGATATTGTCGCATTGCGCGGGGGTCGTTGGCAATGAACGCATACGTGTGTGCCCCTGCCCGCCACCCGACCTTTGACGATGGAACTTCCACAGTCGGCGCATGCCTGGCCTGTCCGCCCGTACACCTGCAAGGCAAATTGATATCCCCCTGGTTCGCCGAATCCATTTACGTACGACTTGACCGAACTGCCGCCCTGTTCAATAGCCTGACTGATGACCTCCCGAACCGCGGACGCAATCGCAGCCGCATCCTTCGTCGACAACGTATGGGCTCGGCGTTCTGGATGCACCCTCGCACGATAGAGCGCCTCATCCACATATATATTGCCAAGCCCTGCTACCACCGTCTGATCGAGCAGCACCGCCTTTACAGGCGCACGTCGGCCACGAAATGCGGTCATCAGATATCTTCCATCAAAACCCGCCTCGATCGGTTCGACCCCCAGATCGCGCAAGCCTGGCAACAAGTGAAGTGCAGGACGCTCCAACAGGTCCATGGTGCCAAATTGTCGGACATCCCTGTACCGTAACTCCGTGCGCCCATCAAACTGAAAAACAATATGAGTATGAGTTTCCACCGGATCATAGGCACTGTAGCACCCATATCGACCTTCCATCCGCAAATGAGACACCAGCACATCAGTATCCAAATCGATCAACAGATACTTGCCTCGTCTTCCCACACCGCGAACCGTCTGTCCAACCAGACGGGCGCAAAACTCAGAAACAGTCGGAGACCGCACGATCCGATTCAAATGCACATCCACCGAGCGAATCGTCCGGTCTACAATCAACGTTTCCAGACTGCGGCGGACAGTTTCGACCTCGGGCAGTTCTGGCACAACGGTCATCTCCCATCCCACATCTTTGGTTCCACCCTGCGGCGACAGGCGTTCACGTCCACTGGCGACTGCTCGTTGCGCGCAAAACAGCGACACGACAGCGGCGCGTCGCGCCGACCATGGCCGGACGCTCACTCATTGCCCTTGGGATCGTTGCCGGACGATGACTGCCTCCTACCCCTATTTTGCATCATACCAGGTAGGCCCGGCGTGCAGATCCACCTTCAGGGGAACACACAACTCCACGGCCCCCTCCATGGCGTTTCTGACATGATCATACAATATAGACAATTCCCTCTCGGGACACTCAAAGATCAGTTCGTCATGCACCTGAAGCAACATCCGGGCTTTCAGTTCGTCAGTGCGCAGAAGCGCCCCAAGTTTGACCATGGCGATTTTGATGATGTCCGCCGCCGTACCCTGGATGGGCGTGTTCATCGCTGTGCGTTCGGCGAAACTTCTCTCATTAAAGTTGCGACTGCGAATTTGTGGCAGATACCGCCTGCGGCCAAGCACAGTCTCCGCATATCCGCGTTCTCTCGCCTGTTCGACCGATTCCTCCATGTACTTTTTGACGCCGGGAAATTTGGCAAAATACTCCGCGATAAAGTCAGCCGCCTGAGCACGTGAAATATTGAGATTTTGCGATAATCCATAATCGCTGATGCCGTATACGATGCCAAAATTGACCGCTTTGGCCTGCCGTCTCATAAGGGGGGTCACGCGTTCGGCAGGCACCTCAAAGACATCACTGGCAGTGCGCGTGTGAATGTCCATATCGTGCAAAAACGCGTCAATGAGCGCCTCGTCTTGCGACAGGTGCGCCAGGATGCGCAGTTCAACCTGCGAATAGTCGGCGGACACGATCAGCCACTCTGGATCGCTCGGCACGAAAGCCTGACGCAACCGACGTCCTTCCTCCATGCGAATCGGGATATTTTGCAGATTGGGATCCGCGCTTGACAATCTTCCGGTCGCCGTCATGGCCTGATGAAATGAGGTGTGCACCCGTGACTGCGGCGCGCGAACCACCCGCAAGAGACCCTCCACGTACGTGGACTGCAACTTCGCAAGTTGTCTGTACTCCAGGATTAACGATACAATTTCACTGTGCGGCGCCAATTTTTCAAGCACATCGGCGCTCGTGGAGAAGCCCGTCTTTGTCTTTTTTACCGGCGGCAGCCCCATCTTGTCGAATAGGATCTCACCGAGTTGCTTCGTCGAATTGATGTTGAATGGATGGCCTGCCAACTCATAAATCTGCGCTGTCAGTCTTTCGATGCCCGCAATGAGTTCCTTGCCAATCGTCTCCAACCGTGACACGTCGAGACGCACGCCGTACAGTTCAAGCTCAGCGAGCACGACCGCGAGAGGCGCCTCGACCTTTTCATACAGCGGAGTCAACTCATAGTCATCGAGCATCTTTTGCAGTGCCCCGTGCGCCCTGAGCAGCCGCCTTGCACATTCGATGTGCGCCCACGTCGCGCCGTCGCTCGCCGATTCCATCGCTTCGCGCAGCGATTCTGGCACATCCTCGTCGGGCAGCGCCTTCCCCAGGACATCCAGCAGATCGGGCTCTCCCTCGGACGTATGAATCAGATACGAGGCCAGCAACGTGTCAAACATGCGCGGACACACCTGCCCAGCGGTCTGCGCGAGCCCCGTGAGCACACCGCGCACCATCAGAGCCTTGCTGTCAAAGACGACTTTGACGGCGTCGTTCTTCAGGAACGTCTCCAGGGCGTCCTTCGTCTCTGGATGTCGCAGCAGTTCATCCGAAAGCGGCACATAAAAGGCGTCATCGTGATGGGCAATCGCCATCCCGCGCCATGCGCCCGTTTGATAGTTCCCCTGCAGATCCATTGACACGGCAAAAACGTCGGGGATCCCATGCACCCGCTGCCCGAACTCCGCCCATGAAACAACGTCGACGCTTGAAATGCCACCACTGCCACGGGCAACGCCATGTGCGACCCCCGCAACACCCGCAACACCATGTGCGACCCCCGCAACACCATGCGCGACCCCCGCAACACCCGCAACGCCATGTGCGGCGCCCGCAACACCCGCAACACCCGCAACGAACGCGTCGGCGCCATCAGGAGCCGCCATCCCTCCGGCATCCTTCGCCTGCGCCGAATCTGCGCCACTGTCGCTGAGTTCCTCTGTGTGTGGCGAGGTTCCTTCTTGTGACATTTCACCTCCTGTGTGTACCGGTGCTCCAGTGTCCGAGTCTGTTGCCCCTCCTGCTGATCGGTTCATCCACGGGAACCCTGCATCTCCCTCGGCAAACAGTTCGTCCTGCACATCGTTCCCGTTTCGGTTCACGCGGTCGCTCGCAACCGGTCCTGCGCCTTTCCAGGCCGGAATCCGCGACAGCAGCGAACGAAACTCATACTGCCGAAAGGCTGCCTTGACATCATTGAGTTCATACCCGTCATACCGTAAGTCGTCGGGTCCAAGCGCCAGAGGAACCTGGCAAAAGATAGTGGCCAAACGTTTTGACAACAGGGCGAGTTCCCTGTTCTCACGCAGGCGTTCCTGCAGTTTGTTCCCATGGATCTCATCGATGTGGTCAAGGACTGTCTCAATCGAGCCGTATGCGCTCAGCAGTTTGATTGCCGTCTTCTCGCCGACTCCCGGAACGCCAGGAATGTTGTCCGACGAATCGCCCATCAGACCTTTCAGATCGATGATCTGCTTGGGCTTCAAAGTATAGCGTTCAAAAACCGCTGCCGGGTCGTACCGAACGATGTCGGTTGTACCCTTGCGCGTCATGCCCGCCGTAATGTGATCAGAAACAAGTTGCAGCAGATCCTTGTCACCAGAAACGATAAATACGTCAAAGTCAGCCGACTTCGCAGCTGTCGCCAGTGTTCCTATGATATCGTCAGCCTCGTAAGTCTCGAGTTCCAAAGCGGGAATACGAAAATATCCGAGCAGATCCCGCGCCATCTGGAACTGTCCGGACAATTCTTGTGGAGTCGCCTGACGCTTCCCCTTGTACTCCGGAAATTCACTGTGCCGAAACGTCATCTTTCCTTTATCGAACGCCACAGCCACGTGAGTCGGCTGCTCATCGGTCAGAAGTTTCAACAGCATCATCGCAAAGCCGTACACCGCGTTCGTGTAGAGACCACTGGCGGTGGACAGCAGCGGCACACCATAAAAGGCGCGGTAAAGCACACTGTTCCCATCGATCAGCAGTAGTTTGTCGCGTGCGCTGCCATCGTTTTTCAGAACCTTCCCGCTATCCAGGCCAGCCAAAACAACCCTCTCCAATCGAACACACGGCTAACAAACTCCATTTTGGTCATTGTAACATAGAAACAGCGCTCACTCGATTAACACGAGGAGCGCCTTTCGTTCAACTGTGAAGTTGTCAGTCCGCCGCTTGCGCGAAGGTGTCTGCACCGTATAAATCAGAGTCAACCTGCAGGCTGGCGATCATACTGATCTGATCGCTCACTTGGCAAGAAGTTTCAAAAATTCTCGCATGAATCCTGGCAAATCGGGCCATGCTTGCGCGGTTACCAGGTTGTCTTCGACGTACGGAGCAGAAGTCGCGTAAGTGGCGCCGCACGATTCGACATCCGGACGACAGGCGGGGTATGCCGTCAGAGTGCGCTCTTTTAGGTGTTCGCGCACGGTTGCCAGAACTTGCGATCCATGGCAGATGGAGGCCACCGGTTTACCCGTTTCAAAAAAGTGGGCGACGATTCCCGGCAGGTCCGGGTCCAGGCGAATGTACTCCGGCGCGCGCCCCCCAGGGATGATCAAGGCGTCAAAGTCCGCCGCGTTGACATCCGCAAACGCCACATGGGCGTCAAGTCCGTAGCCGGGTTTCTCAGTGTAGGTGTCCATGTGCGCTTCAAAATCGTGGACGACCGTTTGCAGCCGCTTCTTTCGGGGTGCGGCAATCACACAGGTGAATCCTTCTTCAAGACACCGGTAGTACGGGTAAATCACTTCCAGAGCCTCCACTGCGTCGCCCGTTACGAGCAGTACGTTCTTTGCCAAGATCATTCACCATCCTTTTAGAAGTTGTTCAGAAAGAGTTGAGATAAGACAGTCTGTCCGATCCTTGCCTCTATTATATTCCGATTTCTATTGAATTAACACGATTGTCATTTCATATTTTTCCAGAGTACAGTGGCGCCGCATATGAAAAAGAGAAGGGAGCGCTCGCGAGCATCCCTTCCCTGATGTTCCCTTCCCTGATGTTCCCTTCCCTGATGTTCCCTTCCCTGATGTTCCCTTCCCTGATGTTCCCTTCCCTGATGTTCCCTTCGCAACGCTCTGCTGATCCCTCTGCGAGTGCCGCTTTACAGGTTTTTAATCACAGCGTCAGCAAATTCCGATGTCCTGACTTCTTTTGCGCCCTGCATGAGACGGGCGAAGTCATAAGTGACGACCTTTTGCTGGATTGTCGTTTGCAGCGCGGCGACAATCGCGTCAGCCGCCTCCTGCCACCCGAGATGTTCGAGCATCATGACGCCGGAGAGAATGACCGAGCCTGGATTGACCTTGTCGAGATCCGCATATTTGGGAGCGGTTCCGTGAGTCGCTTCAAATACGGCATGCCCTGTGACATAGTTGATATTGGCCCCGGGGGCGATGCCGATGCCCCCGACTTGAGCGGCGAGCGCGTCCGACATGTAGTCGCCGTTCAAATTCGTGGTTGCGACAACGTCAAATTCGGCCGGGCGGGTGAGCACTTGTTGTAGAAAGATATCGGCAATCGTGTCTTTAACGACGAGTTTACCCTGCGCTTCTGCGTCTCGTTGCGCCTGATCGGCGGCAGCGGCGCCAGACTCTTCCTTGATCCTGTCGTACTGGGCCCAGGTAAACGTACGCTCGGGGAATTCCCGCTCCGCCAGAGCGTATCCCCAATTTTTAAAGGCGCCTTCCGTGTATTTCATAATATTTCCCTTGTGGACGATCGTCACATTCTTGCGGTTGTGCTTGATGGCGTACTCGATCGCCGCCCGCACCAAACGATCGGTTCCCTCCTGTGATACGGGTTTGATCCCGATTCCCGATGTCTCGGGAAAACGGATTTTCTTGACGCCCATCTCCGTACGCAAGAAGTCAATCAGCTTTTTCGCCTCGACCGATTCAGACGCCCATTCGATTCCCGCGTAGATGTCTTCCGTATTTTCCCGGAAGATCACCATGTCCACCAGTTCCGGGCGCTTCACTGGCGAAGGCACTCCGTCAAAATACCGTACCGGCCGCAGGCACACATAGAGATCAAGTTCCTGACGCAGCGCCACGTTCAGACTGCGGATACCCCCGCCGATCGGCGTGGTCAGAGGACCTTTGATGCTGACCAGATACTCGCGCAGCGCCACAAGGGTGTCAGCGGGCAACCATTCGCCAAACTTGTTGTACGCCTTTTCGCCAGCATACACCTCAAACCACTCAAGCTTGCGTTGGCCCCCGTAAAGTTTCTCCACGGCCGCATCCAAAACACGCACCGACGCCCGCCAAATATCCGGACCTGTGCCATCGCCCTCGATGAAGGGAATCACCGGGTGATCCGGCACATGCAAGCCGCCGCCCCGCATCTCAATCTTTTCGCCGCGGTTGGGCATCTCCAGTTTTGCAAACAACGACATGATCGCAACCCCTCCCGTATGTACCTTGCAGTCGTGCACATATCCGCCGGGAATGCCACAAGGACAGTCTTCCCGCAAAAATCCATTGATCATCATACCATATCCGCCGCGACGCATTCAACGAAATTTCTCACTCTGTGAACCCCGGTTTCACACTGCGAACCCCTTGGCGATCCGCGTGCGAACGATGGGCCGCCCTCATAAATAACACGATTCCGAGCACAACGAGCGTCGCCCCCAAGTACCACAACCGTGGAATCGCATCGCCAAAGATCACATAGGCCAGCGCTGTCGCCCCGATCGGTTCACCCACAATGCTCATGGCAATGGTGGACGCCGGGAGATATTTGAGCAGAGTGTTAAATAGTGTATGCCCCAAAATCGTCGGGATCAAAGCCAACAGTATAAACGCCCGCCAGTCAGACGCTGGATACTCATAAAGCGAATAACCGCGAGCCACACTGTATAGAGTGAGCACGACTCCCGCAACCACATAGACAAGAAAACTGTAGTGCATGGCTGACATCACCTGCCGTACGCGCTGGCCCGCCAACATGTAGGCCGTGACTGCAACTGTGCCAATGACCGCGAGCAGATCCCCATACGCGGCCGTTCCGCCCAACCGGATATCGCGCCAGCCGATCAATGCCGTTCCAATAACCGCAATCAGGGCAAACAGCCACACAGAATACTTGACGCGTTCCCGAAACAGGATGTGGGCGCCAAGCAGCGCGAAGATCGGCTGAAGAGCCAGCAGCAATGTCGCACTAGCGACAGATGTATAAAAGAGCGAATTGATCCAGAAGATAAAATGGACGGCAAGCGCCGCCCCGCTGAAACCCAAAATGATCTTGTCCCGCCCGGTAAGCGCCCGCCAGGCAGGCCCGATGCCCCGCAGGGCAAATGGACTGAGCAGAAGAACCGTCATCCACATGCGATACGCCGCCGTGACGGACGCCGGCGCTGATGTCATCTTGATGAGAATGGCGGCAAACGACACCGCCAAAACCCCGACACCCATGACACTGTATGCGATCCAGTGACGTTTTTGACCGTTCACCTGAGCCCCCCTCTTACCCTCTTGGTTCATGCCCATTTCGCAACGCTGGACTATCCTTCCAGAAGACGGTGAATCTCCGGCGCACTGCGCGCTATGCGTATAGGATGGAGTTTGGCGTTGGTAAATGCGTGATCCGTATGCCCACTGGCGACGACGGACTCCTCTTGCTGCGCGCGAACGATGTAGGAAAGGGTCAATCGCAACCCATTGTAAGACTGCAGTTTCGTCTCAATGACAAGGATGTCATCGTAACGGGCCGGTCTCGCATATTCGCATGCAACGCGCAACACAGGCAACAGGATACCGCGATTCTCCAGTTCCCTGTAGGAAAGCCCATGCCCTCTCAGCCAGTCGGTTCGGGCTACTTCAAACCACTCTATATAATTGCCATGCCATGCAATGGCCATCTGATCCGTTTCCCGATACCGGACCCGGATCTCCGACCAAGTGACGCCTTGATTCACGCGTCTCCCTCCCAAGGATCGCGGATTCATCTGCAATTTCACATACGGTTGCAGCTAACGGCGCGATCCGCTAAAGCACCTGGGTTTTTCCCCGATAGACGAGCCCGCGCACAGAATCCACCGTCACGATCTCACCATCACGTATCGCGGCAGTCGCGCCAGTGGCGCCCACAATCACGGGAACACCCAGCGACAGCCCCACGACAGCGGCGTGCGACGTCAGACCACCCTGTTCAGTGACCACGGCGCCAGCACGTTCAAAAGCCGGGATCATATCGCGGTCAGTCATCGTTGTAATGAGCACATTCCCCGGTTCCAGGCGATCTAAAATGTCCGCCGTCCTGGTGGCCACGACGGCCTTCCCAACCACGCTTTTGCCCCCGACGCCTGTGCCGCGCGCAATCACATCCCCAATGATATGAACCTTGAGCAGATTCGTCGTACCCGCCTCTCCAACGGGCACTCCAGCCGTGATTACAACCAGATCGCCGCTGCTTACGATGCCTGTGGAGAGCGCTCCATCTACAGCCACAGCCAGCATCTCGTCCGTCGTCGCCGTCGGCTTCACGAGGACTGGATGTACGCCCCAGCAAAGTGTCAGACGTCGCGCGACCTGCGCATGTGGAGTGACGGCCACAATCACCGCACGCGGACGGTGTTTCGACACCATCCGCGCCGTGAACCCTCCCTCAGTCGATGTGATGACCGCGCGCGCCTCCAACTCATCAGCGATACTGCGGACCGCGTTGCTAATGGCGTCCGTCTGGGTTCGCTCCACTTCGTCGCGATGGCGGCCCGTGACCTCCCGCGACAGGAGCGCCCGTTCAGCCCGCTCCGCAATCTGCGCCATGGTGGACACAGCCTCCACCGGATATTTGCCCGCCGCTGTCTCACCACTCAGCATGATCGCGTCCGTGCCGTCAAATATAGCGTTCGCCACATCGGTCGCTTCCGCTCGCGTCGGGCGCGGATTGCGCTGCATCGAATCGAGCATCTGAGTCGCTGTAATGACTACCTTGCCCGCCCTGTTGCACCGCTCAATCAGAAGTTTTTGAACGATAGGCACTTCTTCCGTCGCGATCTCAACGCCCAAATCGCCCCGCGCCACCATCAGTCCGTCAGCAACGGCAAGAATCTCGGCGATCATGTCAAGCCCTTCCTGAGCCTCAATCTTCGCGATAATGTCGCAGTGAGTTCCTGCGTCCTCCAACAGTTTGCGTATCTCCAGAACATCGGCCGCCTTGCGTACGAACGATGCCGCGATGATGTCAACACCCTGCTCAATGCCGAACTTGATGTCTTCAATGTCTTTATCGGTGACGCCGGGAAGTCGCAGCCGCACACCGGGAGCATTGATGCCTTTGCGGTTTTTCAGCGCCCCGCCGTTTGTGACGACGCAGTGGATGTCACGTCCGTCCACCCTCTCCACGCGCAGTCCGACCAGCCCATCGTCGATGCGGATGACTGACCCCACCTGCACATCCTCCGGAAGGCCGTCATAACTGATGGAGACGCGCTCCTTCGTGCCCAACACCGTTTCGGTCGTCAGCACAATGTGATCGCCGTCGGCCAGTTCCACACCATCGTTTTCGACCATGCCAGTGCGGATCTTTGGCCCCTTGATATCGAGCATGATTCCCACGATTTTGCCCTCAAGACGCGCCGCTTCGCGAACCTTTTCTATCATTGCGCGATGGTCTTCGTGCGCGCCGTGAGAAAAGTTCAACCGAGCCACGTTCATGCCCGCGCGGACCAGTTGGCGCAATACCGGCAAGTCGGCTGTTGAGGGCCCCATCGTGCATACAATCTTCGTCTTTCGCATGTCCACACTCTCCTTTTACCACAGTGTTCCTTACAGGGACAAAATGCCAGCCAGTTCGTACACAGACAGATCAATCTGACGCGGAGTCGCCAGCGCTTCGTCAATATCGGTGGCTACAATATGAGAGCCACGAACTCCGATCATTTCACTGGTCCGGCCTGCGCGCAAAAGATCGACCGCCATCGCCCCCATCCGCGAAGCGAGGACCCTGTCGAAAGCCGTCGGCGAACCGCCGCGTTGCAGGTGCCCCAACACGGTCACCCGCACTTCCCACCCCGTCTGTTCTGCGATCTGCTCCCCGATCTTCATACCATGGCCGACGCCTTCCGCCACCAGGATAATGCTATGTCGCTTTCCGCGCGATACGCCATGTTTCAGTTTCTCCAGCACCATTTTCAGATCAAAGGGAGACTCGGGGATGAGAATCGACTCCGCGCCGCCCGCCAAACCCGCAATCATGGCGATATCGCCCGCGTTGCGGCCCATCACTTCAATCACGTAGGTGCGCTCATGGGACGTCGCCGTGTCGCGGATCTTGTCTATCGCTTCGATCACTGTATTGACAGCTGTATCAAAACCGATCGTGTAGTCTGTACAGGGAATATCGTTATCGATCGTTCCAGGAATGCCGATTGTCTTTACGCCGCGATGAGCGAGTGCGCGAGCCCCGCGAAAGGAACCGTCGCCGCCAATGACCACAAGCGCATCGATCGCATGATCCCGGAGCACGCGCACAGCCTGCTCCTGACCTGCGTCCGTTTCAAATTCCTTGCAGCGCGCCGTGAATAGTTTGGTTCCCCCACGCTGAATAATATCTGCGACAGAACCCAGGTCCATCGACTCTACCTCACCGCGAATCAAACCAGCGTACCCATGCTTCACACCAGAGACGCGCAGGCCGTGATATACAGCCTTGCGCACAACAGCGCGGATCGCCGCGTTCATGCCCGGAGCGTCGCCGCCGCTTGTAAGCACCGCGATATGTTTGACCGCACTGCTGCCCGCTGCGCTGTCCGCACTGGTCACATCCATGATTCTACCCCCCGTGGGCGCTGCGCTTCGCTGTCTTCACACTCTCCGGTTGAAGCACGCGCAAAATATTGATAAATTTCATGCCCCTGACGAAATATGACCCTGTAGGACATTTTACGTCCCGCCGTACCGACGCACCCATGTTACTTCCATCACGGTAAATCCAACCGATTCCAACCCGTTTTTCTCGGGATGGCATACAATTCGACGTCAATGGCGAGAATCCTGCACTTCCGGTTCAAGTTCAGCGCCGTTTGTTTCCTCATGGCCCACAGCAGTGTCAACCAGTCTGCTGTCTGTCGCGCCTCCCATGACTACACCCATACTTCTATATTTGTCATACCGCAATGTCGGCAGATCCACGGAAGGTAATGCCCTGAGGCTCGCCAACGCTGCCGACACGGCCGTTTTGACCGTTCGAATCATGGCGGCCGGATCGCGATGCGCCCCGCCAAACGGTTCTGACAGCACTTCGTCCACAATCCCGAAGCGGAACAGATCTTGCGCGGTGATACTCATCGCATTGGCGGCCCGTTGACCCTGACTGGCGTCTTTCCATAGCAGCGCGGCCGCCGACTCCGGCGCGATCACAGAGTAGTACGCGTGTTCCAGCATCAGCAGCCGATCGCCAACCCCAAGCCCCAGCGCGCCGCCGCTGCCGCCTTCGCCGGTAACGATGCAGACAATGGGCACGCGCAGCGCAGCCATTTCGATCAGATTGCGTGCTATGGCTTCTCCCTGTCCGCGCTCCTCCGCTCCAGAGCCGGGATACGCGCCCGCAGTATCGATAAAAGTCAAAACCGGGCGCCCAAATTTCTCCGCCTGTTTCATCAGTCGCAGCGCCTTCCGGTACCCTTCAGGGTGAGCCATGCCAAAGTTGCGAAAGATGTTTTCCTTGGTATCGCGACCTTTTTGCGTACCCACGACAGTGATCGGATACCCGTCAAATCTGGCGATGCCTCCGACAATGGCCGCGTCTTCGCGAAAGGATCGGTCACCGTGCAATTCTACGAAGTCGTCGCACATGCCCCTGATATAGTCCAGAGTGGTCGGGCGTTCTGGATGCCGCGCGATCTGCACCTTTTGCCAGGGCGTCAAATCCCGGTAAATCGATTCGGCGAGCGTCTTCGCCTTTGCCTCAAGGGTCGCGACTTCCACACTCATGTCGATGCCCTTCTCTTCGGTAAACTGCTTCAGTTCCTCGATCTTGAGGCGCAATTCAATCAACGGTTTCTCAAAGGGCAGTTCTACAGCCAACAGTCTCGCCTCCTTGAGGGTGCAGCGACAAAATGGTCGCCAGCAGCGCCCGCATATCCTTGCGATGCACGACTTGATCGAGCATCCCGTGTTCGAGAACGAACTCCGCCGTCTGGAACTCGTCCGGCAATTTTTGCCGTATGAGCGGTTCGATAATTCGCCGCCCCGCAAATCCGATGGTCGCGCCAGGTTCCGCCAAGTGTATGTCGCCCTGCATGGCGAAGCTCGCGGTGACTCCGCCTGTGGTGGGGTTGGTCAGTACGGCTATGTAAAGAAGTCCAGTCTCATTCAGCCGCGCAAGAGCGGTCGATATCTTGGCCATCTGCATGAGCGAGAAAATCCCCTCCTGCATGCGGGCGCCGCCAGACACGGTAAAGAGGACCACAGGCAAACCAAATCTCACCGCGGCCTCCACAGCGCGCGCGAGTTTCTCGCCAACCACGGAACCCATGCTGCCCATGATGAACCGCGAATCCATCACGCCGACCACTACAGGGCAGCCGCAAATGGCGCCCCGGCCAGTCACGACGCCTTCTCTAAGCCCCGTGGCCTCCTGCGCCTTCGCCACGCGACTTGGATAATCAGGAAAGAGCAAAGGATCGCCTGGCGTCAGGTCCGCGTCGAATTCTTCGAAAGAACCCTCATCCAGTGTGATCTGAATGCGCTCGGGAGCGGTGAGAGTGAAATGATAGCCGCAGTGCGGGCAAGTCTTCAGGTGTTTTTCGAGTTCCTTGCCTAGAAGAATCTGCCCGCAACGTTTACATTTCTCGATCAGACCCTCCGGCACCTTGTCGCGCGCGCCGGGATGAGGCGCCACCGTGGCGTATCGTTTTTTCTTTGGAAAAAGATCCTTTAACACTCCGTCACCTCATGTTTTTTCACGGACCAACCACCTCAGGCCGCCAGAAATCGCTCGCTCAGGATAACGAAGAATGCAAAATGTCATTCAGCATGTCCCGCACATCATCCAGTTCGGACTCCGGCACGAGAATCTCGAACTGCTGCTTGGCCGTGCTTGCCTGCCGCTGTTTGACCAGGAATCCTTCCGCAGACAGTGTTTCACAAATCTTATCCGCCAGCCGTTTACTAGCCGCTATGTAGATAACTGTCCACACTGCCACCAGTACCTCCTAGTCGGCTCGTTTAATTACTATCATCTTAACACGCGAAAAAGTGCAGTAGCAAGAAAAGGAATCCACGGAGGCACCGCTAGCGAATGCTGGCGAGTTCGCGGGTCCTTGCCTCGACATCCGCAGCGCTTACGCGCACCCTCGCGACGCCGGAATCCATGGCTGCCTGGGCGACAGCGCGCGCCACAGTAGGCGCAACGCGCGGATCAAACGGCCTGGGAATCACATAGTCCGGTCGCAGATCCTTCTCCTGAATGAGTCCTGCGATGGCGTAGGCCGCCGCGATCTTCATCGGTTCATTGATTGTCGAAGCGCGGGTGTCCAGCGCCCCGCGAAAGATTCCCGGGAAGGCCAGCACATTGTTCACCTGGTTCGGATAATCGGAACGGCCTGTGCCCACGACTTTAGCCCCCGCCGCCAATGCTTCCGCAGGAACGATTTCCGGATCTGGATTCGCCATGGCCAGGATGATAGGTTCAGTGGCCATGGATCGAACCATGTCCTGCGTAACCGTGTTTGCCACAGACACTCCGACAAATACGTCCGACCCTTTGATCACTTCTTCAAGCGGCCCCTGTACGCGATCGTGATTGGTGTTCTTGGCAACCCAGTCCTTAAGGGGGTTCATGTGATCGCGGCCTTCGTAGATCGCACCCTTGGTATCACACATGATGACATAGCGCACCCCGCAGGACAAGAGCAGTTTCACAGTCGCGATACCCGCAGCGCCGGCGCCGCTCACGACCACCTTGATCTCCTGCAGCTTCTTGTCCACGATCCGCATCGCATTGATCAGCGCCGCGAGCGTAACAATGGCAGTGCCGTGCTGATCGTCGTGAAATACGGGAATGTTGGTTTCGCGCTTAAGGCGTTCCTCGATCTCAAAACAGGCTGGCGCGGCAATGTCTTCGAGGTTAATCCCCCCAAACGTCGGCGCGACCATTTTCACAAAGTCAACGACTCGATCGACTTCGGTCGCATCAATGCACAGCGGCCATGCGTCAACACCGCCAAAACACTTGAACAGAACAGCCTTGCCTTCCATCACGGGCATCGCCGCCTCCGGACCAATGTTCCCGAGGCCGAGAACTGCCGTGCCATTGGACACCACCGCAACGAGGTTGCCCTTTGCGGTGTACTCATAGACGGTTTCCACAGCCTTGTGAATCTCTTTACAGGGTTCCGCGACTCCAGGAGAATACGCGAGACTCAGATCCACTGCGGTCGCGACAGGCACCTTGGGATAAAGCGCGATTTTGCCCTGATGCTCTCTGTGCATGTTTAGGGCCTCTTGGTACAGATCCATGGTGGTCCATTCCTTCCTGGCGCAGGCTTCTTTCACTCGAAGCGTATTGAGTTATTATATCATGGACCAATCGACCGGTAGAATGATTCTTTTTGCATGGGCGCGATTCAGCCTATGAGCGTAAATAAGCCTGTGGGTGAAGGATTGGAGGGGATTATCGTCGAATACAGAAGCACGAATTCACTGCGGGGGTATCGAGATGTTTATATATCCGAATCTGGTAGACGAGTTTCGGGAATTCGAGGCGGCCGGATTGGTGATCAGTCCATGGTTGGCAGGGGTTAACGGCAACGGACGTTTCGATGCTAGTATATTCAAAATGCTCGACGCGGAAGTCAGTTCCTTCGCCATTCGATCATGGACCGAATGGGAACGTTTGAACGTCCTGAACGATCTTCCGTCCCCCGAGAAATTGCCGCGCACGGCCATGTACGAGATTGTGGCGTCCACGGCCGTCCTCATGGCCCATGAACGAACCGGCGGCCTGGAGGTGGATGAGCTATTGGCCGAAGAAGCTTTGGAGAAAACGGTTGCATTTGCGCAGCAACACGGGTTTTCGAAACTTCTGCAACTGTACATGATCGCAACGAGTTGGGAAAACCAAAACGCGATCGCGTATTACGGCTCCATTCCAGAACGGGAGTTTTTACCCGGCCATTGGCATCGTCCGTGGGTTGATTATGACCTTGGCGAGGAACTCCTGTTTGGAACATTGCTCGGAAACTACAGGATCGACATCATCGACGGACATCGCTTCGTAGCGCTTACGGATGAAGGCAGGGAATCGTTGCGATTGGCGCACGATGTCCTTGAGAAGTCGGGGTATCTCGCGCAACGTTTGCGGATGTTGCGCATTTCGCAGTTGAGCCGTTTCACTGACTATGAGCAGTTGTCTGCGGAAATTTGGCCAAACGCCTCTGAGTTGCGCCGCGAATTCCTCGACTGGTCGGGCATTGAGCCGGGTATGCGAGTACTGGAACTGGGCTGCGCCAATGGCGTATTCACCTTTGCAGGCGGACTGGCGGAACGTGTGGGGCCCACTGGACACATCATAGGCATCGATCCATCCGCCGGCATGATTAAACGAGCCTGGCAACAGCAACGATCGCGGGGTGTCGACTGGGCTGAATTTCGACAGGCGCGCGCGGAAGAACTGCCGTTTGACGATGGCGTGTTTGATGCGGCAATCGGTGTAGGTTTCCTGCACTTCACCGATTTGGATCTGGCTGCGCGTGAAATGCGACGCGTGACCAAACCGGGAGGGATTGTCGCGAGTTTCCATCCTCTTAAATCGCAAATACTGAATGAACCCGCGATGCGGGAGTGGTTTTTGCCTATTTTGGAATTAAAGGGCGATCACCAGGCGCAATCGCGGGATTTTACGCTTTTTCCCGAACAGGCGCCGCAAGCTTTCAAAGCCGCGGAACTCTTGGATCTGGTCGTCGACGAGCGTCGTTTGACAACAATCTTCCAGGATCCCGACAAAGTCATTCGGCATTTCATGTACGGTGTTGGCTGGCTGCAGGAAGAACTCTCGACACTGCCCTGGAAAGCCCGCGAAGACATCATCGAAACGGTTCGCAAACGCGGCAAGGAAATTGGCCGAAAATATCCGCCGGAAGAATTGGTGTCGTATTTCCCCATGCAAATGTTGAGGGGTACAGCGCCAAAGGCTCTCACACCACTCGCACCGAATCTTGACCCGTGATCGCTCGCAACGCCTCCAACAAATCATCCGTGACTCGCACCTGCAGGGCGCCGAGCGGCCTGATCTTTCCGGAGGCGTACACAAGAACGACGGGCGTGTTGCCTGGGTTCGCCAGTAACCGCTCGCGCAATTGTGTGAGCTTTGCGCGCTGACCCTCCAGGTCGGCGCCCACATGGATATAGAGACAGGCGTCGGCGCGCTCTGTATACTTCGTAATCTGGTTGGCTATAAGCGTTGTGGCCCGACTCTCGTCGCGCCTCACCGACAACAGGAGGATTTCGGTCGGTTCGGGAACTCGTTCCAACAATCGAAAAACAGCGGGAAACGCCACGATGTCGACCCGGGCGGTACTGTCCTCCATTGTCAAAAACGCCATTGTGTCGCCCTTTTTTGTTCGCACAGCACGCACCGTCGCCACCTGACCCACTATTTTTACAAAAGCGCCGCGCGCCGTTCCCGGTTTCCCGTCCAGCATCGCCAACTGTTCCGAAATGGGCGGCACTCCCAAGCGCTGCGCAGCAGTTGTCACCTTTTCAAATGCGTCATAGGACACTACAAATCCTATCAGGTCTTTCTCCCATTCTGCGATCTGGCGCGGATCATCGCGCTCCTGCCGATCCGCCTTGCGCGAACTCACTGTCTGGCCCCCGTTACTCTCATCACCCTCGGGCGCTTCCAGAAGTGACAACTGCC
>JAJZCB010000077.1 GCA_021846285.1 Bacillota bacterium
TCGGAAAATGCTCCTGCTTGGGCCTCCGCTGATCATCGACAAATCGAACATCGGCTTGAACTTCTGATGCTTGCGTGCAGCACGCCCGGATCTCCGGGCGTGCTGCCTACATGGGGATGGGGATGCGCATGAGTTTGCTGGCATTGCAGAACATCAGCAAGGCGTTTGGCGGTACGCAGGCTCTGAGCAACGCGAGCATTGAACTGAGCGCCGGGCGCGTGCATGCGATTGTCGGAGAGAACGGGGCGGGCAAGTCCACACTGATCAAAATTATCATGGGCGTGCTGCAGCCGGATTCCGGACAGATCGTGCTCGATGGCAAAGACGTGGCGATCACGATGCCTTCAGAAGCAAGGCGACTGGGATTTTCCTGCGTGTATCAGGAACCCCTTATCTTTCCACACTTATCCGTTTTGGAAAATATCTTCATCGGCCACCCCATTCTCGACCGGTTCGGCAACTTTGACACGGCGGCCATGCGTGAAAAGGCGTTGCCGATCTTTCAAAGCCTGGGACTCGATCCGGACATTCTGCCTGTTTCGATCAGCAAACTGCGCCTTGGCTATCAGCAGCTTGTGCTGATCGCGCAGGCGCTTGTCTACGACTCGCGGTTGATCATGTTTGATGAACCGACTTCCATTTTGTCGGGTGCGGAGACGGATCATCTGTTTGATGTCATCACATTTTTGCGACAGTCCGGGAAGGCCGTCGTCTATATTTCACATCGTCTTGAGGAGCTGCTGGTGATCGCAGATGAAGCGACCGTGCTGACGGATGGGCGGGTGGTCGGGCACACGGACCGCTCGGAACTCGAACCGGAACGCCTGCTGGCGCTGATGGCCGGAAAGGCGACGCGCGACTATGCGGCGCCCAGGGAGCGCAAGCTGTCCGTGCAACCCGAAGGGCCACCGGTGCTTGAGGTGGAGCAGCTCACGCTCGATCCCCTGTACGCGAACGTGTCGTTCGCTGTTCGTCAGGGGGAAGTGCTCGGCCTCTATGGCCAGGTGGGCGCAGGACGATCCGAAGTGGCGCTGAGTCTATTTGGCTATCTGCGGCCAAAATCCGGCACTGTGCGGCTGCGGGGGCAAGAAGTGCGCATCCGCTCTCCGCGTCAGGCCATCGCGCATGGCATTGGCTATCTGCCTGAGGATCGCAAATTGCAGGGTATATTCTCGTTTCAGTCGATCTCAAGCAACCTTGTCAGCACCGTGCTTCCACGGCTTGCAGGGCCCCTTTCCAACATCCGCTGGCGGGAGGTCGCCAAGGTCGTGAATCGCTTTCGCACCGACCTCAATATCAAAATGGGCGCGCCCAGCGACTCGATCATCAGTCTGTCTGGCGGCGGGCAGCAAAAGGTCATGATCGCCCGCTGGATGGCGGAAAATCTGGCGGTTGCGATTCTCGACGAACCGACTCGCGGGATCGATGTGGTGACAAAGCGAGACATCCACGATCTGATCCGCAGTTTGGCGGAACAGGGGCTCGGGATCATCGTCATTTCTTCGGATCTGCCGGAAGTGTTGGCAGTGAGTTCGCGCATTATGGTCATGAATCGCGGTTCGATCGTTGCGTCGTATGAGGAAGTGACCGACGCGCTGGCCGAAGACATTCTGGGGGCCGCGATCGGCATGCCCGCGCAGGAGGAGGCGCAATGAAACCACTTGCTATCGCAACACAGAGCACAGGGAATCTGTCGGTCCATCAGTCGCAGCAATCCGGGAAGCGCAGCGTGCGCTACGAAACGATCCTCCTGATCATCGTCGCGGCGGTCGTGGTGATCATCGCGATCGGCTCGCACGGCAACTTCTGGTCCTCCTCCAACCTGACCAGCCTTTTTGTCAATGCAGCCATTACGGCTGTGCCCGCCATCGGCATGACCATGGTGATTGTCATGGGCGGCATCGACGTCTCGATCGGCTCCGTTGTGGGTCTTACCGCTACGGTCGCCGGTCTCGCCTTTGAACAGAACTGGCCCATCGCTCTCGTCGTACTGTTGACGCTTGTCACGGGCGCCCTAGCTGGACTCATCAATGCGTGGTTCATCGCCTCGCGCAAACTGCCGCCGATCATCGTGACTCTGGGCACGATGAGCATCTGGCGGGCCGTCGTGTACGCGCTGCTCGGCGGCAACTGGATCTCCACGATTCCGATGACGCTCACCACCTGGTTTGTGCTCGACAAATTGTGGGTTATTCCCTGGTCGTTTGTCCTGACGGTCGCCATCGTCCTGGTTGCGGCGTATATGCTGCGCAGGCGTCCGATGGGCCGTCACGTGTACGCGATCGGAAGCAATGAAGAGGCGGCGGGTGTACTGGGTCTGCCGACCAAACGGGTCAAATACGTGGCCTATGTGTCACTGGGCGCTTTGACGGCTATCGCGGCGCTCATGACGCTCGGTCAGAGTCCGCTCGTGCAGGCGACGACGGGGAGCGGTTTTGAACTCGACGTGATCGCGGCCGTGGTGATCGGCGGAACGAGCATCCTGGGTGGTCGCGGCACGGTGATCGGCAGTCTGCTTGGCGCGATCCTGACGCAGCTCATTTCGGACGGCGTCATTCTGTTTCAGATCCAGCCGTTCTGGAACGGGGTTGTGACGGGCGCCATGATCATCATCGCGGTCATCATGAGCTTGCTGAATCAGCGAGGTGCTGCACATGAGTAGGGGCGCAGGAGTGTTTCGAAAGATCGGTGAAAATTACGGCGTCCTCATTCTCGTGCTGGTCTTCACGGTGGTGGGCGCCAATATCCTGCAACCAGTCATTCTCAGTCTCCAGAACGTGTCCTCGATGATCACGTTTGGGGTTGAGATCGGTCTGATCGCCCTGGGTGAGACGCTTGTCATTCTGGGCGGAGGCGGCGGCATCGATCTGTCGGTCGGTTCCATGTACGCCGTTTCCCAGGTCATTGTGGGTCTGCTCGCGCAAGGCCATGTGAACATTTTGCTGGCGGTCGCCGCCGGACTGGCTGCGGGCGTCGTCATGGGGTTTGTCAATGGTTTGCTTGTCACGCGCGTGAAGATTCCCGCCATTATTACGACGCTCGCGACGATGTATGCGTTTAGCGGCATTGCGCTGTTGCTGACAGACGGCATCGATGTGTCGGCTTTTCCGGCGTCGTACAGCTTTATCGGCCAGGGGTTGATCTGGGGTTTGCCGGCGCAATTTGTGCTGCTGTATGTTCCTGCGGCGCTGATTCTGTGGGCTTTGCTGAGCAAAACGGTGTACGGACAGCAACTGTATCTGACTGGCACCAACCAGCTGGCGGCTGTACTCTCTGGGATCAACGTCAAGCAGGTGCGCATGTGGACGTATGTGATCACCGGTTTTCTGGCCGCCGTCGCGGGTGTGGTGGACAGTTCGCGGCTGGTGACAGCCCGTCCGGACGCCGGAGCGACCGCCAATCTGGCCGCGATCACGATCGCCGTCCTGGGAGGCACAAGCATCTTTGGCGGCAAGGGGAGCGTGTGGGGCACGGCGATTGCCACGCTTGTCATCACACTTGTCAGTTACAGTTTCAGTCTGGCCAACATCAACTCAGTGATTGAAACGGGCACGATCGGCGGTGTGCTGATCGTTGTGATTCTATTCCAGGGCTATCTGGTCCGGTGGTTTGCCCGTGGGGGGAGAGCCAGTGCCAAAGCGTGATGCGGAGCATGAGGCGGGGTCAGCGCCAAAGCGTGATGCGGAGCACGAGGCGGAGTCAGCGCAGCCAGCGCGCGAGTGGTCGCCAGGTCGCGAGTTGTACCTGAGCGCCTCTCTGATGTGCGCCGATCCGTTGCGAATCGGCGAGGAGATCCGGCAACTGGAGGATGCGGGTGTCGACGGACTGCACATTGACATCATGGATGGACACTTTGTTCCCAATCTGGCGCTGTCGCTCGATCTGGCCGCCAAGGTGCGCAGGGTAACGCGCCTGAGGATTGACATTCATCTCATGGTGGACGACCCGGAGAACTACATCGCTCGACTGATCGGCGAACATCCGCACGCGATCGCGTTTCATCTTCAGCCGCATGTGCAGGCGGAGCGATTGAAGGCGACTTTGCAGAATCATGGAGTGAAAACGGGCTTGGCGCTCACGTCTCTCGCCGAGGTCGACAGGATTGCGGCTGTGGCGCCGGATTATGTGCTGTGCATGTCCGTGCCTCCGGGGTTTGCGGGCCAGCCGTTTGATGAGGATGTGTACCCGCTCGTAGAGGCCATCCATGGACGCTATCCGGAGTTGCCCATTTGGGTCGACGGCGCGATCAACGAGCACCGTGCGCAGCGCCTTGGGTTGTGTGGCGCCACCGGGTTTGTGCTGGGCACTTCGGGGCTGTTTCGCGCAGACCGCAGCTATGCGGAGAGTATGGCGACTTTCACGCGGGAGGTGGGGTAACACTGTGTCGGCGGCCTTGGTTATCGGCAGCGTCAATATCGACTATTCCTGGCGTGTGGAAGAGTTTCCGCAGTTTGGCATGACGACGAGGGCGGCGCTGTCCGCGGCGGAAGTGGGCGGTAAAGGATTGAACCAGGCGAGGGCGCTGCGACGACTCGGGGTGGATGTGCGGTTTGTGTGCGGGATCGGGAAGGACAGCGCCGGCGATCGGGTGCGTGAGGAACTCGCTGCGCTCGGCATTGAAGCAGAACTGTTCGTAGCCGACGGGGCGACGGGTCAAGCGTTTGTCGTCGTGGACGCGCGGGGTCAAAATTTTATCCTTGTTGATCCGGGGGCCAATGCGGCGCTCTCCCGCCCATTCGTTTTGCAGGCGCAACATGAGCATGCAGGCCCCCTGCTGATGCAGATGGAGACGCCGCCCGATGTGGTGGAAGCTGTGCTGCGGGGCGCGTCGGGCGTTTCGCGAGTCTATCTCGACGGCGGACCGTTTCCGATTCGCGATGTGGCTTTGCTGTCAAGGGCGTTTGTCTACTCACCCAATCTGGGTGAACTCGGCGCGCTGACAGATACGGACATCGCGGACAGCGACGCGCTCCTGAACGCGATCGACAGATTGCGCGGGCGGATTGAGGGCGACAGATCGTCCGGCGGGCCGATGTGTACGCTATTTGTCAAGATGGGGAGACACGGCTCGGTGATCGTCCAGCGTGATGGGCGGTGTCTGCTGGCGCCCGCGATGCCGGTCGATGCGGTCGACGCCACAGGTGCGGGCGATGTGTACCTGGCGGCGCTGGCGGCGATTCTTGAGTCGGGCGGTGATGCGCTGGCGGCGGCGCAATTTGCGAATTGCGCCGCGGGGCTGTCCACCACGGTTCGCGGGGTGGCCAATGCATGCCCCGGGCGCGCTGAGGTCATGGCTGAGATGACCGCGAGGAACGCGGCTCACGAGTGGATGGAGCCCTTGGAACTGACGCCTGGTATGGGGCTGCGACTGGACAACAATTGAACAGGCGGACAGACGGGTGGCCGGTTCGTGGATGTGCGCCCCGTCAAGACGTGTGCGTGCGGGTTTTTGTGCGATTCTAAAACTTTGCGAGGGAGGTTGTCCAGTTGATCCATGACCTCTGGAACGACGAAGCAGCAAGAGATTTGGACACAGTGTCGTCACTACGGTATCGTTCCAACCTGCTGGGGGCGAATCGCCGCGTAGCCAATTGGGGCGGAGGCAACACGTCGAGCAAGGCGACAGTCATCGATTTTAAGGGCGAGCCGCAGGAGACGCTGTACGTGAAGGGCAGCGGGTCGGATCTGGCGACGATCACGGAGCGCGGATTTACACCCCTGCGTCTTGCTGACGTACTGCCGCTGCTAGAGCGCGAGTCGCTGTCCGATCAGGAGATGGTGGACTATCTGTCTCACTGCGTGACAGGTCCTGGTTTCCCGCGGGCGTCTATCGAGACGCTGTTGCACGCGTTTCTGCCCTTTAAGGAAGTGGACCACACGCATCCGGATGCGATTATCGCCTTGTGCTGCGCGCAGGGCGGGCGAGAGATTGCGGAGCGGTTGTATGGCGGCGAGGCGATCTGGATTCCCTATCAGCGACCGGGCTTCGCGCTCTCCAAAGAGGTGGCGTTGGCAGTGCGCGACAACCCACAGGCGCGGCTTGTGCTGCTGGGCAAACACGGGCTGATCACCTGGGGCGACACCTCTCTAGAGGCGTATCGCAATACACTTTGGGCGATCAGACGGGCGGAGGAGTATTTTGCCGGACAGATGGAGGGGAAGGCGCCATTTGGCGGGCAACTGGTAGAGCCGCTGCCAGCGACTGTCCGCGATGAACTGCTGTTCACGGTGCTTCCTGCCGTTCGCGGCATGGTGTCGCAAGGCCAGCGGATGATTCTGCGTTATGACGACTCTCCAGAGGTGATGGAGTTTGTCTGCGCCAGTGACAGCAGGGGGCTGTCTCAGGTGGGGGCGGCGTGCCCGGATCATCTGGTGCACACCAAACGGACGCCGCTGTTTGCGGATTTTACCCCCGGCGACAGTGCGCACGCGCTGGCGGAGCGGCTGCGGGAACAGCTGGAGGAGTACGTGTCGGCGTATCGAGAGTATCAGGAGCGTCACAGAGATCTTGGGGATCCTGAGGGCGATCCGTATCCACGGGTTGTGTTGATCCCTGGGATCGGCATGATCGCGACGGGAAAGTCCGACGAGATGGCGGATGTCAGTGCGCAACTGTATCATCGCGCCATTGAGGTGATGAAACGGACATCTGCCGTGGACGAGTTTGTCTCGCTGACAGAAGCAGAGGCCTACGCAGTGGAATACTGGCCGCTTGAGCTCTACAAAATGACGCTGGCGCCGCCGGAACGGGAATTTTCCCGCCGCGTCGTCTTTGTCACCGGGGGAGCGGGAGGCATCGGCAAGGCGAGCGCTGAGCGATTTTTGCAAGACGGCGCGCATGTCGTCATCGCCGATCTGAACGCGCCGGGAGCGCAGACGGCAGCCGCCGAGGCGCAGGGCAGGCACGGCGCGGGGCGCTGCTTCGCGGTGGGGCTCGATGTGACCAGTGAGGATAGTGTGCGAAAGGCGTATCAGCAGACGGTCAGGCGGTATGGAGGCGTCGACATCGTCGTATCCAATGCGGGAATCTCGACGTCGCATCCTGTGGATGAGACATCCCTGGATGAGTGGCAGGTCAATATAAGCGTGCTCGCCACCGGGTATTTCCTGGTGTCGCGTACGGCCGTTTCACTGTTCAAACAACAGGGAACGGGCGGAAACCTCGTCTTTGTGGCGTCGAAAAACGGTCTGTTTGCCGGGAAAAACGCGGCGGCGTACAGCGCGTCAAAGGCGGCTGAACTGCATTTGGCGAGATGTCTCGCGGAAGAGGGCGGCGCGTATGGAATCCGGGTCAACTCTGTGTGTCCTGACGCTGTGCTGCAGGGATCGGCCATCTGGTCTTCGGAGTGGAGAGATGAGCGCGCCCGCAATTATGGCATCGGGGTCGATGAGTTGCAAGAGTTCTACCGCAAACGCACGACGCTCAAGGAGAGCGTATATCCAGAGGATGTCGCCGAGGCCATTGCCTATTTCGCTTCAAGTCGGTCGGCCAAGACGACGGGGTGCATATTGACAGTGGATGGCGGAGTGGTCGGAGCGTACACCAGGTAGGGGGTTAGGGCGTGGGTGACAGGGACTGGTTTTCAGAACAGGAGGAGCGCGGTCTCGATCTGGCGCGTGCGCAGGCGTTCCTGGGACGTTTTCAGATTGAGACGCCGTCCTGGGGCTACGGGGATTCTGGCACTCGCTTCAAGGTCTTCAGGCAGGCTGGCGTGCCGCGAACGCCAGTGGAAAAATTGGAAGACGCCGCTGTGGTCAATCGTCTGACAGGAGCGTGTTCCAAAGTCGCCATCCATATTCCGTGGGATCGCGTGGATGAGTACGCCAATTTGGGCGCGTATGCGCAGGAGGTGGGATTGACGATCGGGGCTGTCAACCCGAATCTGTTTCAGGATGACGATTATCGCTTGGGGAGTCTGTGCCACCCGGATGCGCGAGTGCGCGAGAAGGCTGTCGCGCATATCGAAGAGTGTATTGCGGCGGCGGGTGAGGTGGGGTCGGACACGATCAGTCTGTGGCTGGCGGACGGCACCAATTATCCTGGGCAGGACGACTTTCGGGCGCGCAAACACCGTCTGCTCGAAACGCTGTTGCGCGTGTATGGAAAACTGCCTGTCGGCATGCGCCTGCTCATCGAGTACAAGTACTTCGAGCCCGCGTTTTACCACACCGACATTCCCGACTGGGGTACAGCCCTGTTGCTGGCGCAGCGCCTGGGGCCACAGGCGCAGGTGCTGGTGGATTTGGGCCACCATCCTCATGGCGCCAATGTCGAACAGATCGTGGTCAATCTGCTGGACGAAAGGAAGCTCGGAGGTTTTCACTTCAACTCGCGGCGCTATGCGGACGACGACCTTATCGTGGGCGCGGCCGATCCTTATGAGCTGTTCCTGATCTTTGCCGAGTTGGTGAAGGCGGAGTTTGTGCATACAGATTTGCAGGATGACGCACGCCGGATCGCCTACATGATTGACCAGAGTCACGCGATTGAGCCGAAGATTCCGGCGATGATCCGATCTGTCATGAATGTGCAGACGGCGCTCGCAAAGGCGCTCCTGATCGACTTCGGAGCCCTGGCGACGGCGCAGGCCAGCGGTGACGTGCTGGCGGCGGAAGGCGTCGTGCGCGATGCGTTTGAGCTGGATGTGCGCCCGCTACTAAGGCGAGTGAGGGAAGTCGCGGGCGCGCCGCCTGATCCCCTGCAGGCGTATCTGCGAAGCGACTATCCGCAGCGAATCCTCGCGAGGGGTATGGGCGGGCAAGGGTGGAACTGACCGAGGCTGCTATGCTTCGATGACACGGATCCCCTTGTCTGCGAACCATGCGGTGTACGCTTCCGGCATAGGGGCGTTGGTGACGACGGCGCTGACCTGCTCGAGTGAAGCGATGCGGGCAAAGCCTTCTTGGTCAAACTTGCTGTGATCTACCACAAGAATCGACTGATCGGCGATGGACATAAGCTTTTGCTTGATGTGCGCCTGCATGTCGTTGGCGTCGCTGATGCCACGCTCAATGCTAAGGCCGCGGCAGGAGAAGAAAAACTTGTCGACATGGAACTGTTCGACAAACTTTTCGGCCATGGAACCGCCGTAAGACAGCGATCGCGGCAATAGGCGACCGCCGCAGGAAATGACTGAGATGGCGTCGCGCTCGCATAGGTCCATCTGTACGCCTATCGAATAACTCAGAACCAGATGTGGTTCATTCGGCATGATTCTGGCCATTTGCAGGATCGTGGTGCTGGCGTCCAGGGCGATCGAGTCGCCAGGCTCAATGAGCGTGAGGGCCGCACCCGCGAGTTGGGCTTTGGCCCCCAGGTTACGGACCTCACGCTCGGCGAATGGCGCTTCCATCTCGTTGACGTTGGCGGGGATCGCTCCGCCATGAATGCGGGTGATCTGCCCGGTGCTCTCCAGCTTTTCAAGATCGCGCCGGATCGTCTCTTCGGTGACGGACAGCGTATGGGCGAGACTCGATACTTTCACGAGTCCGTGTTGCGCTAGCATGCTGATGATCTGACGGTGGCGTTCAATGGCTAGTATGGGAAGGACCTCCTGGTTATAGAACGATCCCGTATTTATGTGTAAATTTCTTTGTTAGCACGGAATCGTTGTCGAGTGATTGGTGGCGTTGAATATCATTATAGCAAATGGCGCAGAACCCGTACAATCGCCAGAAATGAACTCCCGTGCGTTGAATTGCAGCTTGTTGAAATCATAAATTGCCGAGATGTTTGTGATAAACAAAAGCGATTCTCTGACTGTATGTCTGTACTCTAGTGGGGTTAAGTTTGAAAATGTGAGTTCAAGTCGGCACTGGGTGGAGAGGTTTTCTATGAATGGGTCACACGAAGTGAGGCAGCAACTGTCCCGGATTGCCGGTAAACTGTGCCAGCACGGTCTGGTGGCGGGGCCTGGCGGCAACATCAGCGCTCGCGAGGGCGGATCGATGTACATTTCTCCATCGGGGTTCGCGCTTGATGACATCGCACAAGAAGGTTGGGTTGAGGTGGATGTCCAGAGCGGCGTCGTAGTCAGCGGCCTGCGCCCTTCCTCGGAGGTGCTGATGCATCTGCAGCTTTACAGGAATCGGCCCGATGTCAATGCGATTGTGCATACCCATCCGGTGTATTGTATCGGAGTGATCAGCGCCGGGCGCGATATCCCCGTCATGTTTGCTGATCACACCGCCATTTTGGGGGATCTGCCGTGTCTCGATTACGTGCTGCCGACGACGGCCGAACTGGCGGACAGAGTGTCTCAGGCCATTGGATCAGCCGCCGGGGTCCTGCTGCGCAACCATGGCGCCGTCACGGTGGGCGCCACGTTGAAGGAAGCGTATTTTCGTACGGAAATCCTCGAGGATGCGGCGAAAGTATTTGTGATTGCGAGTCTCATGGGCGCGCCGCGGGTGCTGAGTCGCGCAGAATGCGCGGAGGTTCAGGCACTGGAATCCGAAGAGTATCGAGTGAGTCTATTGCAGCGGATGAAGGGGTAATGCGCGTGTTTGTAGCCGGCATCGATGTGGGCACCCAGGGAGTACGCATGATTGTCGCGGACGATGCGGGGAACATCATGGCGCGGGCGGAGCGCATATTTCCGCTTGCGGCAGCGACCCGCTCTCAGGCGGCGGGGCATAGGGAGCAGGATCCAGGCGAGTGGTGGAGCGGTGTCAAGACCTGTGTCGGGGATGTGCTGGCGACGATCCGGATGAAGGGTTATACGGCCGCAGACGTTGTCGCGCTGTCCGTTTCGTCCACCTCTGGAACCGTCCTGGCGGTAACGGACCAGGGGGAACTGCGCACGCCTGCGATTATGTACAATGACGCGCGCGCCGACGCAGAAGCGGTCATGTGCAACCATGTGCTTGGAGATCTGGCGAGTCGCATGGGGTATCGATTCTCGACGTCGTTCGGGTTGCCGAAGATGGTGTGGCTGTCGAGGCACGGCAAGGATCTCGGGGGATGTCGCTACGTGCATGCTGCGGACTTTATTGTGGGCCAATTGACAGGACGATATGATGTGACCGATGAGGCCAATGCGCTAAAATCCGGCTACGATCTGGTGGGCGGGGAGTGGCCGCCCGCGCTGGAACGGGAACTTGGGCTCGATATCGCACAGTTGCCCAAGGTCGTGCCCTCCGGAACGCTGATCGATCATGTGAGCCGCAGCGTGGCAGGGGAACTGGGGTTAAGCGCGAGGACCTTTGTCATCGCAGGGATGACTGACGGCGTCGCATCGCAGATTGCGGCGGGCGCTGTAAAACTCGGCGACTGGAACTCGACGCTTGGCACCACGCTTGTGGTTAAGGGAGTGACTGAGGAACTTGTCGTCGACAGCAAGCAGCGTCTCTACAGCCACAGGCATCCGATGGGGTGGTGGATTCTTGGCGGGGCGAGCAACACGGGCGGCGAGGCGATCGAGAGGCGGTTCGGAAGGTCGCAACTTGTCAAACTTGATGAGCAGGTTCCGACTGTCACGCCCTCGGGGATCGTAGTGTATCCACTGGAGCGAACGGGCGAACGGTTTCCCTTTATGGCGTCGCGCGCAGAACGCTTTCAACTGGGAATGTCCGCCAATGAGGTCGAAGATTACGCCGCGCATCTGGAAGGTGTGGCCTATGTGGAACGGTTCTCGTATGACGTGATCCGGGAGTTGGGGGTGGCGACTTCGGACGTCATCCTGGCTTCAGGCGGCGGGGCAAAGAGTCGGGTATGGCTGCAAATTCGCGCGGATGTGCTGCAGCAGACGTTTGTGCCCGCGCTGCGCGTGGATGGGGCCATGGGGAGCGCGATCAACGCAGCGTCGGCCAGCCTATTTGGCGATTTGCTGGAGGCCGTCTCGCACATGGTGAGCTACGGCGCTCCTGTGGAACCGCGCGTCGAGATGGCTGGTCGCTACGATGAACTGTATGGGCGGTTTGTGGGGGAACTGGAAGGTCGGGGTTATGTGCGGTGACACCGGTGAATGGGGGTTGGATGGGGTGATCTATCTGGTGCGTCACGGACAGACGGAGTGGAATGCAGACGGCGATCGATTCTGCGGTTCCTCGGATATTCCTCTTAGCAACGAGGGTTTGCGGCAGGCGCAGCAACTGGGTCGAGTGTTCAGCGCTGTGCCGCTGGCAGCGGTCTACCACTCGGGTATGCAGCGGTCGCGAGCCACCGCCGCAGTCATTGTGAGCGAACAATGGACGACGCGTAAAAGCTCCTTCGACCCCGAAAGCACGGATCAATACACGACAAACTCCGTTGACGAGGCAGGCATGTCGTTGGCGGCGGGGAAGGCGAACGCGGTGCTCATGGAGGATCCAGATTTCCGCGAGGTTGACTTTGGGGCCTGGGAGGGGCTCACCAAACAGCAGGTGGCCGTACGTGATCCGCAAGTGTTCGCGGCGTGGCAGTCGCAGCCGGGAACAACCGCGGTTCCAGGGGCGGCCCCCTTGATGGATGCGCAGCGTCGGGCACTTGTTGCCATCAGGAGAGCGGCGCAGCGGCATGGCGGGGAGCATGTGGTGATCGTCGCGCACAGCACCTTGAATCGCCTGTTGCTGACCGGTCTGCTGGATGCGCCGATCGACTCGTACAGAAGGATCGTACAGTGTAATGCCTGTGTGAATATACTTGACTTGCATGGCGACGCCGTGCACATTTTTGGTGTCAATATGAGGACTCTTCCGATCGCTTTTTAAGGGGGCGATGTTGGTGTCAAGCGCTCTGTCCAAGTTTGTTGCCGCGGATTTTGGCGCCGGCAGCGGCCGCGTATTTTCTGGCGCCTATGATGGCGACGCGCTACACATTTCGCAGATTCATCGGTTTGCCAATGAGCCAGTGCGCCTGGCCGGATTTTTGCATTGGAATTTTCCGCGACTGTTTCAGGAGCTGCTCTATGGAATGGGGCGCGCCGCCGCTGATGGACCCGTGCGATCCATCGGAGTGGACACGTGGGGGCTTGATTTCGGTCTGGTGGGCGAGGCGGGCGATTTGCTGGCGTTGCCGGGTCATCACCGCGATGAGCGCAATGCGCTTGGAATGGACCATGTACTCGCGCGTCATTCGCGAGAGCGCATATTTCGCAGTACAGCGATTCAGTTTATGCAGGTCAACACTGTATATCAGCTTGCCGTGATGCAAATGCAGCGTCCGTACCTGCTGGAGGCCGCGCGTCATTTACTGTTTATGCCGGACTTATTTCACTATTTCCTGACGGGAGTCGTTGCGTCAGAATATACGATCGCGTCGACTTCTCAATTATTGGATGCGCAGACGAAACTCTGGGATGACTCGCTCAGCGCGGACCTCGAACTTCCACGGCGTCTGTTTGGCGACATTGTGCATCCTGGCTCGATTTTGGGGACGCTGCGACCCGATATTGTCGCGGCCATAGGGTTGGCCAATACCAGTGTGATTGCCGTTGGAACGCATGACACGGCGTCGGCGGTCCTCGGAGCGCCTGCACAGGCTGGGAGCCGTTTTGCGTATATCTCATGCGGCACATGGTCCCTCATGGGGGCGGAAATCGCGCAACCCATCCGGAATGACAAAGCTCTGCGTCTGAACGTCAGCAACGAGGGCGGGGTGGAGGGAAGCATCCGGCTGCTGAAAAATATCATGGGTCTGTGGATTCTGCAGGAGTGCGTACGCAATTGGAGCGCCGACGGGCTGGATGTGACGTACGAGTCGCTGTTGCATCAGGCGGAGGAGTGCCAGGCGTTCGAGTCCTATTTTGATCCTGATGACGTTGAATTTCTGACGCCCGGCGACATGGTCGCGCGCATTTCGCAGTGGTGTCGGGAGCGCGCCATACAGCCTCCGCATTCCCCTGGGGAGGTTACGCGGTGCATCCTGGAGAGTCTGGCCTGCAAGTATCGAATGGTGTTGGAGCAGTTGGAGGATGTGCTGGGCTACGGGCTTTCCGTTATTCACCTGGTGGGCGGGGGAGCGAACAATCGATTGTTGTGTCAGTGGACGGCCAATGCAACGGGCAGACTCGTAGTCGCCGGACCGGTCGAGGCCACCGTGTTTGGCAGTATGGCCATGCAATTGCACGCGTTCGGTGAGGTGAACGGCATCTCTGAGATGAGGGATATCATCCGTCGTTCGTCGCGCGCGACGGAGTATGAACCTCGCGATCAGGACGTATGGGAAGCGCAGTATCGCGTGTTCGCGGCGGGCATTTAACGTATGGTCAGGGCCGCGAGGGCCGCGAATGGGAACGGATGAACGGATCACATGAGGTTGACGCGGCCCGGAAGTGGTGATACAATTTCGAAAATACCCCTTGGAACCATATCGGCGCCTGAGAAATTGTCACTGGGTATTGGAGAACGCGCAGAACGGAAGCAGTAGGGCAGAACCCATGCGTTCAGAGAGCTGCAGACTGGTGCGATGCAGCCCGTGGGAGTCCGAACTCGTCCGGGAGCGGCAGGGCGAAAGGCGCGAGGGCGCCCTACGTCTTGACGGGAGCCTCCGTTATAAGGCGTGCACATGGGAAAACCCCTGACTGCGACTGAGTGGATTCGGGCATGGCTCGGATCAACAAGAGTGGTACCGCGATGCTGGCCATCGTCTCTTGAAAGAGACGATGGCCATTTTTATTTGGCGGACTGGCTCTCGAAGTCATGAAGGGAAACACCCACATCCTGTCCGCCGCTGCAGGGCGCAGTGGCGAAGCACACCGAGCACCGAGTCAAAGAGAGATAAAAAAGGAGTGGAGGGACCCGTATGCAAAGCGCATCGAACCACAGGAGGATCAGTATTTTTGACACGACGCTGCGCGATGGCGAACAGTCGCCGGGCGCTTCCCTGTTTCCGGCCGAGAAGATTCGTGTCGCGCACCGTCTTGCAGCGCTTGGCGTTGACGTCATTGAACCGGGTTTCCCCGCATCCAGCCCAGGGGACTTCGCGGCTGTGCAGCAGATTGCGCGAACCGTTCACGGCGTGGAGATCTGCGGATTTGCTCGCGCGATCCGCGAGGACATCGACGCGGCCGTGGCAGCTACCAGTGATGCGGAGCACCGCAGACTGCATCTGTTTATTTCGTCTTCGCAAATTCATTTGGACTTTCAACTGAAAAAGTCCCGGGACCAGGTGCTCGAACTCGCACGCGAGATGATTGCCTACGCGAGGCAATTTGTGGATCGCATCGAGTTTTCGCCTATGGACGCCACGCGCACAGGGATGGAGTTTTTGGTGCAAATGGTTGAGGCGGCGATTGCGGAAGGCGCCTCCATCATCAACATCCCGGACACGGTGGGTTATGCGCTGCCTGAAGAATATGGCCGCATGTTTGCCACCGTTCGCGCGCAGGCGCGCGGGGGTGATCGTGCGGAGTACAGCGCACACTGTCACAATGATCTCGGTCTTGCCGTGGCAAACAGCCTGGCCGCGATTCAGGCGGGAGCCAGTCAGGTTGAAGTCACGATCAATGGCGTGGGGGAACGGGCTGGCAATTGCGCCCTTGAAGAACTCGTGATGGCGCTTGACACGCGAAAAAACACACTGGCGATGGGAACCGGTGTACATTTGGAGGAAATTTACGAGACATCACGGGTGGTCAGCCGCCTGATGAATTTTCCGATCGCGTACAACAAAGCGATTGTGGGCCGCAACGCGTTTCAGCATGAAGCGGGCATCCATCAGGACGGGCTGCTGAAAAACCGCGCCACGTACGAGATCATGGACCCCGAACGATTGGGGGTGCCGCGCAACATGATCATCCTTGGCAAGCATTCTGGCCGGCACGCGCTAAAAAATCGCATCGGCGAATTCGATGTGCATGTGACAGACACACAACTGGATGACATGTTTACCCGGTTCAAAGAGCTGGCGGACGCGAACAAGCGGGTGTCTGACGACGACATCATCGCGCTGGTAGGCGAAACGGTGGATATGCACATTGACCCGTATTCGCTGGTCGACATTCAGGTGTTCACCAGCAACCAGATGGACAGGATGGCGTCTGTCAAGGTGCGTCATAATGACAGCGGGCGAGAAGAAACGCTATCAGGAACCGGTGCTGGACCTGTAGAAGCGATTATCCACTGTCTCAAACAGGCTGTGCCGCTGCCCGTCGAATTTGAGGATCTGGAACTGCACTCGATTTCTTCGGGGGAGACGGCGAGCGGTGAGGCGATTGTCACTGTGTCTGTCGACGGGGAGAAGTACCGCGGCATCGGCATTGACCGAGATATCATCATCGCAGTGTCGCGCGCCTTTATGTCTGCCTGCAACCAGGCCGTGCGCGCTGACATGGCTTTGCGTGCGCAAGCGGATGCGGCGAACGACGCGGTTCCGGACAGTCAAGGCGGGCGGCAGGCGGCTGTAGGCGCAAAGTAGAATCGGCGGGGATGCGCCGAGAGAGAGGCAGCCGTCCGTGCGCCGCGGCCCGGGGAACCCCGCATTGCGAACAGATCAGCCCAGCTGATTGGCCGCCCATGCGGGGTAATCGGCGCCAAGAGAAATGGATTTGGATATGAAGCTGGGACCATAGGAGACATTCAGGATCGTGTTCCCTTTGTAAAGCACGCGGTAGTTGGGGCCGCGCAAGAGGAAGCCAAAGTAGGAACTCGTCGCGCTTGAGAAAGGATCCGAGGTGTAGTTGAGGATTTGCGCCCCGGAAATCTGTGGCGTGGCGCCAGTCTCCGTCGCGGCGCCATCGTAAAAGGTGTGGGACTCAATCGCGACGGGATAGTGCAGGCCAAACACAGCGTGAGGATTGCCAGAGTTAACGGCGGTCACGGACTGATTCCATTCTCCCGTGACGACGCCTGCGCTGGACACCCACTGAAAAGCGCTTCCCACGCCATAGCTTTTGCTCGTTCGCCGGGAATAGAGAGCGCCGTTTTGCGTCAGGGTCACCTGCGTGCTGTTCTGCATTTCGACCGCGTCTTTGTAAAGCCCCGGCCAGTCGCTCCATGTATACGTGCGCCCGGTATGCGCCTGCAGTTGCCTGAGCACCGCGACCGCCGTTGAGTACAGGGAATTCGGCACGTCGCCGGGTTTTCCGAGCGTCACGATCGGAGCCAGGAAGGCGATCCGGTTCGCGCCCAAAATGCGAAACCCGCGCGCGCTGTCGACAAGATTGGACAAAATGCGCTGGGCGTCCGCCGCCGTCAGGACTGTCGCAGGCGACTGCACGTTCGTTCCGTAAAAGAGGGAGAATGTTTTCGCCCACTCAAAGGGATTCCGGGACACGCTCGTTGCCAAATTGATCTTGCGCGCGGTCACAGCCCATCGCGCGATCCACTGAGCCGCCTGACCTGCTGTTGCTGGGTCGTCTGGTTGCGGTGTGGAGAGGCCCAGAAGCGCTGCGTAACGGCTGCTCGGCTGTCCAGGGAAGACGGCGCGCAGGCCGACCCACGCCTGCGGCGAGGGAGGGATCCATGAGCGTGCGGAGAAGGGGGCGCTCATGGACAGAGACTTTGGCCATACCGGCAAGCGGGAAAACGTGTCGAGAAGTCCCGCCACCATGCCTGCTTGCGTCGCAAGCGTGGGGTTTTCAAGATCCGCCTTGCCCTGCGCAGAGAGGGCGACATGCCAACCGTGACGCTTCACGTACGCGCCGACGTTGCGAACAAACCGGGCGGCTTCGCTCGCGGTAAAGCCTGCGCGATTTTGGCTCACTCCGCGAAAGGCGCCGATTTTGTCGAGGACTGCGTACGCCTGCGCGGTCCCAGCTACGCCGAACATGCGCCCGACCAAGACTGCGGCTTCATGGCGGCCAAAGACCTTGTTTGCGCCGAATGTATAAGTGCCGTCAGAGGCAGTAGTCGAAAGCCAGCCGTTGTCTTGCATAAAAGCGATGTCATTCCACAGAGTTGGTCCTGCTTCCTGGACATCCCAGTAGGGATCAGGTCGAAGGGCGTTCGGCGCGGAATTTGGCAACAGAGTCGCCAGTTTCTGAATCATATACGCGGCGGACACAGGGGGAACACCGGGAGCGAGCGATTGCGACGATACGAGAGCACTGGTCGCTGTAAGCGCCGCCAGGGCCTTCATCACGGCGTTTCTCATCTCAGGCCTCCAATCTGATGGGCGAGCGGCCAAAGGCCGTGCGCATGTCGTGATACAGAATGCGACCCGCCAGGATGTGGCCGCGGCTGTTCGGGTGCCACCCGTCGGCCATATACGGGACATAAGTCTGATGATGCTCTTTCAGGTACATCTTCATTTGGTCAAAGACATCAAAGACATGGACGTTTGGATTGTGGAAACTGAGAGCGACATTCATCTCACGATCCAGATACAGGGGCTCCGCCACTCGGTACTGGGTATAGGTGGCGCGAGTTACGGGAGGCGTCACGACGAGAACGGAGGCCTTAACCGCCAACGCCAGGTGAATCTCCCTGTTGACTTCCGCTTCGTATCGCGAAAAGGGAGTTCGCGGCCATGCGTCATTGAGCCCGCCCCAAGAGATCACCACCACTTGGGGCCGAACGGTTTTTAGCCACGCCGGATACTGTGTTGCGATTTGGACGGCGTTTGAGCCGATGACCGTGCGATCCACGATGTGGTATTTAACGTCCGTGCTGGCGGATAGCGTCCGAAAAGCCCGAACCAGATAACCGCCCCCCTGCTTTGTGTCCACCCACCCATGAGCGACGGAACCGCCAACCGTCATCACGGTAATCGCTTTTTGCGCGTTTTGCGCGCTTCGCGGGAGGGGATGGCGAGACGCAAAACGGGATGTCGTTGGCGCGCCCGGGTCTTTGGGAGACGGGCGGCCATAAACCGCGGGTCGAACGCCGGCAGTGGCAACGACTCCGACAAGGGCCAGACCACCCAGGATGAGGGAATAGCGACTGCGTCTCAATGCATGCTCCACCGCGAATTCAATACTGATCCCCCCGCTCGTGTTAGTAGCGCTAAGGGAACCATACTCGACAAACATTCGTTTCGTCTTAACGCGGGGCAGGCTCTGTTACCGAACGAAGCGGATCGGTCGCGATCCGAAGCGTCTGGATAGGTCCTGAAACAGGAGTTTACCGGCGAGTTGATGGCCGCGAGCGTTCGGATGCCACGCATTGGCCATGAATGGGCGATACGTCAAATGATGCGCCGCCAGATAGGCTTTCATCTGATTGAACACATCAAATGTGTAGACGTTCGGGCTGTGAACCGAGCGAGCTACGCTCAGTTCGTTATTGAGATAAAACGGCACCGCGGCGCGGTATATGGTCAGGGCGGCTTCGGTAATGGGCGGCGTCACGATGAGCACGACCGCGTGCACGGCGAGCGCCTGGCGAATCTCGCTCAGAATATCCGCGCGGTAGATGCCGACCGGGGTCTTTGGGAGCGCATCGTTCAATCCGCCCCAGGAGATCACCACGATCTGCGGACGAATGGATTTTAGCCAATGCGGATAACGACCCGCGTACATGGTGGCCAATTGGCGCGCGTTCGCTCCGACGATCGTACGGTCATAGATCGTATAACGGGTTTTTGTGGTCTGTGACAACGATGTGAAGGCCCGTGACAGATAGCCCCCATGCCAACCTTTTCGCCAATTTTGCCACCCTGTGTCCATCCAGCCTTTTGCGATGGAGCCTCCGATGGTCATCACGCGCTCCGGCGTCGCCGGCGCGGCAATGCTAGCGGCAGCGGTTGGTTGGGCGCTTTGTGCATGGTTGATCGCCGCCTGCCGCGCTCCGTAGATTCCCCCGAGCATGGCAGCCGCGATGAAGAGTGTGATGAGGCTATACCGTCGTCTGATTGCGGACATCCCCTTTTCCTTTTTCCCTATTATCTCGCAGCTTTCTCTCGGAATGGCGGAAGATATCTATTTGTAATGTTCATGTAACATTTGTAACGATTCATGTCTGTCAGCGGTGTGGCCATGTTCCTCTCCTTCGACAGCAAAGACATCGTAAAAGCTCGTATATAATACGTGTTGCTGATATATATATATTGAGATAAAATGTAACAAAATAGCTGGCGATTTATTCTGAGAGGGGTACCTGACATGCCGAATGACGACAGCCGTCTGTCCAACCTGCTTCACGAAACGAGATTGTTTCCTCCTTCTGAATCTTTCCGCAAAGACGCTAATTTCAATGACGATTCGGTCTATGATCGCGCACAGCAAGATCCCGAAGGATTTTGGTCAGAGCAGGCTCAGCATCTGAGTTGGTTCACACCCTTTGAAAACGTTCTCAGTTGGGAGCCGCCTCACGCCAAGTGGTTTGAAGGGGGCACACTGAACGTTGCCTATAACTGTGTCGACCGTCATCGTCAGGGACCGCGCAAGAACAAGGCGGCCATCATGTGGGAGGGGGAACCGGGCGACAGCCGTGTGTTCACCTACGATATGCTTGGCCGCGAGGTGGATAGGGCGGCTCATATGCTGCAAAGCCTGGGAGTGCAGAGGGGGGATCGGGTGACCATCTATCTTCCGATGATCCCGGAACTTCCCATTTCACTGTTGGCCTGCGCGAAAATTGGCGCCATTCACTCGGTCGTATTTGGCGGTTTTTCATCCAAAGCGCTGCGCGAACGGATTATCGACGCTGACGCCAAACTTCTGATTACAGCCGACGCCGGATGGCGTCGGGGCGCTCTCATTCCGCTTAAGGCAAACGCCGATGAAGCGGTCGTCGACACACCGACGGAAACGGTGGTTGTCGTTCAAAGGGT